>JBGSPJ010000024.1:0-32191 GCA_041738655.1 Rhodothermales bacterium | reverse complement strand
CGGCTCGGCCGCGGCGACGGCCTCGAAGGCGTCGAGCAACAAATCCAGACCCTTGTACGCGCGGATGTACCCAAAGAAGAGGGTGACGAGGGCGTCCGCCGGCAACCCGAGCGCCGTGCGAGCTTCGGCGCAGGTCGGCGGCGTTGGCGGCAGGTAGTGGTCGAAATTGCCGTGCGGGACGACGTGCACTTTATCCTCTCCCACCTCGAACCGCGCCAGCAGCTCGCGGCGGATGAAGTCCGAATGCACGATGATCCGGTGCACGCTGCGGTACACGAGCCCCTTCAACCAGCGATCCACGGCCCCGTGTTCGTGAGGTACGATGTTGTGCGCGGTGTGGACGAGCGGCACCCCGAGTACCCTTAGGAGCGCCAGAAAGAGGCTGTCCACACGTTCGCGGCGGAAGAACTGGAAATGGAGGACCCCACCAGCACGCTTCACCTCACGCCCCAGCCGCAACACCCGCAGCCAGTACCGGATGTACGGCCACAGCTTCGAGGCCGCCGAGCCGCCGCCGGCCTTGGCCGGCGACCAGCCTTCCATCGGGAAGGAGATGGGCAACTCGGCCGTGCGGCCCTCGACGGTAATGAGTCGCACCTCGGCGCCGGCCGCGGCGAGGCCGTTGCACAGGCACAGGCTGTAGTCGTTGTCGACCAGAGCGTCAAGGACGACAATCGGCGCGCGGTGTTCAGGCATCAGACACTCCCGGCGCCACGTACGGCGCGGCTCAATTTCCCGCCAGCCGTCGCAGCGTGGCCCCCAAAAAACCGGCCGGCACTCCGCACTTCCGGCATCAACAGCCAGCACAGCGCCGGAAACAGCAGCAGCAGACCCAGGCGCAGCGCCATATGCTCCCCGCCGGCCAGTTCATACAGCCCGATCAGTGCCGCCAGAATTAGAATGGGCTTCAGATAGGGAAGAATGGTGGCGTGGATGCCGGCCTTCGACAGATACCAGTGGTTCATGACCTGCGACGCGATGCTCATCGCGAACAACGCGTACACGGCCCCCAGCTCCCCGAATTTTGGTAGGAAGTACAAACAGCCTACGATATTCAGGACGCTCGACACCAGGTTCACCCGCACCGGCACCGAGGCATGGCCGGCGGCCACGATCGTGTACCCCATCAGGCGCGAGACCGTGTTGAGGCTGAAGTTGATCATCAGCAGCGCGAAGACGAGCGCCGCGCCCAGGTACTGTTCGGAAAAGAGCAGGATGACGATCTCTTCCCGAAAGAAATACGTCACGGCCGAGGCCATCGTCAGGCCGGCGGAGACGATCGCGAGCGCCCGGTTCATGAACTGCTCGGCCATCTCGGTCTTGCCGTCGCGGAGCAGCTCGGACATGCTCGGGAAATAGACCACGATCAGCGAATTAAACAGCCGGCCAAACCCCTCGGGCACCTTCGACGCCACTTCGTACAACGCCACGCTGACGGGCGTGAGCAGGCCGGCGATCAGCAACACGCTCGTCCGGTTATAGGCGTACGTGAGAATGTCGTTGAAATACAGCGGGGTGCCAAAACCCATGATCGATCGCAACACCGCCCGATCGCGGGGCACCGTCAGCAGCGACCGCAGCGGCACCCAGGCGAGGAGATGGAGCGTGGAGAGTCCGTAAGTGATGATCTCGATCCACAGGAGGTAGTCGATCACCAGCCAGTCCATCCACAAAAACACCCCGATGCTCGCCAGCCGCACGGCCGACGACACCACCTGCACGACCGCGTACGGCCCGAAGCGACGCTCGGCCTGCATGTAGTGGAACAGCAGTTCGCGGAGGCTGGCGAGGATAAAGATCGCCGGCACAAAGGCCAAGTGCGGGCCGAGGTCGGCGTCGAACAGGCGCGGCAAATACCGGTCGCCCAGCCAGGCGACAAGCACCGTTACGATGGCGAGTTGACCGCACCGTAGAAAGAAGATGGTGCTGAAGATCTGACGCCGATCCGCCTCGATCTCGCCGGCCATGAACTTCACCATCGTCAGGTTCAGCCCGAGGCCGCTCAGGATCTGGAGGCCGTGGCTGATGATGATGATGAGTGAGTAGACGCCAAACGCCTCCTGCGGCATGTACCGCGCCAGCACCATGATGCTGACGAAGTGAAAGAGGATCGTCGCGAGCGTCCCGGAGGACGTCGAGGCCGAACCCCGCAGGAACCGTGAGAGAAATTGTTTATCCATCAATACAAGAATCGCTGGCAGCCGCTAAACTGGAGAAGTAGCGTTTCGCGTTGCACGTTTTTCCGTTGAACGTTTGGTGTTTTGTGGGGCACCATGTTGCCTTGGAGTATGATTTCAACATGCAACGCAAAACGGGCAACGAGTCAACGCGTAACGTCAACTAAGAAGGCTGCGAGGCTTCCTGCTCCCGCGACGCGGGGTCGGAACGCAGGGTAAGCACGTGCCGTAGCCGGGCGCGCTGTTCGGAGCGCAGGTAGGACACGAAGGCGGTGGGTAGCGGGCGTTTAAAACGCCCCAGAGCGGCCCGGGCATAGCCGGCGGCCTGGCAGATCGCGAGCCCGATGCCCCGCGCGCTCCGCGCCAGGCCGGCACATCGGAAGAGCTCGAATAAGGGGTCGTACCCGAGCACATACTCCTTCATACCGGAGCGATACGCCGCCTGAAACACATTCCCCTTCGCCGTGCCCGTACACCGGTAATGACGCGCCGTTATTTCGGGGAACGAACGCACGACCCACCCGTGCTGCCGTGCCATGATCTCGGCGACGGCGTCGATCCCCCCACGCGGCAGGGGCGTGTAGCCGCCGATGGCCTCGTAACAGGCGCGACGGAAAAACTGGTAGGGGCCGCCGACGCTGTTGCGGGCGCAGTCGACCCGCACAAAGGCCCCATCGCAGAAGTCAAACCGGATGCCACCGGCCAGCCCGAGCCGCGGGTTGTGCTCGAAGCGGAAAAGCATCTGCTCGAAATAATCGGCCGGCAACTCGATGTCCGCATCCAGGTTGCCAACAAACTCGTGCGGCACACCGCGTGCCAGGTCGTAGCCGGCGCGAAACGCGCGGACTTTCGACCCGAAGTTGCGCTCGTTGTCGGCCTCGCGGCGCAAAAGCGTGATAAACGGATGACGCTCGGCATACGAAGAAACGATGGCGTCCGTGGCATCGGTCGATCCGTCGCTTACGATGACCCACATCGCCGGCAAAACCGTCTGCCGGACGACCGAGGCGAGCGTTTTTTCGATGTAGGCGGCTTCATTTCGAGCCGGCGTTACCAGTACGTACGACATGGTGCTGGGTGGAGCGGTGACGATGAACGAAGGCTGTGGGTCCTTACATTTCAACGGGCTGTGGCGCCTCGCGGAGTGGGTACACGGAGCCGGCGGCGGGCTGGCCGGCCCGGCCCTCGCGCAGCTTATCCGTGTGGAGAGCCAGGTAGGAAAACACGAACAGGAAGTGGCCGATGTGCCTCGGCCGGAAAAAGAGGGATTCCTGCAGATTAAATACAAGAATGGCGAGCACGATCCAGAACCACACCTGCCGTGTTCTTACCCGCGAAACACCCGTGAAGTAGCTGACGATCATCCCGATCAACAGCGTAAAGCCGACTATACCCGTCTGATTGTAGACATCCAGATACCCCTGATGGGCCTGATTCGGGATCCAGATAAATTGCTGGAAAAGCCGTGTGAGATGCGCGCCGTCCATCACCCAGAACGCCCCGAAACCCCATCCCTGCCACATCCGGTCGTGGGTCATGCCCAACACGGTTTCCCACAAATTGACCCGCCCTGTAAACGTCATATCTTTCCCGAATACCCCGAACAGAGCGGCCAGAAAATCAGGGGTAAACACAAACACGTAGAGCGCAAGCGCCACACTTACGACGGTCACGACCGTCGTGTATACAATCGCTACTTTCCGGCTGCCGCTCAACGCCCCAAACCGCACGAGCACCGCGACGGTCAGCAAAAAAGCGCCCACCAGGAAAGAGGTGGTGCTGCGCGCACCGACTAACGCCACGAATGACAGGGCCAGCAACATGTAATGCAGCCCATTCTGAAGCCGGCCCCGGTGGTAGGATACAACGGATAACCAGATGATGATGCTAAACAGAGCGATCTGGCCGAGATTGTTCTTTGTCGGTGCCAGCCCGCGCCAGGCAGGAAACTCCCACTGAATGGCACCCTGCGGAAAGATCACCACCGAGGCGATGGTGCCGACGATGTAGATGCCGGCGACGATCCGAAAATACCGCAACGCATCACTCGACCAGCGCGCACGCAACAGAAACGCGAGGCAGATAATCGACTCGCCGAGCACCGCCACCGACCGCTTCAGCGTGACTACAGGATAGTCCGACCACGCCACGCTCACCACCACCCACGCGAGAAAAAGTGCCAGGAATTTCTCTTGCCGAACGACATCGACCACCTGACGCAGCCGGCCCCAGAGCGAGATGAACGACACCAGGAAGAGGAGGGACAGGGATTGATTCAGGGTGTTTGACGTCGGCACGATCTGATCCTGCAGCGATACGTCGAAGGGCCGCTCCGTCCCGAAGAAGATAAAAAAGAGATATAGAACGAAGGCCGAGCGCGCCATCAGATCCAGCACCTGCTCGCGACGAACGGATACTCCGTGGGACGGTATGGCGAGATCGCGATGCAAAGGATGGGATGCGCTGTTGGGCATGCCAGGGTTCAGTCGAGGGTTCAGGATAGTGGTTGAGCCGGCCGTCCAGAATACGGATAGACCGCCCCCCGAGACTCAACCATTCACTCATCCCGGACTGGGTTTTTGGCGTAACGCTTCATCCAGAAAGCGCAAAAACTTGGCCTCAACGGTGAACGGCCACGGGACCTGAGCCTCGCATCACCCACGTACCCGATGACATGATGCATAGCGCGTTTTTCCCTCGAATGTTTGGTGATTGGCGTTGGGCGTGTACGTTTTCCCGTTGAGCGCTTCGAGATGTAGGACGCACATTTAAGCTGTGGGGCGTGATCCGTTGATGCAACGCACAACGCACAATGCGAGAACGCGTAACACAGATTTGCAACTATCCTGCTCACCAACACTCGGCCCGCTCCACCACAAAGACCTGCTATCCCGCACATCAATTGCAAGAATTTACAACCAAGAACCAGGTAATGACGAATCATCGCATTACAGAAACGGTAGGACGCGACACTACATTTTTCGAACTCGATTGAGGTGAATCTTACATCACATCAAGAGCACCATTTGCGTCGATAAGGCATTTCCTGTATTCATTTTCTTGCCACTACTCTTTTATCTCATCAGGCAAAAAGACCTGTTTTCAGGAAAAGAACCCGGATTACAATCATCAAGCGGGGCCGGCGTGGATACTACATTCCAGATCCATACGCACAAGCCAAGGGAAATTATGCCAGTTACTACGCATGATAACTCAGTCAGGAACGATGCATGAATGCCTTCATTGATACACCATATTCCACGGAACGTGCGCGCGGAATAGCCAGAATTGCCTAACACGATATCGATTACATAGTGTTTACATTTTAATACTTGTTTTGTTACTTTACCCCCGGTCACTACTCACTCAACCTCGCATGTTCAACATGGCAACTGTAACATCAAAACCAAAAATTGGCTTTACCACGCTTGAAGCGATGGAAAAGGATCTCAAGGGCACGAATGGGAAAAAGCCCGGACGTAAGAATCCGTTATATGATGAGATTATCGATAAGGCGATGAAGCTTGGGGATAAGCCGCTGTTCGTGGAACTGTCCGTTCCGCAGCGCACGGGCCTACTTGGGAAACTGAAGAAGATGGATCTGCTCGTGAGCCGCAAAGCCCCCAATCGGCCGCTTCAGGCCAAGTTCAAGATTGTGGATCGCGACGCCAACGGCAAGCCGAAAACGGTTCGCATTTACCTGATCAAGAACGAGACGTACAAGGGATAATCATCCTCAGCGGGTCGCGGCGCGTGCGGCGATGGCCAGGGCGCCGACCATGGGCGCGTTGCCTTCGAACGAGGAGCCCACGATACGAGGGGCAAACGGAAACGCCCGCGAGACCTGCCGTTCGATGCGTTGTTGCACCAGAGGCTCGTGCTGGGCGATGCTACCGCCCAGCACGAGTACCTCCGGGTTGAGTACCGTGGAGATGGCTATGGCCGTCAGCGCCAGATAGTCCGCCGCCCGTTGCACGAGCCAGCCGGCGTGTTCGTTGCCTTCCCGCGCCGCCGCGAACACGTCGATCGCCGAGGCCTCCACATTTCCGGTGTACAGGGCCCAGTATTTCGCCAGGCCCACGCCGGCCGCCGTCAGTTCCAGACAGCCATTCGGCTCCCAATCCCCATCCAGATGCGCGGGGTCGGGCACAAAAAATCCCATCTCCCCCGCCGAGTGTCGAAAGCCTCGTAGCACCTGCCCCTGCACCACAAACCCCGCCGCAACCCCGGTGCTGACCGTCAGATAGGCCAGCGAATGGGCGCCAGCGCCCAAGCCGTAGAAGTACTCAGCCAGCGCCGCCGCGTTAACGTCGTTCTCGATGTACGCCTTGATGCCCAGACCAGAGGCCAGGACCGCGGCAAACGGAAAGTCGTCCCACCCGGGTAGATTCGTCACGATCAGCGTTCTTCCCCTGGCGTCGTCGGTGATGCCGGGAACGGTGGACGCCACGGCGGCCACGCGAGACCGCTCCACGCCGGCCTCGGCGCAACACGTATCAATAAACGCACTGATCCGGGCGACGCAGGCTTCCGGCGTGGCGGGCGTGGGCATCGGGCCCGCGCGATGCGCCAGGAACCGAACCGGATCATCCGACCGCGCGATCGCCACACGCAGATTCGTGCCGCCGACGTCCACGCCGGCGACGAGGTCTCCATCTACCATGCCCATCATTCTGGCTTTGGCTCCGAAATGCCGTGGTGGTGCTTGTACTTCAAGCGCGACGCCGCCTTTTCGTCGATAATCACGTGCGCGTGCCGATGCATCTGCACGATGGTCGACGGCACCATCGCCGTTACCGGCCCCTCCAGGGTCGTCTGAATCGCCGCGGATTTACTCTCGCCGCTGGCGAGTAGCAGCAGCCGGCGGGCTTCCATGATCGTCCCTATCCCCATCGTGATCGCAAACCGGGGCACCTCGTTCAAGTTCGAGAAAAAGCGGGCGTTGACCGCCACCGTCTCGGCGGTCAGCGTCTTGATCCGTGTGCGGGAGCCCAGCGACGAACCCGGCTCGTTAAACGCCAGGTGCCCGTTTGCGCCGATCCCCAGGATCTGGAGGTCGATCCCACCCACGCGTTCGATCTGCTCCTCGTACCAGGCGCAAAACCCATCGATGTCTTCCGCCATTCCATTTGGAACAAACACCCGCTCCTCACTCACATTGATGTGATCAAACAGATGCTCCCACATGAATCGATTGTAGCTCTGGTCGTGACGCGGGAGCAATCCGATATATTCATCGAGATTAAACGTGGTCATCTTCGAAAAATCGAGCCCTGCGTCCCGATGCATCGCCACCAGCCGGCGGTACAGCCCCAGCGGTGTGCTTCCCGTCGCGAATCCAATGACACTATCGGGTTTACGACGGATCTGTTGCGCGACGAGTTCGGCAGCGCGTTCGCTGACGGCATCGTAATCGACCATCACTTCGACTAACATAACTTCCTCCTGAAAACCGTTCGGCGTGCTGAGTAAGTGACGTTACGCGTTTACTCGTTGAACGTTATGTGTTGTGCCCTGGAAATTCGCTCCATCGGTCTACGGGACGCACTAAAACTTCAAACGTTCAACGGAAAAACGTGCAACGCGTAACGTCACTGGGTAAGAGTAGACGTCGAAAGTACGTTGCCCCACTCGCGCCGTCAAGGGCATCCCCTGCGCCCCGTTTGAATTGCCCGGTAGGAATCTATTTCCCGGTAGGTACAAAAATGCCATCAGCGGGGCCTTCGATGAAAGCTCCGCTGATGGCAGGAATGATCAATCCAATCTATTTTAAAGCGTGGAAGCGTGGCGTTACGGCGCCGGCCCCCTTGCGGTATTTTCGTACCTGTTTATCTAACAAACCCTGTGCCAGGAACGACAACAGCGGCCCTCTCGAGCGCTTGAGCCGTAAAATCGTCGCCGTCACGCCACCAGCGAGCGTTCGATTACCTCCAGAATCTGGTTTTTCGTAAACGGTTTGCTGATATAATCGGAAAACCGTTCGTCGAGGAAGCGCTGGCGATCCTGTGGCAATGCGTACGCGGTCATCGCGACGATGGGCGTCTGCGCGTAACCGGGCAACTCGCGCAACGCGCGCATGACATCGACGCCGGTTCGTTTTTTTCCGAGATTGATATCGAGAAAGACGAGATCGAACCGCCGGCGCTTCGCGAGTGTAATCGCCATCTCTTCGTCCGGTGCCACCTCCAGGTCCAGCTGTTTATGGAGCAGCAGCTTCAAAAAGCGCTGGGCGTTGGGGTCATCTTCCACAAAAAGCACCTTCGAGCCGAGAATCGCCTGGGCGATCGGCGCCTTGTCCGCCCCCGACACGCGGGGCCGCACCGGGCGGGCGTCAGGAATGAGCGGGAAGTAGAGCCGGAAGGTCGTGCCCCGGCCCTTCTCACTCTCCACCTCGATCCGTCCATCCATCATATCGACCAGTCGCTTCGTGATCGCCAGTCCGATACCACTCCCCTCATACAACCGGGCCAGCCCCGTGCTCTCCTGCTTGAATTCCTCGAACAAGTACGGGCGAAAGTTCGGGCTGATGCCGATGCCCGTATCCTGGATGCGGAGCAACACTTCCGAGCCGGCGTGTTCGACCTCGACCCGGACCTCTCCTTCCTGCGTGAACTTGATGGCATTGCCGATCAGGTTGTTCAGGATCCGATCCAGGCAGCTCCGGTCCAGACGGCTCTTGCACGCCAGCGCCGCCGGACGATAGACGAGCGTCAACTCCTTTTCCTGCGCGATGGGCTGGAGAAGCCGCACTTTTTCGCGCACCTCGGCGTTCAGCTCAACGGCGTCGAGCGCCAGCTCAAATTTGCCGGCCTCCAGGAGCGACAGATCCAGCACCGAATTCAAGGTGTCCAGCAACCGCTTGCCGCTGGACCGAATCAAGTGCGCCAGCTCTCGCTGCTCCTCCCCCACCTCCTCCGCGATGAGCGACGCAAACCCGAGAATACTTGTCAGCGGGGTACGGATTTCGTGGCTCATGCTGGTAAGAAACGCCGACGTAAGCCGGTTCATCTCCTCAGCCTTTTCCTTGGCGCTGATCAGCTCGATCTCCGCCTGTTTCTTCACCGAAACGTTCCGGCTCACCCATAACGTCCCTTCCTCCCGTCCCACCCGCATCCGTACGACCCGGGCGGAATACCACTGGACGACCCCGTCGATGACCACCTCGTAGTCGATCGTCTGGGGCGCGCCGCTGGCCAGTGCCTCCGCCATCACCAACTGCCAGCGCCGCCAGTCCTCGGCGGACAGGTGATCGCTCACCCGGTGCCCCGCCACAGGAAAAGCCGGCCATAACTCGGTGGTGTTCTCCGGCGAGAACGCCTCCACGCACCGCCCCCGGGTATCCAGGATAAACAGGAGGTCCGGCACCGCGTTCAGCACCGAGCGGAAGCGCGACTCGCTGTGCTCCAACGCATCGCGCATCCACTCCTTCACCCCCCGATGGATATGGCCGATCAACACACGCGGGTCGCCCAGCTTCTCGACGTACGCAAACGCCCCGTAGTTGACGGCGTCGCGTGCGGACTCAAACGTGCCGTATCCGGTGTGTACGATGATGCGGATCGTGGCGTCGATCAGATGAAGCCGGCGCACGACCTCGATCCCGTCCATGTCCGGCAGCCGGATGTCGACCACGGCGACGGCGTATTCATCCGCTTTCACCTGCGCCAGCGCCAAACCTGCCGTCTCGTACGAAACGGCGTCAAACCCTTCTTCCGCGATGATATCCCGAAGCAGGCGCCGCTGCGCCTCGTTGTCCTCGATAATCAAAATACGCGGGCTGTGTTTATCAGCCGATGGAGATAGTTCAGACATGACTGCTGGTGAACTCGGTGAAGGGTGCGGAGCGCTCGTGGCTCCATCTCGGGATGCGAACGACAAACTGGCTCCCACGCGGACGGTCGTTACGGACGATAATCTGCCCGTTGTGCTGCTCGACGATTTGTTTGCAGATTGATAGCCCAAGGCCGGTGCCCGAAGCTTTGGTGGTAAACAGGGGTTCGAAGATCAGCGCCTGCATCTCGGGAGGAATGCCCGGCCCCTGATCGCGCACGACGATGTGGTCCATGTCTCCAGAGGCTTCCGCATGGATCACGATCTCCCCTTCCCCCTCCATCGCCTCGATGGCGTTCGTGAACAGGTTCTGGAAGATTTGCTGGAGCTGGCCTGCGTCGGCGAAGATCTCATAGGGCCGCTGCCCGATCGAGTCGACAAAACGGATCCGCGGATGATCGGCGAATCGGTCGCACGCGTTGCGGACCTCCTCGCACAGATCCAGCTTCTGCCGAGAGGGCGGCTTGTTGCGTGTCATGTTGAGCAGATCGCTGATGATCCGGTCGCCCGTGGAAGAGGCGCGCTGGATGATCTCCATGTATTCGACCCACCGCATGTCCGAAGGGTTGGCGCGCCGCTCAAGCATATACGCCGCGTTGCGGATTGCGCCCAGGGGGTTGCGCAGCTCGTGGGCGATACTGGCCGCCACCTGCCCCACCGCCGCGAGCCGCGTTTTGCGGACCAGCTCGTCTTTCACGTTTTCGAGTTCGGCTTCGGCGAGCGCGCGGGCATGCCGCTGCTGGTAGAGCAACATCTCCTGCGTCTTGCGCGCCTTCTCCTCCGCCTCGGCCCGCTCGGTGATGTCCAGCAACGTACCCACGATCCGCTTGGAACCCAGTCTCGGGTCGGTGAGCACCAGCCCCCGGCTCTGCACGTTGCGAATGGCTCCATCGAGCCGGACGATGCGGTAGTCGAGCTGAAATGGGGTGCCCGAATGAAGCGCTTCCCGGATGTCGCGCGCGACCTTCTGGCGGTCGGCGCGATGGACCAGCTGCCGCAGGAAGCGCTCGGTCGTAAGCTCTTCGGATTGGGGATCAACGCCCACGATCCGGTAGATCTCCTCGGACATATACGTGCTGTTCGGGTCGACCAGGTCGATCTCGTAACTCCCGAGCTGGGCCAGCTCCTGGGCGAGCTTGAGGTTGGCCTCGCTCTGGCGGAGCTGCTCGCCGGCCTTGCGCTCCTCCGTCACATCGCGCATGATCCCGATGATGGTTCGCACACGCCCCTGCACCTTTTTCTCCGGCACGATAAGGGTCCGAAAAAACCGGTGCTCCCGCGGCGTGGCGTAGTCGAACTCGAACTCGATCGACTCCCCGCCGGCAAACACCTGGTCCATCTGCGCTTTCCAGCGCGCGATAATTTCAGGCGGCAGCCCCAGCTCGTCCACCGTCTTGCCGATAAACGACTCTCTCGTGGCCGATGAAGCCTCGAGGAGCGCGCGATTCACGAACAGGTACCGGTAGTAGCGGTCCATTCGAAAGATCTGGACGGGCACATAGTCGGTCAGCGTCTCGAATTCGAGGGTGCGCGCCATAAGGGCCTGCTCGGCACGCTTCTGCTCCGTGACGTCCTGCAGCACAAAGACGATGCGATCGTCCTCCCCGCCGGCGCCGCGTGTGGCGCACAGGACGACATCGATCACCTCGCCCGTCTTCTTGACGAACTGCGTCTCGACATTTTTCCAGAGGGCCTCTTCCCGCAGCCGGCTCTTGAGCGCCTCGGCAAGGTACAGCCGGGACGCGCGCGTGAGAAAACTGGAGGCCAGCTGACCGATCACCTCCTCCCGTTTACAGCCCAGCTTTTCGAGCCAGGCATCGCTCGCGCTCGTGATACAGGCCGCGGAATCGACCGCGAACATCAACACAGGCGACCGGTCATTCAGGAACGGCATACCCTGGCGCTCGCGGCTCCGGGCCGACTCCATGGCCTCGTCGCTCGTCAGATCCCGCACGGTGATGAGGAACCCGAGGAGCGCCTCGTCGGGGTCGTACAGCGGGGTGCACTGCACCGCGCCGAGAAACAGGCTATCGTCTTGCCGGCGGAGAGACCATACCGTGTGCCGCGTTCCTCGCCCCACGGACTCCGCCTGGTCGAACAGATCGCCGTCGTTCATGAACTGAGAGAAAACAGCGCCTCGGACGGCGTGTTCGTCCGGCCCAAAAAGCGCGGAGAAGCCTGGATTACAGAGAATGATGCGGAAATGGGCGTCCGTGATGGCGAGCGCGGCCGGCACGGAGTCCACGATCGCGCGCCACAGGCCGCCCCGCATATTCAGCTTACGATCCACGGCTTGCGATAGAAAATCACACCGCTCGGCGAGTGCGTCGCGCTCGGCCTTCACGACGGCTAACTGGATGCGCAAGGTGGAAAGGCGGTCATCGTCCGGCGCCGACGCCACAACCATATCGAAAGCATCGTCAACTTGCATGCACTACACCATTGAGGTAGTGGAAGGGCCGCATCGGAGGGGCTACAACCATCTGGTAGATAAGATCAGCAAGGAAACGGCGTTGGGAGGATAGGCGGCCGGCGGGGCGTCACTGAATAGAAAAGCGTGTGACAGCCAGACACATATCGCCGCGAGTCGGGGACAGGCACCAACCGTGGAATCGCCGTCAAAGAATCCAACACCGTCAGTATACCAACCACCAGACCGGCGTTGGCGGCGCATGCGATCAGAACGACCTCATGCGCGAATAAAATAGGGAGGCGGCAAAGAATTGAAAGTTACGAATGTGTTTTCTTACCATCCTTCTTTTTCCATGGTTCCGTCACAGTTCGACACAGGTTCGACATGAAACCCATCATCCAGATCTCGCTAGACCTCACCACGATCCAGGAAGCCCTGGACACGGCCGAAATCGCCCTCCGCGCCGGCGTGGACTGGCTGGAGGCGGGCACGCCGCTGATCATTGCCGAAGGCATGAACGGGGTGCGCGCCCTCCGCGAGCGGTATCCGGAAGTACCCATCGTGGCGGACCTTAAAACCATGGATGGCGGATGGCTCGAAGCCGAGCTGATGGCAAAGGCCGGCGCCACGCACGTGGTCGTGATGGGTGTCGCTCATGCCGAGACGATCGAGCTCGTCGTGAAGGCCGGTCGCGACCTCGGCATCAAGGTCATGGGCGACAACATGTGCATGCCGGACCCCGTCGAGGGCGCCCGCATCCTGGAAGACCTCGGCTGCGATTTCGTGATACATCATATCGGGTACGACTACCGCACCCTGCGCCGGCAACGCGGCCAACCCGCCCCCACCCCGCTCGACGACCTCCGCGCCGTCGTGAACGCCGTCTCCGTCCCCGTCCAGGCCGTCGGCGGCCTGACGATCGAGCAGGCCATCCGCACCCCCGAATACGGCGCCCCCCTCGTCGTCATCGGCGCCCCCCTTGCCATCGACCCCCATGCCTTCAAAGCGGCCGCCGGCGACCTCGAAGGCGCCCTGCGGGTGATTTGCGATCGAGTGCACAGCAGTAAGATTGGCGATTAGCGATGGCATAATAACAGGAGGCGCCCATCCGCGCGTGGGCCCGGATATCTACGTGGATCGAAGTTCACGGGCCGCATTGTCCAATGCCTGAGAACAGGTCACGGCCGGCAAACCGTGCCGCGATGTCCAGTTTGCGCCAGCCGTACGCATATCCTTTTGTAGCGTCCTTTCACGCCCCATCGTCGTCAATCTTCATCCCGCGACAAAAATGAAGGTGAAACACCATGAAGATCCACCACCCGCTGGTTACCCATAAATGGCTCTGGTTGTCCCTGTTGACCTCGTGCGTCTGCATCCTTGGCCACACGCCGGCTGCCAGCGCCCAGGGCAAGATCGTTGTAGGGCACGACGTAAATACGCTGGCCACTCAATTCCAGGCAAACGGCGCACAGGAAACCTTATTTGCTGTCAACCTCGCAAACTATCTAACAAATTCGACGCCCGGGGCAAGGATTCTCGCCGTTGAGTATAATGCCGCGGATCCTCTACGGGACTATTCCGATAGTGTAAAGGTAGCGTTGCAGCGAGCGGGATTTGACGTGGATTACACCGATACCATCAACTTCTCGTTCGAACAATTACAGGATTATCACGCTATTTTTGCAACCGTATCGCTAACGGACAGAGGGTTTTTTGACCCGGATGTTCTTTCCCGATATGTAAATGATGGTGGGGGTGTCTATGTTTTTGGTGGACTCCATGTCGCGCCATTCATCGGTCTGCCAGAGCACGAGTTTATCAATTCTTTCTTAACCAGATTCAATCTGTCTTTTTCTCCAGTAAGCATCGCAAATGGAATAGACCTCGTCACCGTCACAAGCAGTCATGTCATTTTTGATGGCATCACGGAGCTAAAATCCAACAACGGACAATCGATCGTACTCGTTGATGTGGCGAATACTTCAGCAGAAATTGTACAGCGCCAGGGCGACCAGGGGGTTTATGCCGTCGTCGACAACGCTCTGAATGTGGCGAATGAATCTCCTGATGGAGAACATGCCTTTGCACCTTCACTCACCCAGAACTATCCCAATCCTTTTACTGGTACGACGGCTATCGAGTTTTCTTTGCCAGGGGCTCAACATGTGACGTTGCGTGTATACGATGTCTTGGGGCGCGAAGTGGCCACCCTGGCGCAAGGCGTATTTCCTGGAGGGATACATCAGAAAAGCTGGTCAAGCACAGGTTTGCCTCCTGGCATGTACTTCTGCAAGCTTGAAACAGAATCGGCATCACTTGTCAAACAGATGATTGTGCTATAACTATCGTGACTTTTGGAGCCCCCCAATCCATGCCGCTTGCCGTTATGGAGCCCCGGTTGGCACAGATTGTACGTGGGAAGGTTTGAAAGGAGAGCGGAATAATACGGTTGTGATGCGTGTCTTGGGCTATGAAGATGTCGTCGTACCCTATGGTAGGTTTGAGTCCGCAATGAAAGTGGAAGAGATTGGTTGGGATAATGGGGATATCTTTTCCGGTCCAGCGATCGTGTGGTTTGACAAAAAAATAGGCTTTGTGAAAGAGCTGGATGTCCCGTCGGGAATAGTTACTGAACTCGTGGCGTATTCGCATCCATGAAGCGGCGGCTTAACAAGTGTCGCATCCTCAAGTTGTTTGGTGTGTCCATCAGGAAAATTCGAGCATCGTTATAGCCGATCTATCTGACATTAACGTTTTTGTTATCGTTCACGTGATTCTCCTCCGCGCCTCTGCGCGAGCATTATTTCTCCAATCGGTCAAAGGGGATGGGAGGCGCAGAGCTTCGTTTCGCACATGTATCGGCTTGAACGATTCGATCATCGCGGAATGGGGATCGAGGTTGATTCGCTGGATTCAAGAACATCAACGAGAAAGAGATCCAATATATTATCAAACCCAAGGGGGCTGTTCAGCGAAGGTAGATTCAATCGCAAGGGCGGTTTATGTGGAATAGTCAACATCATTAACAAACCATGATCCCTGACCCTGGGTATTCCAGTATTATCTGATACAACGACTCATGGATGTGTAAACAGTAGATAATCTTTCACTCCAACTCAACAACCATCAGGTTCTTCCTGAAGAGGGTACCATCATGCAACAGAGAGGCCGTCAAGTCGTCGAGAACGTGGAATGCTTAAGCTGTAGCTCCAAAGTATCACCGTATGTCGCGGGGCGACATGGAGGGTTGTGCCTTCGCTGTCATAGGGAAAACAGAGCACGACGCGTAATGGAAATTCAGCCCGAGCAGGTTACGCCTGTCCGAGAACCATCTGCTGATGCCGCGATGAAATCTATGTACGAATTGGTAGCGGAACATTTAGAAAACGGCACACCAGTAGCTCAGATTGAATCCATTCTACGCGAGAAAGGAATCGCACCGGATGTGGCCTCATCCATGGTTTCCGATATGCTTAAAACACGAGCCGCGATGTTACGCGAGGAGGGTGGGAGGAATATGCTTCAGGGTGCGTTATGGTGTATCGGAGGGATACTGGTGACGGCCATGACATACAACATGGCCTCAGAGGGTGACACTTACATTGTCACATGGGGCGCTATCGTATTTGGCGCTATTCAGTTCTTCCGCGGGTTGGGTCAATCAGCCACGCCGGAGACGAGGGTGTAATGGAATCGAAACAGAATATATTCTCGGAGACCGGGCCTGACTCGATCGATACCTTTCTTTACGGACCACGCTGCGGATCGTGAGAAATGTATGTCGCTGACACGATACGAGGTTCGCGACTTGCGATGGCATTAAAAAACCGGCATAGCCCATCCGCACACATGCCCGGATAACACTGGACCCTGGGAGATGTTTTCGTGCCGTGTGGGCAATCGTACGCCCACATTTTTCCAACCAATGTCCAGCCTGAGCAGATACTGCGCCTATACTATTGTAGCGTCTACTCATATGCCATTCGGCATGTGATGCAGCGCAAAAGCGATGATTCTCTCATGCGGAGCCCCGTGAGAAAACAACAAGAATTGCGCAACAAACCAAATAGGGGTGGAATATGGACAATAGCAAACTTTTATCACTACTATCATTGGGAATCACTTTCTTTGTCGTCATCCCCATGTGGAACGGACTGAGGGCATGGCTGGAAGAGAAGAAAGTACGTGCAAATGCCCCACGTATTCCGATTGGTTACGAGACCTGCTCAAAGGACTACACGGAGGAACACATATCAGAGGTAGACGAATGGTGGAAGAGGAATAATATGGCATTCGTAACGATTGAAGGACATGAAGGAATTCAGCATTATTACCGAATAGAGAATCTTGAAACCAGAATTCGTTCGGCCATTCTTGCAGGAGATCACAAGCCTTCCTCGCCGGCACAATTACACAAAAAAGGCGAAGACGGCACATGGTCGAAAGCTATCGACCCGCTCTCCAAATTAATCGATTCCATGTACTCGCTCCGTGTTCTCTATCGACCGGTGTGGGCCACTGCGATGGCGGGTCTCAAGTGGGGTGCGCTTGCTGGTGTGGCACTCAAACTTATCGACACGGCTATAGGTATCGCTATTTTCGACCCAGGCGCTGCATTTTGTTTTGTATTTGCCATTGCGTTCTCGTTCATACCACGCATCGGCGTGATCGGCATCGTCGTGATCTCTCTGGTACTTAGTCAAATCTATGAAGCGAACTTCTTCATGATAGGAATCAGCTCCGCGCTTACGGGTGCCATCCTGGGCTGTCTACCTGGCATGGCTATTGGCGGCTTTATAGGACTAAGCCGGAGGACCAAGTTGGAACTGGCCCCCGGAGCAATCAACGAGGGTCCATGGATAATTCTCAAGTCAACCGTGCTCCCGCTCGCAGGAGGCGTAGCCCTGGCTGCCTTGTATATTTTCGCATTCCATCCCTGGCTTCTTTCTATTCTAGAAGGGTAGAAGCAGTTAAGTTAGTTACCAGGATCGTTTTCGCTTATTCCATCGAGCGCTGCAATCGGTCTCATCCTCGGGTCGGGGACGAGACCGATTGCCTATCTGCCATCCCTCAAGTCAAAAATACCAACGCACAAAGAACACTCCACCGGTTGAGAGCACCGATTCCTTGCTTTCTGAATCCCCGGACAGAGCAAGGAAACTTGCCAGAAGCCGCGCTTCGGCGCCAAGCGAAAAATGATCGCCAAAAAAGTGCTCTCCTCCAATGGCCGGCCCCAGATACAGGTCATATTCAGAACTAACTGCTGAATCCGAATTAAAATCATCCTCTATTTTCACCCGGTAATAAAATAGACCGGCTCGCATTCCAGCATAAAGCCTGGCCTGTTCCGAGATTCGAGTTACCCGAAACAGGCCAATCCCGAACTGAACAACGGTGGCGACTACCGTACCGTTATTATCACTCTCGGACACGCGCAGGACACCTAATTCCGGCTCGACACGAAAATCGGGTGAAAGATATTGCGGGAAATAGATACTGGCAAAAGGCGATGTATCGATCGCGATATTAAAACTCCCTGCAGGCGCATTGCCGATGCCTATCCCAATACCCGATCGCGAACCGGATTGGGCACTGGCCTGCAATACAAAAAAGGATAAAAAAAGTCCTCCAGCGAGTAACGTGGCTTTTAGCTTCATGGTTGTTGACCGGTTTACCGCAAGTGCCGTTCAAGGCGTTTAACCCATAAGGCAACGTGTGGTGGTTTCATCGGGTTGACCATCCTACAGGCCATCCGTATATACCGATTTCGATGGATACTCACATTCATTTTCTCATAAATACTCATCACCAACAATAAAAGTGATTCGACAAACCACGATTCAGATCTCTTGCGTAATGCGCGTTTGTCGATGAGAACAGGCGCCTCAATTCTGATTGGTTATATCTTCGGTCCTGCGTAATGAAGCCAAGTCCTTCTTGGCGCTATCTTCCGATACTAATTCCATTGTGTTGCCAATCTTATATCGAATATAATACGTTTCTCCCGGCTCCACATCCAATACCAATAAAATTTGATTTCTTTCAATCATCTGAGATATTGCCGCCATCAACAAACCAACATGCAAGCCACGAACTGCACGAAATTCGACCTTTTCCAGATCTGTCTGATAAGGAAAATACCCTCCATTTGGCATCACTGTAATAGGTTTATCATTTGCGAATATTGTATACTTAAGCCCGCTACCATAAAATCTCGGCTTCCTGTATATATATAATAGCGCCGTAGTAGAGTCTGGTTCTTGTTGGGTGAACTGTGGCCCGGTCGAAGCACAACCAATAATGCCAAAAGAAAAAATCACAATTGACAACACAATCACTCTGCGAGTCACATCATTATTTCTCATGACAGTTTCCTGATAATTGGATCTAATAGTTGATTTACGACGACATCAAGCAGGAGATCCAGTCCGAATATCACTGACTCGATTCTACCCTATTATTTTAGTCATACCTCGATCTAACTGACGTTACGCGATCGGCGGGGCGCATGTCATCCTGAACGTATAGCCGAACTCTCTGACATTGGCACTTCGATTTCTTCCACGTGATTCTACTCCGCGCCTCTGCGGGAGCTTTATCTCTCCATTCGACCAAAGGGGATGGGAGGATCCCGCTGAGGCGCGGAGTATTGTTTCGCGCCTGGATCGGCTTGCACGCTTTCGATCACCGCAAATTGGGGATTGAGGTTAATTCGCTAGATTCAAAAACATCAATGACAAAGAGATCCGGTATAGTGAAGGATCTGTCTAAAACGACAAAGATTCCGCTATTCGCTTGGTATTACGTTTCGCACAAATGCTACGCCAGGCTCGCCATGACAAGATCATGGCACCTGCGTAACGTCACGATCTAATTAGTAGAACCGGCGATGGCTACGTCCACGGAGAATATTCAGTATTTGCGACAATTACTCAATCAAATTATGCCCTGGGCGTTAACAAGGTTTTCATATCGACATCCCGCCTTACGATTTCCCGACTGGAAGAGCTTACAAAAAAATGGAAGCCGGTTGATCGTTTCGTTCCGCCAGTATGGACACAAACGCCGACAGCAGCCGGCATTGCTCCGCCGCATCCGTATACGAGGAGAAAACAGCGTGGGTAAGCAGGATGGTAAGAGTCTGTCCGTATACTAGCCATGTCGAATATCCAAGTATTTGAACACGATGTCAATGAGGTGTTACGATTTTATCCCGCTTCACAAGTGAGTCAGCTCGGGAAACACCTCCAAAATCTCGAAGGCCGAATCATCCCCCACCCCGCCAATCTTGAAGCTCGGTGGCTAATTTCCCCCTACGCCATACCAGGACCTCAATAGGACCCACACCCACCGTCGTTCATATCCATTTTATTTGACCAAAGTAAGCTGCCGCGTGGCCGCGTAGCTCCCAGACTCAATCCGATAATAATACACCCCACTGCTCAACCCGGCCGGCTCCCAGACCACCTCGTTTGTGCCGGCCGGCTCCACCCCATCCACGACCACCGCGATCTCCTGGCCGTACACGTTGTAGATGGACACCTTTACCTGCGCGGATTCGGGCAGTGAATAACGTATCTGCGTTTGCTGTTTGAATGGGTTCGGGTAGTTCTGGTGAAGTACAAAGGCATCTGGGATTTCTCCATGGGTTTCAATAGCGACATCTGTCATTGTAGGTCCTGCGTATCGCAGCACCTGGTTTCTATTGAAACTACTGACGTAGAGATCACCATCCGGGCCGAAGACCAGGCCAAAAGGCCCATCGAGTCCGCCGCTGCCTTCAGTTACGAAGGGGTCCTTCGCCGCCCCCGTCGCCCCGTCGTAACGCAGCACCTCATTGGTAGCTCCGCTGCTGACGTAGAGATCACCATCCGGGCCGAAGACCAGGCCAATTGGCCCATCGAGCCCGCCGCTGTTTGTGGTTACAAAGGGGTCCTTCGCAACTCCCGTCACCCCGTCGTAACGCAGCACTT
The DNA here is from genome assembly GCA_041738655.1 of Rhodothermales bacterium. GTDB lineage: Bacteria > Bacteroidota > Rhodothermia > Rhodothermales > JAHQVL01 > JAWKNW01. The sequence goes on along the minus strand of JBGSPJ010000024.1, from coordinate 11,798 downwards.
CGTCGGTAAATAGGCTGCTGGCGTAGAGATTCCCATCCGGGCCGAAGACCAGGCCATTAGGCCCATCGAGCCCGCTGCTGCCTTCAGTTATGAAGGGGTCCTTCGCCGCCCCCCTCGACCCGTCGTAACGCAGCACCTGATCGGAGCGGCCGCTGCTGACGTAGAGATCACCATCCGGGCCGAAGACTAGGCCCCATGGCGCATCAAGCCCACCGCTGCCTCTGCTTACAAAGCGGCCCTGCGTCACTCCTGTCGCCCCATCGTAAAGAAGCACCTCGTCGGTGAATAGGCTGCTGACGTAGAGATCACCATCCGGGCCGAAGACCAGACCAGTCGGCTCATCGAGCAGGCCGCTGCCGCTGATTACGCTTACAAAGGGGTCCTTCGCCGCTCCCGTCGCCCCGTCATAACGAAGCACCTCGTCGGTAAATAGGCTGCTGACGTAGAGATCACCATCCGGGCCGAAGACCAGGCCAAAAGGCCCATCGAGCCCGCCGCTGCCGCTGCGTGCGGTTACGAAGGGGTCCTTCGCCGCTCCCGTTGCCCCGTCGTAACGAAGCACCTCGTCGACAAAGCGGCTGCTGACGTAGAGATCACCATCCGGGCCGAAGACCAGACCAGCAGGAAAACTGAGCCCACCGCTGCCTTCGGTTACGAAGGGGTCCTTCGCAGTTCCCGTCGCCCCGTCATAGCGAAGCACCTCGTCGGTGAAGGGACTGCTGACGTAGAGATCACCATCAGGACCAAAGACCAGGCCAGTGGGATTAGATAGCCCGCCGCTGCGGAAGGGTACAAAGGCATCTTTCGCCGCCCCCGTCGCCCCGTCGTAACGAAGCACCTGATCGGTACCCAAGCTGCTGACGTAGAGATCACCATCCGGGCCGAAGACCAGGCCATCAGGCCCACCGAGCCCACCGCTGAGTGCGGTTACAAAGGGGTCCTTCACCGCCCCCGTCGCCCCGTCGTAACGCAGCACCTCATTGGTAGCTCCGCTGCTGACGTAGAGATCACCATCCGGGCCGAAGACCAGGCCAGCAGGCCCATCGAGTCCGCCGCTGCCTGTGGGTACAAAGGGGTCCTCCGCCGCTCCCGTTGCCCCGTCATAACGAAGCACCTCGTCGGTAAAGGGACTGCTGACGTAGAGATCACCATCCGGGCCGAAGACCAGGTCATCAGGAAAAATGAGCCCGCCGCTGCCTGTGTCTACAAAGGGGTCCTTCGCCACTCGCGTAGCCCCGTCGTAACGAAGCACCTGATCGGTAGTTCTGCTGCTGACGTAGAGATCACCATCCGGGCCGAAGACCAGGCCATGAGGCTCACTCAACCCGCCAACAAAGATGCCGATGAATTCTCCCGGTTGCGGCTGTGCCTTAACAGGAGCGGCGGCGAGGAGCAGAATGCATAGAAGTAAAATTAATGTGTTTGGTATGCACGGTGTAGTATTCATAACGTTTGGCCTGGTGATCTTGGCGCTGCGGAACAGGTTGAGTGAAGCAGGCATTCGGGTCCGGATAGCGCCTTCGCCCATCGTTTATGGTCAGTCTCGCGACCCGGGGCGCGGTGTGTCCATTGTCTGCCAACCAAAAACGAACGAAATGGCGGATTGCCGGCCCTCGAACATCGGGTTAAACGGGAGCTCCTCGGATTTACCTGCCGCGTTTAACAGTCTATCTACTTCCTCGGCGATGAGCGACCGGGAGCCGGTACGCGACACCTGCCAGGCGAAGTCCACGATATCATTATGATTCGACAATGGAATCTCCTGTTCGTGATCCGCCTGTTCGACAGCGTATCCCTTGAGGTCAAGAAATCCGCTTTCTTGCGCACGGAAATTGACAAACCGACCCTCGCGATGGGCAATCGGAACCGTGCGATCACTCTGGTTGCGATCGAGCAGATTGGGCTCGACGGGATCTAACGTAATCCGGGTATCCATCCGCACCTGCTGGAACCGCGCCTCCACCAGGGCATGCCCGCCGGCGCTGTGACCAATCAATAATGTCCGCGTATCGGCAAGTCCGTTGTTCGTGATGCGATTCAACCACGCTTCGGCGCGGCCGATCTGATTCCCGCCGCCCTTGGTTCTCCAGACAAGAACGCGTTTCGGGTCGATGCTCTGAATATGGTCCTCGACGTCTTGCCAGGTGCCGGAAATGTCGGGGATCGAAAAAGCGCCGCCCTCAAGCAAGGCAACGGCTACATCAAACTTCCGCGTCAACGTACCCGAGGACGTCCCGGTGCAGGAGAACGCCTCCCCATCCACGGTTCCCACGGCCTTGCCATCCCCCTCGAATGTGAACAGGTAATTGTCTGAAATATCCACGCTTGCCTTGAATTCGTTTTCCGTGGTGGACAATCCGTCGGCTGCGGCGGCTACGAAGGGGCCGGCCAGCGAAAGTGTCTTACTGTCGATCGAACCTTCACGCGTGATCCCAATACCCGGTACCGAAAATCCGACGCGGCAACCCGATTGCACAATCATCAGCTCCGCACTCCCTTCCGCCGAAAAAACCTCTGTTTCGCCCCCGATCGTGCAGCTGAATTCCGCCGACTCCTCAGCCACATACCATCCACTCAGGTCGATGCAGGGCGTTCGGTCGAGCCTTCCGGATGTCGTAAACGGCCCGTTACAATCCGTCCCCTCCAGCGAAATCTCGATGGCGGCGGAGCCTGTTTCACGGAGTGTCCCCTGATCGATCGAACCCGGGCAAAACGAGTCAATACTCCCTGTGAACGAAACCGTGGAGCCCGATCGTTCACCCGAGAACATAGCCACGGCCCCATCGCTCTTGCGGAAGAACGTCCCGCTCGGATCGGTGTCCGAGGCGAAACTGAAGTCGATGTTATCGCGGAGCGTCGACTCGCCCTGGGTGGTCGTGATATCGCCGGTATAGGTGATGCTCGCGGCACGTTCTGTTTCGGTCGCGCGATCGACATCAATATCGAAGACCTCACAACCCGACGTCATCAACAGATACAGGAGAGCAATCGGCCATGCTTTCATCGTATTCTCCAGTTTATGTTAGAAGCTCAGACCCACCAGGAAGATGCTTTGCCCGCGTCGTTTGGGGATGATCGATGGATCCTTTAACGACCGTATTAATTCGTCGCTACTCTCCAGGGAGTGATCCGTCCAGCGCACGGATGTAAACACAACGCCGGCCGTCAACCCCAATCGGTTTTTGATAATTCGATCCCACTTTATTCTGGCATTAAATTCAGTCGACCGAACTCCATTTATCAGGACTTCCTCCGTTTGGGCGGCATCGGTCAGTACGCCGGCGTATGAGATCAAGGATGTCTGCATAACAAGGGGTTTTCGGAGTACATCGGTTCTCATTCGACCTCCCAACCCCAGCCCCAACTGGGCGCTCACCAGATCAATTCTGTCGACATCGATTGTGGGGGCGTCGTTGAATACAAGTTGCCGGTAGTCCGCCACAAAACGAATCGGGATGTGTACCTGAAAAAGGGCGGTGTCTTTTCTTTTTCCGATGATGATCCGAGGGCCAACGTGGATCGAAGCCTCTGTCATCGAGATCGCAGATTGGCCGGCGAGTGGATCGCTGCTCTGGACGCCACGCCCCAGGGTGATCGTACTTTCGCCCAACGTGAGTATCGCCAAAGGGTAAGGTGCCTGGAAGTCGTAATACGTGCCGACACCCGATCCGGTCACGTACCGGAAGTCGTTCTGGCTCATACCAAACGTGAGCGAATGCCTTGTGGTACGTGTCCCCTGGGCATGGGCACCGATCCAGGGAAGGAGTAAGCAACAAACAAGTAGCGTGCGACGCATTGGATCCACCAACGATTTACTGTTTTCGCCTAACGAGTGAAGCCCTAAAAAAACCCTGAGACAACTCCGCGATGAGTCGCCCTATAGAAGTATGCGTAAGGAAGCGCGTGGGTGGACAATCGTCCGAGGCGTATCATCAGACCGCGGTCGTCCGCAGGCATACATCGAGGACGGCGTCCCTGCGACGTCTCATCGGAAAACGGATTGGACGAAGGGGTGGTGAGTGGATAGAACTGTTTTGTCACCCCGCACGTGATGCGGGGTCCCGTCGATTTGCAATTCGTCTGGACCCCGGATCGAGTCCGGAGCCTGCCCCCGGCTTGAACGGGGTGTGACATTGCAATGGCCGTCGCCGCGCTAGCTCTGTCGGGAAGTATTTTTTTTGACGCGCCCGATGCGAGGAAGTGGCGTAATCAGCGCACGAGGGTGAGCGATCGCGTGAAGTGTTCGCCGCCGGCGGCGAGGCGGTAGAAGTACACCCCACTGGGCATCTGACGGCCGGCGTTGTCGCGACCGTCCCATTCCAGGCGATACACACCGGCTGGCTGTTCGGCGCGCCTCAGGAGGGCGATCTCCTGGCCCAGAATGTTGTACACTTCAAGCCGCACGGGCAAGGTCTCGTGGAGCTGGTAGTCGATCGACGTGCGTTCCCGGAACGGGTTCGGGAAGTTCTGTTCCAGCGCCGTTTCGGCCGGCGTGAGCGCTGTCCCCATGGCACTCTGTTGGGCGAAGGACTCCGTACCCAGGATGAGCCGGATCGATACCACGGGATGTGTCGCGTCCAGGTGGACGCTGAAGCGGTTGTCGCGAAGGACGAGCAGCTCCTGCCGGCTTTGATCCAGCGCGTAGAGCAAGAAGCCCTCTGGCCGTATTCCCGATTCACCGAGCCGGACGGTTACGGTCTCGCTCGTCCGGAAGAGGTCGCGTGGGCGCTCCACGGCGAGCTCGAGGTCCCACCACTGCCCGCCCTCCCCCATCGGCTTGACATTGCCCGCCAGACGGACACCGCCGGCCAGGCTGCTCAACCGCACGTGTGGACCAAAACCCGGCGCTTCACGGGAGTCGAGTGCGTCGAAACCTGAATCGGCCTGGTCGGCCAGGGCGAGGACATTCGTGGCGCTTTTGATCGAGCCGTCCGCCAGGGACGCTTCGAGCTGGAGGCGATAGCCGGCGGACGAGTCGGCACGCGCGCGTTTTGCCGGCGCCGCTTGTTTGTTGGCGCCTCTCAGGGCGGACTGGGGCGAGAAGCTCAGTACGGTTGGGTCGGGCAGCGGGTTAAAGACGAAGTAGCCCTGCCAGGGCTCGAGCGACGTCTGGTTGTAGGCGTAATCCGCGCCATCGTGACCCACCGGCGCCTCTACCCCGGCGCTCCCCTGGACAAGCGCCCAATCGACGGGGAAGGCGTACGGATTGGCGATCTGATTCCAGCCGGGGGCCAACCCGATTTCGATCGGTTGATCGAGGTCGGCGGATGTCCCCGCTCCAACATCGAACGTTCCACCATCGCGGGTGATCAACCAGTAAGCCTGACCGGGCGTGATCTCTCCCTCGGGAATTTCCTCATAGTCCTCCGACTGGGCATCCCATCGGAAAATACGCCACGACAGGAAGTCGTAGGTGTCGCCGAGATTATCACCCAGCACCGCCATGGCAGAGGGGTTGGCCAGGGTGAGCGGTACGGAAACCATGGTAGGCTGCTGTGCGACCAGAGCCACGGGGGAGAGAAAAGACGAGACGGATACACGAAGACCGAAGGGTCGTGTAGTGGGGTCGACTAGTGGAAGAAAAGAAGTGATTTCCCCGTCCGAGAACCGGAAATAATACTCCACGCCCTGGAGCGTGATCACATCGGAAGGAAGCACCCCTTCGTATTGTGCCCCATTCTGAACGAGCGCCGTGGAGTCGTACGATATGTCGCCGGCGCGTCGGTAGTACAACCACCGGGTATCGGGCTGGAAGGAGGGCGGAGTGAGTACTACACCGAGCAACTGTCCCTGCCCCGACGCCGCCTCGCGTACAGGGGTAAAATCGAGTATTGGACTGACCCCCGTCCCGCGGAGTGCAATGGAATCCGGACTGGTGGATGCATTGCTTGAAACGACGGCCACCGCCTGGTGCAGGCCCAGCTGGATGGGATTAAACCGAATGAGGAGATTGTCCGTTGCCGACGAGGCGATCGTCCCATTTCCCGGCGAAGATTCAAATGCGGATGCGTCGGGTCCCAGGATCTCTATGGACGAGATGAGCAGATCGGAAGCGCCCGTGTTGTTTATGGTGACGCTCTCTTCTCGCGATTCTGTGGTGAACGTGTCTTCGAATAGGATGGAAGATCGATCGAGAGCGAGGATGGCCTCGCCGACCTGGAGTGTGAGGATGTACGCGGAGCCGGCGTCGGTTCCTAGAGCGTCATCGGATGGCGCCCCGGCGATCAACGTCAAACTGTCGATGGCGACACTCGAGCCGAACAAGTCATTGGGTGACCCATCACTGGCCGTCAGATTCTCCAGTTCGGACCAGATATCACCCTCTCGCTGATACACATAGGTACTACCACGTTTTAGACCATTAACAGACTCAGTACCGACGACAACGAGATCATTATCGATGGACACACTCTTTCCGAATTGATCACCAATCGTACCATCCGATGCCGTTAGTTTTGTCGCCTGTGGCCAGGAGCTTCCATTCCACTCAAACATGTACGCTGAGCCGGAGGATCCCCCATTTTCAGTGTTATGGTAGGCACCAACTACGGCGAAGTTATCGTTGACACTTACGTTAACACCAAAAAAATCCCCCGCTGCTCCGTCGCTCGGGATGAGTTTCGCCGATTCCACCCACGTCGCTCCTTCGCGTCTGAAAACGTACGCGGAGCCAGAATTTGAGCCAAGGTCGTTATCAAAAATGGAGCCTACAATGGCAACGTCTCCGTTAATCGAGACACTTCTCCCAAACTCGTCCCCGGATGCGCCATCGCTGGCGAGCAGTCTGGGCATTTCAATCCAGGTAGCGCCCTGACGTTGGAACACGTACGCCGCGCCGGCGGCATCTGCTGGTACGTCATCTCCGGGAGACCCCAGCATCGCATAGTCTCCACTGATGGAGACACTCCATCCCAGTGCCTGGGCCTGATTGGCACTCGATGTCAGCCGGGCAATCTCCACCCACTCGGCGCCTTGCCGTTCAAAAACGTATCCTGAGCCACCTGCCAACCCAGGCACTTCATCTCGTGGAACACCTACAAGAGTGAGGTTGCCGTCGATCGCTACACTGTAGCCAAACCATTCCCCCGCCGTTCCGTCGCTCGCGACCAGCTTGGTTTCCTGGACCCATGTTGTACCTGTTCGGCGAATGATGTAGGCCGCGCCGGCATCGATGCCGTTACTATCGTGAAGGTGGGCGCCTACAATCGCATAGTCGCCACTTACCGCAACGCTCTGGCCAAACAGATCGCCGGCGGCGCCGTCGGCGGCCAACAGTTTGTGCTCGGTTTGCGAGGGAGTTGCCGGACATCCGTTGTTCGCTGGAATCCCAAACGAGGCGGGGCATACATCGGTCACATCTGGTATGCCATCGCCGTCCGAGTCAATCGTTGGACCATCAGCCAGGAAAAGTTCGGTCACTTCATCGTCGGATAATGCTCTATTATAAATACGAACATTATCAATAATTCCCTTCATGAATACTGGAGCAGCAAAAGCAAAAAAGGATGCCCCAATAGTAACGTCGCTGTCATTCAGCAGTGGAAGAGGAGGATTGGATACGGTTTGCTGAGAGATGCCATTAAAATACGTCTTAAGCAAATCCGAACGATACGTAACAGCCACATGGAAAAATTCCCCAACTTGAATCGCCTGGTTGGATACAAGGGTTGAAAAATTTCCCTGAGGAACCAAATAGGAGAAGCCAACTTTCTCCGGATTTCCATCGCTAATGCCAAGGACTCTAATGTTATAATTGCCCAAACTCGGTCCTTTTGAGATGATCGCACGAACAGTTTCCGTGTCTTCCACATAAACAGTAGCCGCCAGCGTGAACTCGGTTAAGTCAAAAGTGCTTTCATTGGCGAGCATCACATAGTCATCCATGCCATCAAAGTATATCCCAGATCCGGATACGCCACTGACAAAAAATGGATCTCCGACTATATTGCCGTTATTTCCGCCACCTGAAGCATCATTAACACTTCCATCCATTGGATAGTATCCAATCAATCCACTTTGCAAACCTTGCGCATCAACGCTGCGAGCGATCGACAAAGAAAAGAGTATAATAACTCCGATATAAAGAGAACTATTCACCATACGATTGGCCCACATCTCTTCATAGATGAATCATTTAGCCGATCTCTCTGACACTGACGCTTTCGATGGTTCGAAGCAGGGCGCTTGAGCCCCTTTCAGACCATGCGGACTTCCGCGTTAACAGAGATCCGTACACTACATCCCCGTGGTGCTGGCCAGCAGGTGGTACTTTCCCTTATAGCCAGGACCGCTAAAACTTCTACGTGATTCTACTCCGCGTTTCTGCGGGAGTATTCCCCATCCGGTCCAGGGGATGGCAATGTTCCCGCTGAGGCGCAGCGTATCGGTTTGAGCCTTGATCGGCTTATACGCTATCGATCACGGCAAATTGGGCATTCAGGTTCATTTGCGAGATTGAATAACGTCAATGCTAAAGAGATCAAGTAGATCTCCGCCGCATGCTAGAAATCTACGATCTGATCGACGCGACACCCTCAAAACTGAGTCCGAATCCCAAATCCAAATTCGTACCCCGTCAGGTCTCCCGCGAAAATCCTGCCTTGCAGCGGGATCGCGACGGCCCGCGAGACGGCAATATCGAGCGTCAAACCACCACTATAAACGGTGGACACGTCGGGGAGAATCGACGCGTCGCCAAAAAATCGCGCGTCGGCCACGAGGGACAGGTAGCTGCGGCTGGCCATCCGCATGGTGTAGCCGGCGGCTACCTTCTTCTGGTCGGGCAGCGTACGAAACTCCTCCTCGATTTCAAGTCCATCGGGATTGATCAACGAGTTGGGTTCGCGATTCCGCACGAGGGCCTGGATCCAGGCCTGATTATACCCCTGCGTAAAACTAAGACGGGATGTTAGAACCATCTTGTTGCCCGGGCTGAAGAACGCCTGATCGCCCAGTCGATCGGATTCGTAGGCGGTATAGGTGGCATCGACAGACCAGTTGAGCGGTTGGCTGATGCGCACGTTAAAGCCGGCCGTCAACAACACTTCGTTGCCCGGCTTGTACGAATCGATCAAATTCTTGATCGGCATATAGCCCCCCCGGTACTGGAAGGCCGCTCCGATCCCCACCGCGGCTCTTTCGGATACGGGTAGGGCCAGGGTAATACCTGGAGAAACACCCATGCCGGCCCCAAACCCGGGTAATCGGAAGTCATACTGGTTCAGCGAGAGTTGCGTCAGCGTCGCGAACTCGGCGCGGGACAACTCCTTTGCCCCATTGGGGACGTTGAAGCGCAGACTGGCCACGAGACTCGCGCGGCCCAGACGCTGGTTGTAACTGAGGTGAAGTTGCGTATCGGACAGGCCGGACAGGGTGCTCACAGTATCGCCTGACACGCTCGCGCCGGCAGCGGTCAACGCCATGCCGGCGCGCGTGCCCAGGGGCACAAACACCGTGAGTGGAGCGCTGAACTCCGCGATGTTCACCTCGTCGACCGTGAAGGACTGGTAGGTCGACTGGATCGACACGAAGCCGGACTGCCGTTGTCCAGCCTGAAGGGTGCCGCCTGTCTGGGCATAAACCGCCGATGCCAGAAGCATGGCCAGGAGGGAGAGGGTAGCCTGTTTCATGAGTTGAATGCGAAAGAGGGAGGGTACGATGATTGTTTTTCGCGGGAATCCCATGGGACGCTACCTCACGATCGACATCGAACGGGTGATGCTCTTGTGGCCGGCCGTGAGCCGGTAGAAATAGACGCCGCTGGGCAGTGGCCGACCTCCGGCGTCGCGTCCATCCCATTCGACGCGGTACACGCCCGCGCCCTGGGCGTCGCTCCGGATGATGGACACCTCTTGACCCAGGACGTTGAAGATGACGATCTCGACGTGCGCCGGCTCGTGGAGCTGGTAGTCGATCGTTGTCCGCCCATTAAACGGGTTGGGGAAGTTCTGCTCGAGGGCCGTCTCGGCCGGCGTGAGCGACGCACCGTCCGCGTGCTGTTCTGCGAAGGATTCGGTGCCGAGAACGAGACGGATGGAGGCTTTCGGGTAATGTTCGTCGAGGTCGACGGTGAAACGGCCGTCTCGGATCACCAGGAGCTGATGACGACTCCTATCGAGGGCATACAGCGACAAACCGGCCGGCCGCTCCATGTCTTCGACGACCTGGACGAGGACGGACTCGCGGGTCCGAAACGGATCGCGGGGGCGCTCGAGAGCGACCTCGAGGTCCCACCACTGGCCACCTTCATCGAGCGGCTTGAAGTTGCCGGCGAGACGGATGCCATCGGCCAGGCTGGAGAGCCGAATGTGAGGCCCGAAGCCAGGAGCCTCGGCGTAGTCCAGGGAGTCGAGGTCTATCGATGATGTCCTTGAGAGCACCAACAGGTTGTGCGCGTCCGTCAACGAACCATCAGGTGTCGAGGCGATAAGCTGGAGCTGGTAGTCCGTGGACGAATCGGCATCATCTGTTTTGGCCGGCCCTTTTTGCGCGCGCTGGTTATTGCCGGCGAGCAGCACCTGGGGCGAATAGGTCAACACGATAGAGTCGGGCTCGGGGTTAAAAACAAAGTAGCCTGCCCAGGGAGCCATGATCGTCTGATTATAACTGTAGTCCGTGCCGTCATGCCCTACCGGCGCGCCTACCCGGTCGCTGTTCTGGACGAGCGTCCAATCGATCGAGAACGCGTACGGATTGCCAACCTGGTTCCAGCCCGGCTGCAGGGCCACCTGGATCGGCTGCGATAGATCGGTCGACCGCGCATCGTCCAGGAGAAGCTCGGGAGCTTCTCGAGTAACAAGCCAATACGCCCTGCCCGGTTCGAAATCGGCCTGCGGGACCTCGTCGTATGTCTCGCTGGCTGGATTCCAGCTGAAGATCCGCCAGGAATTAAAATCGTACGTTTCTCCAAGGTCGTCGCCGAGCGCATCGAGAATACTCGGATTCGCCAGTGTCAGCGGGATCGAGATCATCGCCGGCTCGCGGGGGGTCTGCGTGATCGGGGCCGAATAGGAAGAAATGGTCACCTGCAGCGACGCCGCGCCCGAGCCGGCCGGATACCGGAAGCGCGTCGTTCCACGCGTTGATACGATGTAGTACTCGACCCCCCGTTCCGTCAGGTAAGCTCCCGGGATCGTTGCACTGTACATCCCACTGGCGACAGACATGAGAGTTGAGTCGTACGCAGGGGAGCCGGCGGTTCGGAAGTAGAGATAACTCACGTCGGGCACGAAGGTGGAGGGATTAAACGAATGCTCGATAGGAGAATCCCTGCCCAGGATGTTGGCCTCGGGTTGACGCACCAGAAGTTCCGGGAGAAATCCTGAGCCGGCCAGACTGACCGTGTCCGGCGAAGTGGCCCAATTACCTTGTAGGATGAGTTGCGCCGAGTGGACTCCTTCGCGGGTCGGGGTGAATTCGATCGGCAGGAGAACCGATCGTTGAGGCAGAATGAGTAGCGTATCCTCCCGGGTAGCAAATGCCGCCGCATCCGGCCCGACAACCGTAGGCCGTGCGATTTCGAGAGGCAAACCGCCGGTATTCGAGAGACGAATAGTGGAGGAAATGGGGGCGGGGATAAAGGTGGGGTCGAGGGTGAGGGATTGAGACTCTACCGTCAAGTCGGCCGCAGGCGGTGGCGCTACTCCGCCTTCGATGGTGAGTTCATCGATGTACCAACCCGAGCTGACATCGAAGGCGCCGTTGCCGGTTGCGTCGTCGGTGATCATCCGGAAGGCGAGGCGGATCTGCTGACCGGCGTAGGGCGTGAGATCGAGCGCAACGCGCGTCCATACGTTGCT
>JBGSPJ010000004.1:0-26555 GCA_041738655.1 Rhodothermales bacterium | reverse complement strand
GTCCCGGCGCCGATCGACGCCCGCGTGGCCGAGGAGGCCCAGCGCGTCGCCGTTTCCGCGGTGGAGGCGTTTGGCGGTGTGGGACTTACGGCAGTCGAGTTGTTCGAGCTGGCGGATGGGACGATTCTGATCAACGAGATGGCGCCTCGCCCGCATAACACCGGGCACTACTCCATCGAAGGCAGCCAGACCTCCCAGTTCGAAAATCATTTGCGGGGCGTGCTGGACTGGCCGCTTGGCGATCCTTCCCTACGCGCGCCGGTCTCGGTCATGGTCAATGTGCTCGGCCACCGGTCCGGGCCGGCCTCCACCGAAGGCTTACGCGAGGCCCTGTGCGTGGAGGGGGCCGCGATCCATCTGTACGGCAAAGAAGAGGTGAAGCCTAGGCGCAAGATGGGCCACGTAACGACTACAGGCACAATGGTCGCGGAAACGCGCGCCCGAGCCGAACGCGCGGCGGCTCTCATCACCCTGTGAATACCCAGAATAAGCCCCGTAAACGCACCTCCCCATGAACCATTCTTCCGCCCCGATCGTCAGCATCGCCATGGGCAGCGAATCGGACCTACCGGTAATGGAAGCCGCGGCCGAGGCGCTCGCCGGCTTCGGCGTCTCCTTCGAGATGCGCGTCCTGTCGGCCCATCGCACGCCGGCGGTCATGACCGAATACGCGCGCACCGCGCATGAACGCGGCCTGAAAGTGATCATCGCCGGCGCCGGCGGCGCCGCGCATCTCCCGGGCATGCTCGCCGCTTCCACGCCGCTCCCGGTTATCGGCGTACCCGTGCCAACCCGGCACCTCCAGGGTCTCGATTCCCTGCTCTCCATCGTCCAGATGCCGGGAGGCGTTCCGGTTGCCACGGTGGCCGTCGGCGGTGCGCGAAACGCGGGGCTTCTGGCCGTGCAGATCCTTGCCACGTCCGATCCGGCCCTGCTGGAGAAGTACCTCGCGCACAAGCGTCATCTCATCGAACTCGTCGAGCAGATGGATGCCTCGACTCGCGTGCGTGGCGTCGAACTCCAGAAACCGCAGGGCTAAAAAGGGATCGGGGTTCCGCATCGTCGCGACACGGAACCCCGAAAAAATCCCCAAACCCGTTTCGTTCGGCGCAGACTCAGGCCGCGTAAACGGTTTCGCGGGTAGAGGCCAGCTGTTTTTTGTCGACCACGAACTGCGAAACCAGGCTGCGGAGGTTGTCGGTCAGGTGTCCCAGTTCGTTGGCGGCGCCGGCGATTTCCGTGGCTCCGCGGGCCGAATTGGTCGAGATCTGGGAGACGCTGGCGACGTTGTTCGAGATGTCGCTGCTGGTCTGCGCCTGTTCTTCGGTGGCGGCCGCCATCTGGGCAACCATGCCGATAGTCTGGACGATGTTCTTCTCGATATTCTGTAGCGCCAGGCCGGCGCGATCAGCCAGCTCCAACCCTTCATCCACCCGCAACCGGCCGTTTTTCATCGAATGGACCGCAGCGTTGGTCTCCGTCTGGATCGAGCGAATCATGTCCGCAATCTGCTGGGTGGAATGGGTCGTCCGTTCAGCCAGCTTCCGGACTTCGTCCGCCACAACCGCGAAGCCTTTGCCCTGCTCGCCGGCGCGCGCCGCTTCGATGGCCGCGTTCAGCGCAAGAAGGTTCGTCTGCTCCGCAATAGCGTCGATCACCGACACGATTTCGCCGATCTGATTACTCGACTTGCCGAGGCGCTCGATGATTTGAGCCGAGTGTTGGACGACGCCGGCGATCTCCTGGATCTTCTTCACTGTTTGCTGCACCACGGCACCGCTCTCTTCAGCCGTTTTGCCCGAAGAATCAGACAGATCGGCCGTTTCGGTAGCCGTGCGGGCATTGTCGGCAATCGTCATCGACATTTCTTCGACGGCGGCGGCGATGTCCATTACCTGGGTGGATTGCTCGCGAACGTCGTTTGCAATCTGGTCGGTAGCCGTCCGAATGGACGAGGCGGAACGGGTCGTGAGGGTGACTGCTTCGTTCACTTGTACAATCATCGAGCGAACGTTGGCGACGGCGCGGTTAAAGCCAACGAACAGCCGGCCGATTTCGTCGTTCGAGCTGACCTTCAGTTCGACCGTCAGATCCCCCTGGGCGAACTTTTCGATCGCCCCCAGCATGCGTTCCACGCTTCCCGCCAGGTACTGCTGGGCCTCCTCGGCCGAGGATTTCGCCCTCTCCGCATCGACGATGGCCAGCTCGGCCTTCTCTTTTTCGCCCTGGAGCGCTCGCGTCGATGTCTGAATATTCGCAACCATCCCATTAAATGCGTCGCCCAGCTGGCCGAGTTCGTCCGCTCGCTTGAGATCCACGCGCGCGCTGGCATCCCCTTCGGCCATCCGCTTCGAGGCATCCCGCAACGCGTTGATCGGCCGGGTCAAGGTTCGGGTGAAGAGAAGCGCGATGATGACAATCACAAGCATGATCGCGAGGGTCACCCCTCCCATCAACTTTGCAAGCTTGCGCGAAGGCGCCTGCGCTTCTTCCTCCGCGATTTCCGAAATAACCACCCAGCGCACATCCGGAACGCCCAGCGGCTTAAAGGCGCTGAGGACGCGATGACCCCGGTACCCATCAATGATTTGCGTACTGCTGTCGCCTGCAAGCGCGCGACGAACCCCGTCCGTATCGATTTCCTGATACAAGATGGATGTCTCATGCTCCGTCATGTACGCAATCGTGTCGGAATTGTACCCTTGCGCTTTCAAGTCCTCCAGGTAGACGACCTTGTTCTCGGCCAGGCCACGGGCGACGCTCCGCATCAGGCGATCCTCGCCGACCAGATACGTTTCGCCCGTAATGCCAAATCCCTCCGCCTTCCACCCCTGGTGGCCGCTCATAATGTCGTTGATCCGATTGATCGGCACCTGAAATATGATCACGCCGATGCGTTCGCCGCCATCGATGATGGGCGCGGCGATAAACGAGGCCGGCGCGAGATACGATGGGGTGTATTTCTTGAAGTCGATCAGCCGGGCATTGCCGGGCGTCGTTTCATGCCGGACGGCATCGAATACTTCGGCCAGGTTGGAATCTTTGTAGGGACCTGAGATCAGACTTGTGGCGAAGTCCATTTCCTTGTAGGCGGAGTAGACGACATGTCCGGTCTTGTCATCCACGAGAAACACATCGTAATACCCGAACTGCTCCATGTACTGGCGCAGGAAGGGGTGATAGGTAGCATGTGCCTCGCTATAGGCCGAGCCGTCGTTGGCGGCCGGCAATTCATGTTTGGAGCCGACGGGGTGGGGGTTGCGAGCGATGTACTGGTATTGCCAGTACCGGGTCTCTTCGTCCGCGGGCCACACATCCGTCAATTCAAAGGAATTGCCGATGCTCCCATTCAGACGCGAAAGATACTGCGTGCTGTAGTAGCCGCTGAGCACACCGTCTACCTCCTCAAGGGTGCTCGGAGCCTCCGCCATCAACGAGTCTGCCTCGTGAAATCCAGCTTTGAATCCCCGCATCGCGTTGATGATCATCTGATCTTCGGAAAGCTGGATAACCTGCTCCCGAATCTGCCCGAAATAATTCTCAAGTTCTCGATCCTTGGAATCCCTGCTTGCCGAGAGACGCACAAACAACGCCTCCTCAAAGGTATTTTTGCCGGAGGAATATCCCAGGTATCCGATGATCCCAATGGCCACGAAGCTGCTAAGGATCAACGCGGAGAGGAGTTTGAACCGAATGCTCATGATGTTCAAGCCATAGCAGAGCCATGGCATCGCTATAAAGGTGGGGTAGGATGACTCTGTAAGGTGGTGCCGGCTCTTGGAAAGCAAAGCACACTTGTACGGTATCGACCCAACGCCGGCATTTCTTAATTAGAAAATCGTGTAGGCCAATTGACCTACCCCTCCACCGTAAAATGAAAAAGGGGAGCCAGCGGTTGCCGGCTCCCCTTCTGTATGATCGATTCCAGGTCCCGTTGGGATGTTCCGCATGCGTTAGATCATACGTGAGGCTTCTCGCGCCGGGGATCGCTGCTTTTTGTCAACGACAAAATGCGAGACCAGGCCCCATAGGTTCGTTGTAAGTTCACCCTGTGCGATGGCGGCGTGTGCGATTTCTGTGGCGCCGCGCGCGGAACTGGTGGAAAGCTCGGCGATGCTCGAAACGTTAGTCGAGATCTCGGCACTGGCCGCGGCTTGCTCTTCCGTGGCGGCTGCGATCTGGGACACCATGACGATAGTCTGCTCGATATTTCGCTCGATATCCTGCAGAGCCTGGGCGGCCCGGTCGGCGAGCCGAAGCCCTTCATCCACCCGTACACGGCCATCCTTCATGGCCTGTACCGCCTGGTGGGTTTCAGCCTGGATCGACCGGATCATCTCGGCGATTTGCTGGGTCGAGTGCGTGGTGCGTTCGGCGAGCTTGCGCACTTCGTCTGCCACGACGGCAAATCCTTTGCCCTGTTCGCCGGCGCGTGCGGCTTCGATGGCCGCGTTCAAGGCCAACAGGTTGGTCTGCTCCGCGATCCCCTCGATGACCGACACGATTTCGCCGATCTGATTGCTCGACGCCCCGAGGCGTTCGATGATGACGGCGCTTTGCTGAACCACGACGGCGATCTCCTGGATCTTGCCTACGGTCTGCTGCACCACCTGTCCGCTCTGTTCCGCCGCGCTGCCCGAGGCCTGGGTGATCTCGGCGGCACGCGTGGCGGTGCGGGCGTTGTCCGCGATGGTCATGGACATTTCCTCGACGGCCGCCGCGATATCCGTTACCTGGGTGGACTGCACCCGGACGTCGTTCGCGATCGCGTCCGTCGACGATCGGATCGTCGCGGCGGACCCGGTGGTGATCGAGACCGCCTCGCCCACTTTTTCGATCATCTGGCGCATGTTGGCCAGAGCGCGATTGTACCCATCGAAGAGCCGGCCGATGTCGTCGTTCGTATGTGCTTCAAGCTCTACAGTCAGATCGCCCTTGGCAAATGTCTGGATGGCGCCGAGCATCTCCTCGACACTGCGTGCGAGGTGGGCGCGGTCCATCTCAGTCTGTGCCGTGGCCGCTTCGGCGTCCATGCGAGCCTTATCGGCGCGTGTCTTCTCTTCCTTCAGATCCTGCGTAAAGGCGCGGATGTTCGCGACCATTTTATTAAAAGCGCCGGCAAGCTGTCCGATCTCATCCGAGCTTTTTTGCTGGACCTGGGCGGAGGTATCGCCACTGGCCATCCGTGTCGCCGCATCACGAAGCGCCAGGATCGGGCGCGTCAGCGACTGGGTAAACCACAGCGCGCCGAGCCCGATAACGACCACGATCCCCAACCCGATAAACCCGACCATTCGAGCCAACTGCTCTGTGGGGGCCAGGGCCTCTTTCAAGGCGATTTCAGCAACCACGACCCAATTGACGTCGGCGATCTCGAGGCGTTTGTACGCGCTCAACACAGGGTGCCCGCGATACCCATCGAGCACCTGCAGGTTGCTGTCTCCCGATAGCGCCTGCCGCACACTCTGCGTACTGATCTCCTGGAAGAGTATCGTTGTCTGAAACGCCGTAATCCGTGCGATCGCTTCCTCATCGTAGCCCTGCGCCCGGAGATCCTCGTAATAAGCTTCCGTGTCGTCGATAATGCCCCGAGCGATGCTGCGCATGCGCAGGTCTTCGCCAACCAGGTAGGTTTCTCCAGTAGCACCCATCCCGTCCGCGTCCCAATTATTCCCCCCGGTCATCACTTCGTTGATTCGATCGATAGGCATCTGGAAGATAAGGACGCCGATGCGTTCGTCGCCGTCGAAGATGGGGGAAGCGATAAATGCCGCCGGCGCCCGATAGGAAGGCTCGTATTCTTCAAAGTCGACCAGCTGGGCAAAGTCCGGGTCAATGGCGTTACGGGCCGCTTCAAACGCCCGGGCGATGTTGGTGTCGCTGTACGGGCCGGTGAGCAGGCTGGTACCGTAGTCGACCTCCTTGAATACGGTATAGACGATATGCCCCGTCCGGTCGTCCACAAGAAAAATGTCGTAGAACCCGAACCGTTTCAAATAATTGCGGAGGATCGGGTGATAGACCCCATGGGTGCGATTGTACAGGTTATCCTCGCTATCACGACTCAGGGCATCTTTTTGCCCGACCGGGTTAGGGTTCTCTGCGATGTATCGTGATTGCCAGTGCCGGACGACCTCGTCATTCGGCATAAAACGATCAATAGAGGCCGCCTGCGCGGAAGCGGCATTCAGCCGGGGGAGAAAATCGTCCCGATAATATCGCTCCAGACCCGCCCCTTCTGCGGTGGTTTCAGGCGACACTTCGGATTGCACCTCCACGGTATAAAAACCCTCCCGGAATGCTCGCATGGCATCCACAACCATTCGGTCTTCGGAGAGCGTGATTACCTGATTTCGGATCTGTTCGAAGTACCCTTCGACCTGTCTCGCCTTGGTCTCCCGTACCGAGGTGAGTTGATTGAAGGATGCCGCCATCAAGGCGGTTTTGCCGGAGGTAAAACTCATGTATCCCACGATGGCAATAGCGGCGATGCCACTGAATACCAGGGCGCCAAGCAGTTTATATCGAATGCTCATGATGCTTACGGATCAAGATTAGGGTCGGCGCGCACGTCGGTAACGATGGCTTTACACGTCGATATCGAGGGATGTATCGGACGGATAGACCTCTTCGAAAGCTCGTCCTTATTTTTCCCTGTAAGCCAGGGTTCAACCAGGGCATAAAAAAAGCCGGCGCGTGAAGCGTCGGCTTTTTTGGGGGGGGTCAGGGGGGTAACGAATGG
Source organism: Rhodothermales bacterium (assembly GCA_041738655.1). Lineage (GTDB taxonomy): Bacteria > Bacteroidota > Rhodothermia > Rhodothermales > JAHQVL01 > JAWKNW01. Next base: position 19,813 of record JBGSPJ010000004.1, on the reverse strand, counting down.
CAGCTGTTACTCGGTAAGACCGAAATGGGCCTTCACGGCTTCATAGTCATTCAGGTCGAGATTGGCCGCGCGGGCAAACCCGAGGTCGGCCAGGATGACGACCTTGATGACCCGGTCGGGTTGCGCTTCCAGCGGGGCGGCGGGGGTGGACGCCTCGTAGAAAACCTCAACGATGCCATCGTCATAGCCGTAGCCGAGGGTGATGGTGTAGTCGACCGCGGGAAGATCAGGCGATTCTTCGGCGAAGGTGAACGGCATTGCCGTCCAGGTACCCTGCTCACGGAAGTAGGCGAGGACCGCACCGTGGTCGACGACGGCCGGCGTAACACTCTGCACCGCGTATTGAGCAGAGGCGACATCGCCATTAAACGAAGCGTCATCCATGGAGAAGACAAACTCGGCGGTCCGTATGCCCGTCCCTTCGTCGTCGGCATCCACGAAACATCCAGCCGTCAGGCTGCTCAAGAGAAGCAGAGCGGTCGCAAACAGGTGCGTTTTCATAACAATCCTCGCGTCAATGGGTCCGTGTTCAGTCCGCGGCTGCCGATATGCGCCGCGGGCTTTGTTTCTTTCCGGGCCCTTTGCAAAGCACACGCCGCTCGGCATTGAGGCTGCTCTCCATCGCGGCTGACACCACAGCGATGTGTGCAAAAACCATGGATTTCACCAGATTTAAAGCACTTATACCTCAAAACCGACCTACCGAGGCGCACACGCAATGAGAAACGGACGGTCGACGTACTGTAGCTTTTTATGGACACGGCCGATCGCCGAGCGGTCACTGGATAGGTTTTTAAGCGGGCGATGTAGGCAAAAGCCCGCACACAAAAATGCGCGATTTCACCGTTGAATCAACACGTTGCTGCATGGTATACTGAGAAGTCTCCCGCGACAGAGACCGAGAAATCACGTCCGCCTCGCTTTCCCCGGCATTGTCTCCGTCGCGCCCGCAGCGCCGTATCGCTGCATCTCCTCTCGTCCCGTACGAGAAGCATGGCCCATCTGGCCGCCAGCACTCTTTAACGGCCGGCGCTGCTAGACCGGGTTACCCGCTTCGGTGCTCACGTTGTGATATCATCATCATAAATTCAACGATAAAACGTAATAATACGGCTAAAAATCCAACACACAGTAAGATTATTCCGTATTTTGGGAGACTGCGCAAACAACTGAATTTGAGCCTCGAAGAGGGTTTAGCTGTGCTGAATCCTCCCTCATAGATTGATAGAAGACGTCAATGCTGGATACACCCCAGACGATCAAACATCGTTACGCACCTAGCCTTACTTCAGACCGGTACCACACGCTCTTACAGATGAGTGATGAGGACTTGATGGAGCAGTTCCAGATGGGAACCGTAGAGGCGTTTAACATCCTCGTGGACAAGTACTCGGAGCGGCTCACCCACTACCTGTACGGGTTTCTGGGGGATTCGAAGCGGTGCGAGGACTTGCTGCAGGAGACGTTTCTCCGGGTCTACCGCAACCGGCATTCGTACCAGCGCATCGCCAAGTTCTCGACCTGGCTGTACACGATCGCCGGCAACCTGGCTCGCTCCGAATACCGGAAACGCAAGCGCCGGCGGATGTACTCGCTCCAGTCAGTGAATCGCGACAACGAGGAGTATGAACTCCAGTTGCCGGATGACTCGTTCCGCCCGGACAATCATGCCGAGAGCACGATCCAGGACAAATATATTCAGGACGCGCTCAACGAGATCCCCGAATCGTTCCGCGAGGTCGTTGTGTTGCGTGATGTCCAGCAGCTTGCCTACGAGGAGATCGCGGAGATCACCGGGCTGCCGATGGGTACCGTCAAGAGCCGCATCAACCGGGGTCGTTCGAAGCTCCAGGTGCTGCTGAAGGACGTGTACACGACGGAAGAAGTCTAGTACCACGATGTTGCTTGCCCTGTAGCCCCGGCCTGTTCTGCAGTGCCGGGGCTTTTTTTATCTTATCCGGTGACGACCATGCCTGCTTCTCACGCGCCGCGCCAGATCGTGCTCGACGCCGGCGAACAAACCCTCCACATCACCTGGGCCGACGGCCACGCGAGCGCCTACCCGCTCGACGCCCTCCGCCGCGCGTGTCCGTGCGCCTCGTGTATGGGTGGGCATGAGCAGATGGGGCAGCTGCCCGAACGGGAAATCTTCCTGCTACCCTCGCTTATGCGTTGGGAAAACGTACGGCTCGAACCAGTGGGCGGGTACGGACTCCGCTTTGTGTGGGACGATGGTCACGACGCCGGCATCTATACCTGGGAGCGGCTCAGGGCGATTTGCCCTTGCGCGGCATGCGCGTCGACGTACGGAGAACAACGATAATCGTCGTATTAAAACGCGACCAGCCGGGCGGTAACGATGTAGTCGAGACCCGGGAACGCGCGATCCAGATAGGTACGCCCTGATGCATTGATGGAATCCTGCCTCATGGCCGGCGCATTGGCGTACTGGCTATTAAAGAGCGCTACCGCCTCATCCATCCCCCGTACGATTTTCCCAAAGGGAGGATACCCACGTACGCCACCGTACTCGAGGGCATCGAGCCGGCCGTTATCGACCAGGTTGATGTACACCTGGGTAGTGCGCGATTTGGGGCCCCCACGCGCAAAGGCAACCGTTCCTCGGGCGTTTGATTGGCGTACCGGTTCGTCCTCCAGCACGAGGGGCCGCCAGGCCTGGTTTGTGACCTCATCGTTATGAATGCCGAACTGGGCGACGTACCCCGGTACGACGCGGTAGATGGAGGCCTCGTCATAAAACTCAAGGCGGACGAGGTGATAAAATCGATCCGCCGCCAGAGGGGCCCAGGAGCGGTAGACGACCACATCAAACCCACCTTTGCTGGTTTCGAACGCCACCTTGAAGCTATCCGGCGCCGATTCGGCGATGCGCTCGTCAGGCAGAGACTGGGCCGTAGCATGACTCGCCGGCAGCGCCAGACACGCAAGCACTACGACGACAGCCGCCTTGCGGGTGAACACTGATGTGATTGCAAATACAGCGATATTGGCAAATAGTCCCCACGCGCCGATATCGATAATCGTTCGTAGCCGGCCAAGGGAGCCGGGGCCTCCGCCAAGCGCGACGGGCCAGAGAGGACTCAGCAGGAAAACGATGCCGAGGCCGGTGACGATGCCCGCAATGGCGCCCTGGCGCGTCCCTCGTTTGATGAACAACATGTCGATCGTCATCGGCAATAGCTGGCTCGAGAACGCGATCGCGAGCAACCCCAATTGGGCAATCATCCCCACCAGATTCACCGTGGCACTGGTGCGGCTGACGATGACAACGATCAACGACAACACGGTTGCCAGCAGGATGATGCCACGCCCCACCCAGGTGCGCCGCGCTTCGGAGGCCGAGGGATCGATGAATCGGTCGTAGATATCGCGCGTAAGGATGGCGCTGAGGGCGTGCAGGTTGCTGTCCGCGGTACTCATCGCGGCCGCCATGATGGCGACCATGATCAAGATAGCCAGAAAACTTCCAAAAAGGCCGAACACCGCCGGCAAGTTCTGGCTGATCATCACAACGAGGATCTGATCGAACTGGTTGGCCTGGCTTCCAACGGCCGGGTTTGGCAGCACGACGCCGCCTGACGTCTCGAGCGGGTAGAGCACTTGCCCGCCAAGCCCGACCAGCATAATCCCAAAGAGATAGCAGATGGTGAGCACTATGGTGAAGATGAGCGCACTCCGACGAAGCGTCTGCGTCGACTTAGCCGAGTAATACCGCATCCACTGGGCCGGCTGCACCATCGATCCCGCCGACGCAAAGAAGCAGACGGTAAACAACATCTCCGGCGACCAGTACCCCGTGGTGCCGGGCACAGACAACGAAGCAGGGGGCAACGCCGCGACCCCGGCAAAAAAGCCAGAAACACCGCCAAGCATTACCACCGTGGCGACACCGGCAACCAGCATTCCGACCACCAACAACCCCCCCTGGAGCACATCCGTCCATGCGACACTTCGCATCCCACCGATCATGATGTACAACGTGGTGATCCCAGCCAGCACGATAGCCCCGATCACAAAGGCATTTTCACCTGGAAAGAGTTGCGAAGCAAGGATGCCGCCGGCCTGAATTTGCATGACGACATAGGGCATTACGTACAGGAATCCAGATAGGGCCACGAGCAGCCGAAGAGCCACTGGGCTCCCATAGTGCTCACACAGCATATCGGCGGGAGTCACAAATCCCCGGCTCCTCCCGATCCGGTGTATTCGGCTGCCCAGCACATAAACGAGCGCCCCACTTATGGGCACATTGAGCGAAAAAAGTGCAAAAACGACACCATCCCGGTATACCATGCCGGGCGCGCCAAGCAGCGCGAACGAACTAAAAAACGTCGCCATGATGGTCAGCGACGAGACGATCCACCCCTGTCCGCGCCCGGCGAGGTAATAATCTTCTTCGCCTACCCGGCTGCGTTGGTACCCAATGTAGCCGATGACCAGAAGGGCCAAAAGATAGCCGGCTACGACCACGTAGGTCATACCACCAAGATCGTTTAACACCACTTGCTCCATCCCATTCACCCTTCGTTTTCTGTAACGACCGTTTGAATTTCGTCATCGTGCCAGACGGTTCTGTAGGCGATAACGACGATGGCCACCTGCACGGCAAACCAGAAGATGCCCCAGGCATAGACGATCGGGATGCCGGAGATGAGGTAGACCGCATCGGGATCTGTCACATCCGGGTTCACCAGGTGCAGACCGGGACCGGGGCCCATGAGCATGGCGAACACCATGGCCAGGGTCAGCCACAGGCCGAGCCGGCTGGTGCGTTCCTTTGAGCGCGTCATGTGTGTCAATCAGTTTTTAGGAGCGAAGCGCTATTCCAGGCTTCGAGTGGCGTGTAAGGTTCCAGGTCAAATTCAGGCCGGTACCCGAACGGCGCCGACAGGACGCTTTCGGTGTACACCCGCCCTTCCTGGATGCGGAGTGTCGGGAATCCGTCTTCGTGGCGCGCATAGAGCGTGGAGTGGTGCGCGAGCACATCACTCCAGACTTCTGGCGGGTACATGCTAAGTCCAGTGAAGTAATGGTGTCCGTTGCGCTCGGCGTGTCGGATGCCCAGGGTGCACGATACGGCCATGTCCTGCAACATCGCAATCGGCCCGACACTGGCGAGGTCTTCTCCGGTAAGCATATAGGCATGGCCAGGGTCGTTTTTGCGCAATCTGGCCAGCAAGCAGGCGTTAGCGATGCCTTTGACGATCCCCTTGCAATTCTTATGGCTGGTGCCGGCATAGCCGGCGTCGAGCGCGCGACTGAGGCTGGTGAGTTCGCTGTCGGACTCATCCATGACGACCGGCATCGACTTTAGTCCGGATGGCAATGCCATGGACAAATCCTGGAAGGCTACATCCCGGTGAAGCGGCTGCTCGATGTAAAGTACCCGGTCGAACAACGCCTGCACGTGCATGTCCTGAAGGAGCGTGGAGAAATAGTCCCGCATATCGAGCGTGGTCGTGAAGCGCTCATTCGCGTCAAGCGACAACTGGAACGTACCATCGACTGTGCGGCTCAGGACATCCCATATAGCACCGAGGCGGGCGATGTCGTGTTTGACGTCGCCGGCGAGTTTGACCTTGAAGTACCTTAGTCCATACGCCTCGATGGCAGCTTCCAGGGATTGCGGCAGGCCATCGGTGACGCAGTTTTCGGGTTTGATTTCTCGCTCGCGGATGGGATCGTCGAGGCCGATGGTGTGGCGGATGAACTGATGGGGGATAGCTTCAAAGGGCAGGAGGTCGGCCGGCTGGAGGCCTGATAGCCACGTATGGATACTGCCAAGATCGATGTCGAATGCATTGTCGTAGACAGCGCGCACGAAAGGGAGATCGAGCAGCCGACAGAACGCATCGATAACGCCGCGCTCGACCATGCTGATGCCGAAGGAGCGCAACAGCGGCGGCGCGTCTGATGCCGCCTGCATCCCCATATAGAGCCGCATCCAGAGGGCGAAGACCGACGAAAAGCGTTGCCCTTCGATGAGCCGGCTCGCAAGACGGATGGCCTCGATCATACGCTTGATCTCGGCTTCATAGGTTAACCCGGGCGTTTTTTCGAACCACCCCGGAGGGAGCCCCTCAGAGGTAACGCCGATCTGGCGGTAGCCGTCGACTTCCAGATCAACCTGCAAAAAAAGGTGGGGGACCGCCGTCAGCGCCGTCGGCCCATAGCGAAAGGGCATGCGAGTATGCATGTTGAGGACATACCCTCGGATATCGCGAACGGACAGCTGCACGGAGTGGCGATAAATGAGATAAAAAAAGCGGGCTGTCAAAGATCAACCCGCCGGGGGAGATAGTCAACCGGGGTTGATGATCTGCGGGAGTGGTTGCTTGAGCGGTAGTATCGGATCCCGATGAGGCGCGGAGGCGCGGAGGCGCGGAGATCTCGGGGGTAGACACCACTCAGCGTCCCTGCGTCTCTGCGGGAGTGGTTGCTTTAACGATACTATGAGATCCCGATGAGGCGCGGAGGCGCGGAGATCTCGGGGGTAGACACCACTCAGCGTCCCTGCGTCTCTGTGGGAGCGGTTGCTTGAGCGATAGTAACGGATCCCGATGAGGCGCGGAGACGTGGAGATGCCGTGAAAGTCACGCGGCCTGTTCGAGGTAATCTTGCAGCCACAATCGAGTGGCTTCCCAACGCCGGCGGGTGGTACTGTAGGTCGCGTTCAGGGCGTCGGCGGCTTCTTCGAGGGTGAGACCGGCGAATAGGCGCATTTCGACCAGGCGAGCACGGGAAGCGTCGATCTGTTCGAGGCGTTCAACAGCTTCATCCAGACGCAAGATGTACGCCGGCTCGGCCGTGTCGGGCACGTCGATTCGGTCGTCGAGGCGGACGAAACGAATGCCGCCGCCCCGTTTCTCCGCATTTCGCGCGCGGGCGTGGTCAACCAGGATATGCCGCATGCACCGACCGCAGATGCCAAAAAAGTGTGCCCTGTTACGTGCTGAAGCCCGATCCTGATGCACAAGCCGGACGTAGGCTTCGTGCACGAGCTCCGTGGCCTGAAGCGTGTGATCCGCCCGCTCCCCTTGCAGCGCGCGCGACGCGGCGGCGCGGAGGTGAGGATATACCAGACTAAACAATTCATCCCACGCCGCGGCCTCGCCGGCCTCTGCCTGCATCAAAAGAGCAGTGACTGTACCCGGATCAGGCGTTTCGGCAGACGAGGGTTGCGGTTTTATCATGGGGTTACTTCGGAAACCGGGCAGGCCAGTCGTTTCGCGGCTACCGTTTCGCGCTCCAGATCGGCGGGATCGAGCATGGCCAGGTATCGATCGAGCATCGGCGCCGCTTCGTCGCATTGCCCGAGCCCCAGCAGCGTGTCGGCCAGGAGGCGAAGCGTTATCCGCTGCCCTTCCACGTCCGGGGTTTCGAGGCGGTCGAACTGGTCGAGCGCCCGCAGCGCATACACTCGGGATGAATCGAGCCGGCCGGCATCCCGGTGCGTGAGCCCGATCGAAGTGAGCGAACGGCCGATGTCTCGGTTTGGTTCACGGAGTTGCGCGGCGCGTATGGCAAGGGAATGACGCGCGTGGTCGAATGCCTCTTCCCTTCTCCCCACATCCCGGTACGCCTCTGCCAGCTGGTGGCGGTTGGTAGCGACACGGAGGTCGCTCGGCTTCGTAGCCGCGATGAGAACTTCCAGCGATCTCTCCAATAACGGAATCGCGCGAACGGGGTCGCGCTCACACCGCTGCACGGCCACTCCGATGTTATACAGGGTCAGCGCGACACTCGGGTGTGTCGGCGGCAGCAGGGACTGACGAATGGCGAGTGCCTCTTCGAAGTATGCCCTAACGTGGTCCCCACAGCCCCCATCGAGCAACGCAACGCCGAGGTTGCTGGCCAGGGTGGCCGTCGTCGGATGCGTACCAAGCACGTCGCGGGCCATCTGGAGACCTGCCTCAAACTCTCCCAAGGCTTGATCAAGAGCACCCATGAGCCGGTACACATTCCCGAGGGAATTATGGATGGTGATGAGGTCGGTATGTGGCGTCTCGCCGTGGATTTCCCGATAGAGCGTCTTTGCCCGACGCAATGCTCCTTCCGATGCCCCCAGCTCGCGGCGAATGAAGAGCACTCCGCCCAGGTTGTTGAGTGCCGAGGCCAGACCGCGCTGTACGACGGCCGAGTCCGCATCCATCGTCGCGTGTTCGAAGCGGGAAATGGCTTCGCGGAATAGTGAATCCGCGTTGTCGTACCGGGCCTGAGCGAAGGCGATATGCCCGAGGAGATCGAGCGTGGCGGCCACATTCGGATGGGAGTCGCCGTGTGCTCGTACGGCAAGCGCATGGGCTTCTTCGAGGCGGACGCGTGCGGTATCGATCTGGTTCGCAGCTATTTGGACTTCGCCGAGGTGGACGAGGCTTTCGCTCAATTCTGCAGGACGGCCGTTGCTTCGCCTGAGGGCCACGGCGCGTTCCAGGAGCGCTAAGGCTTCATCCGGCCGGCCGAGACCGCCGTAGATCTCCCCGATCACATCCAGCATTTCCGAGAGTACCTCAGGCTCGTCGTGCAACGCCGGCAGAAGGCGTTCACTGCTACGGTCGAGGATTTCAAGAGCCGTGAGCGTATCTCCTCGGGCCACATTGGGGTCCGCCGGACGAAAGAGATCGATCGTAAAGGCCGCCACACGTTCGGCACGCACGCGAGCGGCCTCCGCCTCGTCCCGCGCGCGGTTGACATCCACCGTATACCGGACGCCAACCACCACCAATAGCGCGAGAGCGATTGCAGTACCCACAAGGCTGGCGCGGTGCCGAAGTATGAACTTACCTGCGCGATAAGCAAAGGAATCGGGCCGGGCGAGGACAGGCCGGCCCTCGAGATAGCGCGTAAGATCGTCCGCCATGTCCTGGACGGATCTATAGCGCCGAACGGAGTCTTTTTGGAGGGCCTTGAGGACGATCGTATCCAGATCTCCCTGAAGGAGGCGTTGTGTGGAGCCTGTAGTGGCGGTGGACGGTCGCACAGGCTCGGTGGAGAGGATGGCCTGGACGAGTTCCGGCCTTGATCCGGATGCGAAGGGTCGGTGGCCGGCGAGCAATTCGTAGAGCACAACCCCGAGTGCGTAGACGTCCGTCGCCACGGTAATGTGTCCACCCTGAATCTGCTCTGGCGCGGCGTAGGTGAGAGTCATGACACGCGTCACGGTCGCCGGCTCAGCACCGTCCTCAAGCAGCTTCGCTATCCCGAAGTCGAGTAGCTTTGGGGTACCGTCCGGCAGAACGAGCAGGTTGCCCGGTTTTAGATCGCGATGGACGATGAGGTTTTTGTGGGCGTGTTGGACAGCCTCGCAGATCTTAATGAATAGCACGATACGCTCACGTAGTGGCATCAGGGAGTCGTTGCAGAAGACATCCAGCGGCTGACCCTCGACAAACTCCATTGCGAAATACGGTTGCCCGTCACCGAGAAAGCCGGCGTCAAAAAGGGTGACGATGTGGGGATGGGCAAGCTGCGAGAGGCTGCGTTGTTCGGCTGTGAATCGTCTGCGCTCGGCCTCCGTCGCAAAGCGTCCATGGCGGATGAACTTGACCGCGACATCGCGTCCGAGCCGGTTGTGGCGGGCGCGGTAGACTGTCCCCATCCCCCCTTCCCCTCTTTTTTCGAGCAGGGTAAACGGCCCGGCTTCCATCCCTTCTTGATGCGCTGCTGGCATCAACTTCACCGCCGCAAGCTCTGCAGTAGGCGAAGCGGCAGCGTGTTCGAGCAGGCGTTCGACATCCTGGCGGAGGGCCGGGAGGCCGGCACAGTGAGTATCAAGATAGGCGATACGCTCGTCCGGCGCGAGGTCCGACACAGCTTCGAGTACTTCGAGAAGCCTGCGATCGTAGGAGAGGTCACTCATGGGTCGATGAAATAAACGACTCAAAAAAACCGTAGCGCGGTGAATAATCGATCATCGGATTCCGCATCTGGGTATGGATGGACGGCTCAGTGCATCCGGGCGGTCTTCTTGTATCACAAGCTACCATTTCGCGCCACCATGAACAATCTCGCATCACTCGCGGTTCTGCGCCTCCCCACTCAATCGATGTTTGCCGTATTGATCCTCTTGCTTTTCGCTCCTCACCCCGCCAAAGGCCAGTCGACCGGCGGCGCCATTCCGGACAACGAATCGACCGTCGGTGTACAGGGCGGGCGGTTCGGCATCGGATTTTCTTCGTCGTGGCCAGCTTACGGTATCAGCGGCACGCTGCAGTTCAGTGAAACCCTGACGGGAGAGGCGGTGGTCGGCTTCTTCGGGGCGTTGACGAACGTAGGTGGTCGTGTGTGGTACCGGTTCAATCGAAATCAAAATTACGACCTGTACGGATACGGCGGTGTGAGTTTGTACCGATATAGCGTCAACCTCGGCATCCTCGGCGGGAGGGTATCTGAGAATGTGTTCGGGGCTGGCTTTGGCGCGGGCGTCGAGGCCGGCCTGCCGCGACTCTTCAAGGACGAAGACTTCCCTCCGATCTTCGTTAATGCCGAGTTAGGATTGGCGCTCGCGAGCTTCCAGTATTACGGCAGTTTTTCGACCCTTTCGCTGGGTCTGGGTGCACACTACCGGTTCGGATCAAAAAAATAATGATGACCATGAAATCGATCAAACTCATTCTGTTTGTTGTCCTACTACTAGCCGGTTGTGACTCTAGCGGCCCCGGAGGTGATGGTGACGACGGCCCCGAAGTGATCAATGGCACAAGGCTGACGATGAAAGTCGATGGCGACCTCTGGCGCTCTGCCGTGGAGGTTGAGGCCACTGTGTTCACCACCAATACCGGTGTGCCGTTCTGGCTGACAGTGGTCGGCGCTGGTCTTCCGATTCCGCCCATATACGGCCGCGCTTTCCTGCTCACGGTAACATTGGATGAAGGCTTTCTGGCACCCGACGACTACACGAATTCGATGCGGTATGTGGAAGCGATCGACGCCGACAACGATGCGGTCTTTCTGGGGGAAGGGGCAGGCGTTCGCATTACCGTGACCGAGCGAACGGAGACCCAGGTGAAGGGGACGTTCTCCGGTACGCTGACACTGGAGGATGGCGAGGTGTCGATCACGATCACAGAGGGCTCTTTTGTCGCAAACATCGAGGAGGTACGAGCGCTGCCCTTATAGCGGGTCACAAATGGCAGCAGGATGGAAAGGATTATTTCTCGGGATCTCTGCGGAAGAAGGTAAAGGTGTCGATTTCTATTCCATATGCTCGTTACCAACGGGTGTATCGAAGTGGGGCGGCGCCGTGGATGCGGAGGCCGGCCCGATCCTTTCCAGAACCATCCGGGGCTTACGTCATGCGGTCATTTTTCAAAAAAGCCGTTCTTGTTCTCCTTCTCCTTCTCACGCAGGTGGCCTGGCTACCGGGTACCGCACTGGGCCAGTCCTATGCCCAGCAGGTCTGGGATCAACTCCAGAATCATTACACGACGATCTCCGAATTAGGCGGTGAGTACGCCCTCCAGAACTACGTGATGGGCAGCATTTACACCGGCGAAGACGATCTCTGGACGTTTTATTTCGACGAAGGCACCGAATACATCATCAGTGCCGCGTGCGATAACGACTGCACGGACATCGACGTCAAGATCTTAAACGAAGACGGCGAAGTGGTCCAGGAAGACACGAAGGATGACGATCAGCCCATCGTCGCCTTCACGCCGAAAGTGTCAGCCAGTTACGAGGTCGAGGTGAAGATGTACAAATGCAGCGAGGAGCCCTGTTACTTCGGGTTCGGAATATTCAGGCGGTGAATTAGACCAGACACCTCCAAATCCATCTACGAATCCTGGTTGCTCTGCGTCAACCCCGGCTTCTGTTTGCGTTGTAGGAGCGCGTGTGTCTCCTGTCTCTCGTACGGGACTTCCTCCTCTAAGCGATTCACACACCGGGTGATGCCGCCTTTGAGCACGGCTTCCCCAAAGTTCAGGAGATAGCCGAGCTTGAGGCCGGTAAGTCGGAGGTAGGTTTGCACCTGTTTCTTATGCGCGGGAATCACGCGTTCAACTGACTTCAGTTCGAGCACTACCTTCCCTTCTACGATCAAATCGGCCCGGAAGGCTTCCGCGAAGTGCATGTCTTTGTAGACAATTGGGACCTGAACCTGGCGTTCAACGACCAGTCCGCGGTCGGAAAGCTCGCTGGCGAGCACCACTTCATAGACGGATTCTAGCAGCCCCGGACCGAGTTCGCGATGCACGTCGATGGCGGCGGCTATGATGATGCTGCCGATTTCGTTTTCGGTCATGGGAGTTGGGGATGGGTCCGGCAGAGGCGCGGTGACGCGGAGATTCAGTAGGCCGTTTAATGACACGATGATAGGTCCTTTCCGCGCCGGCTGCATGAAATCCCAAGATGAAATGTTTTGCCGGGCAGCGTCGGGTGATATATCCCGAGGAGGCGCTGAGGCGCGGAGATTCCGTGTTAGTGTGCCCCCTGCGACTCTGCAGGAGATTTAGCGCGATGAAATGTCTTCGAACTTAGGGTAGGGTTGAATCCCGCGGAGGCGCTGGGACGCAGAGATTCCGTGTCAGTGTGCCCTCTGCGACTCTGCGGGAGTGCAGCGCGATCAAATGTCTCGACCTTGGCGTGGAGTGGGATCCCGCGGAGGCGCTGGGGGGCGGAGATTTACTGTCATTGAGCCCCCTCCCCGTCTCTGCGGCTCGGCGGGATTATTTCTCTCTTACCATCCTTCAAACCGCCGCGTGTAGCGTCACCTCTCGGGCGTCGAGCTCCATGACGGACTCGGCGGCCTGCCAGTCGTGACAGGTGAAGAGGAACACCTGTCGGCTCTCGGACATCTGCTTGAGGATGCCGTAGACGTTTTTGCGGCGGCCGGCGTCCCAGTTAACGAAGACTTCGTCGAGAAAGACGGGGAGGCGTTCCTTTCCGTCGTCGAGGTGGTCGATAATGGCAAGACGAATCGAGAGGTATATCTGGTCGACGGTACCCTGGCTGAGTGGCGGGCCAACGGGGGAGCCTGCCTCGGCGCCGGCGGCAAAGACCACGAGCCGGCCAGTGGCCTCGTCCATCCCAAGGCGATCATACCGACCATCGGTGACTCGGGCGAGGTAGTCACCAGCGAGGCGGATGACCTCGGGCTGGTGTTTTAGGCGGAACTGCTGGTCGGCCTGTTTGATGAGGGTGGATAGAAGGAAGAGGCGATCGCGCCGGCGGCGCAGTTCGGCATGGCGGAGCTGGATGTGGCGGATTTCGGATTCGATGAGGGGCACCGACTGCTCGATGCGTGCGCCCTCGATGTCTTTCTTAAGTTCGGCCCGCTCCGTGCTCCGCTCGCGCAGTTCGTTCTCCAGATGCTCTATCCGCGCGTCGATGCGGACGACATCTTCATCTGAAAACGACCACGAGCCGTCGTTCTGTTTGATCGCATCGATCTCTGCCTTGAGCTCCACCCAGTCGGGATGCTCCTGCTCGAGCGTTTCATGGTACTGAGCAAGCTGGCGAGCGGCCTGTCGGCGCTCCTTCAGTTCGTGGATCCCTTCGTCGAGGTCCCCCTCGCCGAGGGCCCGTAGCGGCTCCTCTATAGCGCTGAGTTTCTTGAGGGCCGTCTGGTTTCGGGATTTAAACTCCTGCTCCAGTTCGTGGGTGCGGTGGACGTGTTCGTCGTATTCCAGAAGCGCCGATCGGAGGTTTTCCATGTCCGACACCAGCTCGAGATCCGGATTCGCGAGGCGAACGGCCGGCACGGGAATCCCACGCAAGAGTTCAGAGATCGCGGCGCGGTGCTCCTCGGCCTCCACCTCGAAGTCGTCCACAACCGGCATCTCCTCGCCTTCATCAAGCCCGACATTACGGTTATGCACGGCAACTTCAAAGGCTTTCAGGCCCGCAAATACAAACAGGCCGGCGCCCACCCAGAGGATCGGACTGTCTTTCATGATCCCGAAGACGATAAACATCGCCGCGGCGATGATAGCGATGATCCAGGGGATGAGCGACTTGCCGATGGATACTCGGACGGCGAGCATCTTCGCATACATCTTCACCTCGCGTAGGCTGCCGAGGGCTTCCTGACAGGCGTATACGTGCTGGCGAAACTCGATTTCCGGAAAGTTGCGGACGGCCTCGATGATGTCCTTGTTAAGCGGCCGGGTGAGAACATCCGACGCCACTTTCTGGACCTGATCACGGGCGAAACGGATGTCGCGCCTGGCGTAGTCCAGTTGCGCGCGTTCATTATTGATCTGCTCGTTGAGCGTGTCGATCATCGCGCGGGGATCTTCCGGGATCGACTTAAACGGAGCGATGTCGCCGGCGCGGGAGTCGAGCGTGTCGATCTTGTCGATGAGCCTATGGACGGGCAACAGGCGGCGGATGCGCCGGCGTTCGGCCTTGATGACAATCTGCTCTTCTTCCAGCTCCGCCAGCTTGCGTTCGAGCAATTCGAGGTCGGCCATCTGCCGGCGGAGGCGTTCTTCCTTCTGGCGGGTCTGTTGCGCGCGCTTCTGGAGTTCGCGTTCGCGGGCTTCGAGACGGGAGGCCTGCGACTGGCTCTGCAGTTCCCCCTGCCATAACGTGCCGGCCTCTTTCTCGAGCGCCACGAGTACTTCGCGGGCCGGCCGGATGTGCTTCATGCTCAGTCCCCCCAGGAGTCGGTCCTGGATCTGCTCCCAGGTATCGCCGCTGAACTGGACCAGGTCGTACAAACCGAGGGTATAGACCGACTCGAAAACGCTTCGCGGGATGTGCGCGATGAACGGCAGCATATTATTGCCAAGCGTATCGCGAACCCCGTTGAGTAGATGGCCGCGCGGTTGCTCGTCGAACGAGCGGGTCACGACAATGTCGGACCTGTCGTCCATCTTGAGGCGCATCTCGCCTTCTATGGCCGTGCCGTCTTTCGGAGCGTAGAGGAGCTGCTGTGGGTCGGTGTCCTCGAAGCCGTAGAGCATCGAGCGCATGAACTGGAAAAACGTGCTCTTGCCGGCTTCATTAGCGCCATGCACCACCACGAAAGGGTGATCGAGGTCGGTGAACTCCTCGTTCTTAAAATGACCGAACGCCTTGATAGAGCAACGATTAATGCGCATGACGATTATCCTGGAGGAGGCGTACTACGGCTTCGCTCTCGATGTCGCGGAGGAGAGACATAACGTACTGGCTCCGCCCGGAGGGATCGCCCTGCAGGCCGGCCAGCGACGCCGGCGCGATGCCCTCCAGAGTGTCGGGCGCTTCGCGCAGCTGATTGATCATCGTGATGAGTTCACCCAGCAGATGCGGTTCGTCTCGATAGGACTCCACGTCCACCGCCGGCGTGACCCATTCGGTGAGCAATTCGACCTCATTTACGTTCAAATAACGCGCCAGCTTCTCTTCGATCATCTCCCGCTGGGATTCGTTGCGGAGCGCGTCAGCCATCGGGCAGGGGCCCTCGAGGCGGACCTGCACGAGGCGCATATGGATGGACTCGTCCGCCGCGATGATCCGTGTGTAGGGCTCCTCGATCATACGGGCCAGGGCGTTAAAGTCGGTCACCGGGGTCAGTTGATCCAGCTTGACCTGCACCCATTCCACACGGGAGAAGGGTTTAAACGCGACCGACACGGCCCCATCGTCCTGCAAGGTCACAAGCAACCCTCCGTGTAACCCTGCCTCTTCCGCGCTTCGCCCCATCAGGCTGCCCGGGTACCAGGCGTTGCCGACGGCCTCCAGTCGCTGCATGGCGTTCATGTGACCGAGCGCCCAGTACGTGTAGCCCAGACGTTGAAGCGAGGCCGTGGCGACGGTAGCCGTTCGTGGTTCGCTACCCGTGGCGCGGGTGCCTTCGGCGGCGCTGTGCAGCAGACCGAATGTCGGGATTTCGGCGCGGGCGCCGGGGTAGGCGCTGATCAGGTTGGCGCCTTCCGTGCCGGCTTCATGACCGGCGCCGACCAGCCGAACGATCGGCGTCCCGTCGACATCCTGGAGTTCGATCACACGCGGTTGATTCGCGCTTATGTAGATGAAGCTCTCGGGCCAGGGCATCGCGTACGCGCGTGACAGGTGGCTACCGGGGTCCCGATCTCCCGAGACATACACGCAGGGGATGTGCGCTTCGTCAAGCCTGTGGCATTGCTCCAGCAGAAACTGTTCGGTTTCGACGGAAAGGTGCTCGGCCTCAAGCAAGTCCCCGACAATGAACACGGCTAAGACGCGCTCTCGGATCGCGAAGTCGATAGCATTCCGGAAGGCCGCGAGCAACTCGGTGCGCAATTGCTCGCGCATGGACTGGGAACGACAGATAAAGCTGGCGTCGAGATGGATGTCCGCCAGGTGAAGAAAAGTATGCATAGGTCGTTGCGGGAGATGAGTCTACCGTCTATGCCTTCGCGCCCATATTGATCCCAAAATTGGTTACAGGTTGCAGGTTACAGGTTTAAGTTCGCGAGCGTTTTTTTGCGTCCATCTTGGCTGCCACGAATAGCCCCCTCCACTACTCGGGCCCAGAAGACGACGGAGCTGTGTGGCACTGCGAAACGAATCGGCGCGGTCACCCGGCAACAGCCAGTAGAGGGCGGAGGCTCTCAGCTTTGAGTTTGGCGCGGGTGTAGGTCGGGTCGTAGTCGAGCGCTTCCAGGAATTTCTCGTAGGCGGAGCGGAAGTCTTCGGACTCAAGCAGATCGAGCCCTTCGGAGTATGACATCATGGCATCGAGCGACCGGGTTTCGGTGCGCGCGCCGAGGCGGGTATCTTCCAGGGCAACGTTGATCCCTTTCGCCACCTTGATACTGAGGTTCTGGGCGATCGTAAAGAAGTCTTCGGCTCGGCCATGCTCCTGTTCGGTCGCGAGGATCTCGCCGGTCTCGACACTCACGAGGCGGACACTTACGAGCAGGTCTTTCCCGTGTTTGATGTACGAACCCAATAAGACGGCGTGGACACCGAGCAGCTTGCCGGCGTGGACGGCCGTCTGTTGGTCGACCCGGCCGGCTTCCTGCTGGAGGTCGAGCTCATCCAACAGCCACTGGATGCGTTCGCGCTCGACGACCTTGAGCTGCGATGCGCCGTTGAGCTGGCTGATGAGAAGCGAGGCGAGCCCCTTGGAGAGCGGCTGGAGGCGCTCGTAATCGTCGATGCTGCTATTCGTGAAGTCGATCACGGCAAGGGTTTTCATTCCGGGGCCGACGTGTTCGAGACCGTAGCCTTTGTTGCAGGCCTTGCGGACGTCGTAATAGACACGCATCAGATGGGGCGATTCGATGTCCGGATCGAGCTCGATCTGGGGCGGCTCGAGATCCATCAGGCTGGTGAGTGCCTGGCGGGCCGCCTCATCCTTGCGGCTGGCCACGTAGGCGCGACCCAGGAGTTGGAGGGCGTCGCGGCGCAGCATGCGGCCGGCTTCGGGGTTGTAGGACAACTCGGCGAGCAGATCGATCGCGCGATCGAAGTCGGCGCTCTGGTAGGCGCCCATCGCGTCGCGGAACTGCTTCTTGAGCAGGGTCGAGTCCGCAGGCGCCTCGTAGGCGTGAAGCGATGGGATGCGGGCGGGATGGGCGACTAGAAGGCCGGCGATCAGCAGGCTAATCGAGAGCAGAAAAAGTTCGAGCGTGCGCATGACGTTTCCGGTTAAACCTCTTGGGGCGGGGGGAGGCTCGGAAAGTATACGCTCGCGTCCAGTCCCATGAAGGCGACTGCGGGAGAGTTCGAGGTAGACGCGAGAGGAATTGATAAGCGAATAGTGAAAGCGATTAGCGATTTGGAGGTTGTGCTCTACATCGCTATTCGCTATTCGCTATTCGCTTATCGCCCATCAATTCATCGCCAGCAGCGGCCTCAGGCTTTCGGCTTTGGTGCGGGCGCGGGAATAGGCGGGATCGAAGTCCAGCGCCTCCATGAACTTGGCGTAGGCGCGGGGGTAGTCCTCGCGGTCGAGCAGCTCGAGGCCTTCGGAGTAGGACATCATGGCGTCGAGCGAGCGGGTTTCCGTGCGGGCGCCGACGGGCGTTTCCGCCAGCGTGACGTTGATGCCCTGCGCCACCTTGAGGCTTAGGTCGCGCGCGAGGTCGAAGAAGTCATCCGCCTTGCCCTGCACCTGGTCGGTCATCAGGATTTCGCCGGTCTCTACCTTGACGAGGCGAGCGCTGATATGCAGGTCTTTGCCGTGTTTCATGAACGTGCCAAAGAGCACTGCGCTGGCGCCAAGGAGTTTGCCGGTACGGACGGCCGTGGCGGGGTCAACCCGGCCGGCTTCCTGCTGGAGATCCAACTCACCCAGCAGCCACTGGATGCGTTCACGCTCGATGACCTTGAGCCCTGTGGCCCCACTGAGCTGGTTCAGCAGAAGCGAAGAGAGGCCGGTGGAAAGCGCGTCGAACCGTTCGGCGTCGTCGATCGATGCGTTTTCAAAATCAACCACGGCAAGCGTCTGCAACCCGGGGTCCGGGCGCTCGACCATGTAGCTGTCGCCGTGTTCTTTGCGGACGTTGTAGTAGAGGCGCATGAGGGGTGGCGGCTCGAAATCCGGATCCAGCTCGATGATGGGCGGCTCGAGGTCGATCAGCGTTTCGAGCGTCGTGCGGGCGTCCGCCTCGCGCCGCTTGGCGACATAGCAACGGCCCAGGTACTGGAGCGCTTCCTTGCGAACTCCCTTGTCGATCGAGGTATTGTCCGCCACATCGGCGAAGAGGGTGATGGCTTTGTCGAAATCGGCGGATTGATAGGCCGCTAGCGCGGCATCGAACGGGGCCGTTTGAGCAAGGGCCGTACTCAGTGCGAATAGACTGAAGAGGCCGGCCAGGAAGAGGTGTCTTTTCATCGGTAGAGGGTATGCCGGGAAGGCAGGTGCGCGTGCAAGAAGGGTCGGTATTCAGGGGACGTGTCGGGTGCCTATCGCTGCGACGATGAAAAGTTTCCGATGGGCTGACGCAATTGGTGTGCGCCAATGGTCTCTTCGATGAGGGTGAATTCGAGAATGTGCTCGTTCTGCAGCTCATCGAAGGAAGGACGAAACTCAAGCTCCACGACCCCTTCCTCGGTGTCAAACCCGAACTTTTTGACCTCGATTCGGTGGGCGCCCGAGCGGATGCCGACCAGTTCGCGCGGTGTGTATTCTTCCGTTGGATTTCCATTCAGGAAAATGTGGGCGGATGGCGCTTCCGGGCCTTTGGCCCAGCGTGTGACAACCGCCAGCTTGTGCTCCGTGAAACACGTCACGGTCTCGACGGCGCCGGCCGCCACCATCACGAGTTTTTCGGCTGTCATCCCGTTCGCCGTGCAGCGGACGCGGTGTTCGCCGGCGGGCAGCTCGACCGTCCCACCCCTTCCTTCCCATCCAACGACAGCGATAGCTCCCACCGGGTCCGCGCGGAGTCGGAGAGTCCCCAGGGCCGGCGATTCGGGTGTATCTGGCGGAGTTACTGTTTGCGAGTCGGAAGGCTTTGGACGTTGCGGGTCTGGATGTTGGGGTATCTGGGGTGCAGCCGTGAGGATAAGGTGGACATCCACGGCGCCCTCCTCTACAACGACGAAGGTGTCGGCTTCGACATAGCCTTCGAGTCGGGCGGTGATGCGGACTCTCCCGCTGGCGGACAGATCCAGAGGTGTAACGCCGATCGGTTGGTCGTCCACAAGTACAAGTGCCCCCCCTGGGGAGGTCGACACCAGCAGGCGGGCCGGCTCGGTGATCGCAGGCGGATCGGGCGGGTCGATCGGTTCGTCCTTCATCGCGGCGCGAACGAGGGGATACCCGATGACGAGTGCCGCCACAACAGCAACGCCGGCAAGGAGCGCGGTATACGGCGGCTTTCGAAGCCGCGGCGGGGCGTATGGGGGTGGAGGCGGAGGTTCATAGATGCGG
>JBGSPJ010000633.1:0-2918 GCA_041738655.1 Rhodothermales bacterium | reverse complement strand
CGAGCAGGGTATCCAGCGATTCGCCTTCGCGGACGACCAGCCCGGAGCCGCGCTCCATGAGTTGCCGACTGAGGGCCGTGAGCGAGTGGTGCAGCCACCACCGGCTCGCGGCGCCGGGTTGCCACGGTGCTTCTTCCTCCGGGGCCCAGATAAACACCGGGATGACCGGCCCCGGCCGGCTGGCCGCCCAGGCAAGCGCCGGATGGTCGGAAATACGAAGGTCGCGGCGAAACCAGACGATCGTGGCGGACATGCGGGGAGGGATTAAGGGAGGGTGAGGGGGTCGGGCAAAATAGAACCGGCCGACGTGTATCGCTACACGCCGGCCGGTCGTGGGTCAATGGGGTGGCGTTATTTGATGAGGAGCATCGTGCGCACCTGCGACCCGCTCGGGGTTTCGACCCGGTACAGGTAGTTGCCGGTCGGCAGGCCGGCCGCATCGAAGCTGACCTCGGCGCGTCCGGCGGCCATCGCCTGGTCCACGAGGACGCGCACCTGGCGGCCGAGCATGTCGTACACGGCCAGGCGAACCTGCCCGGCTTCGGGCAGCGAGAAGGCGATGGTGGTCACCGGGTTGAAGGGGTTCGGGTAGTTGGCCTCGAGCGCAAACTCCGTCGGGACGGCGTCGGTCGTTTCGCCGGCGAGGGCGACTTCATCGAAGGCCTCTTCGCTGTGCCCGGAGAGGGCGGCCGAGCGGCCTGCCTTGCCGGCCGAGTCGATCACGACGAACGAAACGCTGAGGGCGGAGCCGGCCGAGCCGCGGGCCCGGCGCTGGTCGTACGGCGTTGCCACGAGGGTGTGATCCCCCACGGGGAAGGCCCCGTTGAGGTAGTCGCCGCCGAGGTCGCCAAAGAGCGCGAACGGCGCCACGTTTTCGAGTCGGCTGTAGCCGATCGATTCGATCTTGAACCAAACGCTTTCGACCCCGTCGCCCACTTCAGCACGGAGGTTGACGTTCGCGGGCAGCATGGCCACGTCCACGGTGTCGCCGGGCATCAGAAAGCCGAGGTCCATGTTCGTCCCCGCATCCACCACCACGAACCCGGTCACGGCGTTGCCGCTGTTGACGACCGAGAACGACACGGTGGCCATCTCCAGCATCATCCCGCCGGCGTTGGCGTCGGCGAATGCTTTGGCGACGAGAGTGTGCGACCCCACCGGCAGCCGGCCGGAGGCAAAGTGACCGTCGACATCGCCGAAGAGGGCGTAGGGCGCTTCGTTTTCTACCCGGATGGCCATGAGGTCATTCAGGTCGAACTGCACACTGCCAGCCGGGCCGGTCAGGTTGGCGCGCACGTTCAGGCCGATCGGCAACGCGCTGAGGTCCAGCGTCGCCCCATCGGCGATGGGGTCGAAGCCAGCGATCGGTTCGTCCGTCGCCGCGTCGATCAACGACAGGCTCGCGCCGGCGGGTGCATTTACCGGCAAGAGGGCCGTGGTGCCATCGGCGAAGACGGCGAGGAGGCCGAAGGCGGGATCGGAGGCGCTGGCCGGGGCGAGGAAGCCGGAGGCGAGGACCGCGATAGCCGCATCGGCGGCGCCGGAGAGGTCGGCCACGTAGGAGGCGGCGACGGCGCTGTTGTCGGCCAGTTCGATGTCGAGCTCGTAGGAGGCCGGCGGGACGGACAGGTAGCCGGCGAATCCGCCAAAGCTGATGTCGTCCACCAGGACGCCGGCGCCGCGAGCGGAGACGTCGACCGTCGGGGCATCAGGGGCGCCGTGGAAGACGAGGAGTTCAACGTTGCCGGCAGTCGCGGCGGCCTCACGGGCCGGGGCGTAGATGAAGAGGTCGAACGCCGGGTTGCCGGCGCCGGCCAGGGGATCGCCGGCGGCGACGATCTGGTAGACCTCACCCTCGGTGAGGCCCGGAGCGTCGATGGTCTTGGTGAAGACCGGGCTGCTGTTGTCGGCGGCGGTGGCGCCGGTGATATCGATCTTGATGGCGACGCCGGCGGGGAGGTCGACATACGGCGTGGCGGTGCGGAAGGCGAAATCGTCCAGCGTCAGAGCGTCGTTGATGTAGACGTCGACGACGCCGGCGGCGGCGTAAGGGGAGTTGTGAACGACCTGTACCCGGGCCGTCTGTGCGAGAACAGACGGGGCGGCGAGGAGGAAGGCCAGGCAGAGCAGGAGGAACCTGCCTAGCGCGCTGAGCTTTTGAGAGCGAGTTACGTTGTCCATAGCTAAATACGAGTCAGGGTGAATAAACGTGGGCCCTACCAGTTTCTGGTAGCATCGGGAGGGCGGGCATTTCAGAAGGTGTTGATCGTGCTGCAGCGTCTCCATAACACAGCCGGCTGTGTAATTGACTACCCCGACGTGTACATCGAAAAAAACGCTTCCGGGTGGACCTGCGGAATGTTCGAGCATACCCCCATTGATTCTCATGCATGACATCCCATCTTTTCCACCCGGTAGGATCCACTATCCGGCCACGCCGGCGCAAGGGCGTCGGATCGCTTTTGCGCTCACCATGATGCTTATGGGTGCCCACCCGGCCATCGGACAGACGTCTCCCGTGGAACGGCTGCGGGTGTACTTCTTTGCGAGTGTGGAGGACGAGACGGCAATCGAGTCGGCGAACGCCTACCTGGCGTCGCTCTCGGGGGAAGTCGATCCTGAGATACGCGCGTATGCGGCTATATTCGAGGTTATGCGTGCCCGCCATGCGTTCTGGCCCGTGCGAAAGATGCACCATCTGAACGCCGGCCTACCGGTGCTCGACTCCCTGGTCACCGCCCATCCGGACGATCTGGAAATCCGTTACCTGCGGCTGATGGCCTGTTATTACCTCCCGCGATTTCTGGGCCGCGGCTGGTCGGTGGAGGCGGATCTGCTGGCGCTGGCGGAGCTGTTGCCCGACGCGGCGAGGGCCTACCCGGCCGACCTGTATCGCGCGATGGTGCGGTTCGTCAGCG
>JBGSPJ010000527.1:0-4604 GCA_041738655.1 Rhodothermales bacterium | reverse complement strand
GTCGGTCGGTACGCCGTTGCGGAGCGGGAGGTGGAGCGTGGCCGGCCCTCCGGCCGCCGGCGCGCTCAGCCGGGCAAGCAGCTTCATTGTGCGAGCCGCTTCTTCTATGGTCTCAGTGTTGATCGCGGGGACATACAGCCCGTGCCGATCGACGCCCTGGAAAGCCCGTTTGGTGATGCTCTGCAGGTTCGGCCGCTTGCTCGCCGGCCCATCACCCTTCCCGATCCCGCCGCCGAACTCGAACACGACATTGACGCCATCGGTGATGGCGCGCTGCACGCTCCATATCCATTTCACGGGGTTAAAGAGCTGGAAGAACAGGTACGCCTTGATCTTCGAGACGTCGTCGTCGTGGTATTCCCCGGTATAGTTCGACAACACGCGGCACGCCGGCGGGCGGATGTCGGCCGCGTTGAGGGTGGGGCGAAACGCCTCCGCCGCCGTGATCATGAGGTATGTGTGGAACGCACCCTCGGTATTCAGGGGGATGCCCTTCACGCCGAGGCTCTCCGCGTAGGTCTGCAGCGCCTCCAGGTCCTCCTCGGAGCCCCCCACCACCGTTTGCTCCGGCAGATTGCAGCCCCCGATGCCGCAATAAAAGCGGTCGGCGAAGCCGCGGACTGTCTCCAGTTCGAGCTTGAAGGCCACCATCTTCCCCCGCCCGTATTCGCCCATCAGTTCGCCGCGGCGCTGGACGAGTTTGAGCGCTTCTTCAAACGTCAGCGCTCCGGAGGCGACGAGGGCAGAGTATTCGCCAAGGCTGTGGCCGGCGGCCACGCCGGGCGCAAACGCGCTGTCTGTGATCTCCCGAAAAACCTCCATACACGCGATGGCGTGTGTCAGGAGCGCCGGCTGGGTGTTGACGGTGCGCGTCAACTCCTCGTCCGGCCCTTTAAACGAGAGCTTCGTGATGTCGTACCCGAGCACGTCGTTTGCCTGACGGTAAAGCGAACGGGCCACGGCATACCGGTCGCAGAGGTCGCTTCCCATGCCCACGTATTGCGAGCCCTGTCCGGGAAACGTGAACATGATCTGAGGGTCGTAGGAGGCCATAAGGCGATCAGGAGGGTGGGAAATTGGATGCGGGAAGTTACGCGTTCGCTGTTGAACGCACAACGTCCCCGCCGGCGATCACACCTGTGGCCAGGCGATCGATTTGCGCGTCACGTCCTGATTCGATAGAATAAGGCATTCCCGTTTCCAACCCATCCGCAACCGATAGACCGTCATGCAGAAATCGACGCCTCCGGACTCGTTGAATCGCCGCGATTTTGTCAAAACCACCGCGGTAGCGGGGACTGGCCTGCTCCTCGGAGGCAGCCCGTTGTCGCCCGGACTGGTCGGGCTCAAGAATAAGGTGCGGTATGCAAACGTGGGCACGGGGTCGCGATCCCAGATGTATCAGCGGGCCGTTTTCCAGACGTACGCCGAACATGCGGAGATGGTGGGGCTGGCGGATGTGAACGAGGGCCGGCTGCGGCAGGCCCAGGCGGTCGGCAAGGCGGCCACGGGCAAGGATATCCCCGGCTTCGACGCGCGGGATTTTGATCGGATGATCGAGCAAACTAAGCCCGATGTCGTGATCGTGACGTCGGTCGATGGTACCCACCACCAGTATGTCGTCCGCGCGATGGAGCTGGGGTGCGACGTGATCACCGAGAAGCCGATGACGATCGACGCCGAAAAGTGCCAGCAAATCATCGATGCGCGGCACCGGACGGGGAAAAAGTGCACAGTGACGTTTAACTACCGCTACTCGCCGCCGCGCACGCAAGTCAAGGATCTGCTCATGAGCGGTGCCATCGGCGACCTGCTGTCGGTCGATTTTCACTGGCTGCTTAATACGCATCACGGGGCTGACTACTTCCGGCGCTGGCACGCCAACAAGCGGTACTCGGGCGGCCTGATGGTACACAAGTCCACCCATCACTTCGACCTTGTGAACTGGTGGCTTTCCGCCATCCCGGTGTCGGTGATGGGGACGGGCAAGCGGGATTTCTACACGCCGGCCATGGCCCAGCGCCTCGGCCTCGAGAGCCACCACGAACGCTGCCTCACGTGCCCCGAAAAAGCGGACTGCAGTTTCCACATGGACCTTGCGGCCAACCGCGGCCTCAAGGCGCTGTATCTGGATAACGAGCAGTACGATGGGTACTATCGCGACCGCTGCGTCTTCCGGCCAGACATCGACATCGAAGACACCATGTCGCTCGCCGTGGCGTATGACAACGGCGTCCACATGTCGTATTCGCTCAACGCGTTTAACGCCTGGGAAGGGTACGAAATCAACTTCAACGGGACGAAGGGCCGGCTAGAACACCGGGTCGTCGAGGCGATCTACGTTAACGGGACCGACACCGTCCAGGGCGGGATTGCGGATGGCGGGGTGACCACCCGGGTGATCCCGCTCCGCGGCGCCCCGATCGACCATGCGCCATGGACCGGCGAGGGCGGGCATGGCGGTGGGGACGACGTCATGCTGGACGACATCTTCCTCCCGGAGAAAAAGACCGACAAGTACAAACGCGCGGCCGACCATCGCTCCGGCGCCTATTCGATCCTCACCGGCATCGCCGCCAACGTGAGCTTCGACACCCGGGCCGAGGTGCGGGTGGCGGATCTGGTGCACGACATCGGCTACCCCGATTACGCCGCGATGCCGTCGCATGTGCAGCCAGTGCCGATGCCGTGATAGGGGCTTCTGTAGGGGCCTCCCTGTCACAATGGCAGGAAAACGAAGCTGGTATGGTTTTTCGTTGAGACGCGGGTAGTACGAACCATTCCGGGCCTTACCCGCTCGAAACGACGATGCTCAATCAGCACCATTTTGAACGACTCAGCCGGCTCCACCGCACCGCGCCATCCAGCTTTTATGCGGATGATGAGGTGATTGTAGGCGCCGGACGGGCCCAGGCGATCCATCCCGTGGCCCCGCGCGACCTCGACGCCAGCGGTCGCGTGGACCCGACGGTCTATCATAAACTGCTTTCCGACGCCGCCATGCTGGCGGCCGGATCGCTCGTCGAAGGACAGTTCGTCACCATCTCCTCGTTTAACTACTATGTGACGCAGATGGTGGGCGCGGGCGAGCTTCAGGCGGCGGCGCAGGTCGTACACGCCCGGCCGATGCTCTTCACGGTCAACGCCGTGCTGACCGATGGCAACGGCCGCGTGCTGGCCGTCGGCTACGGTACCTACAGCCCGGGCCCGGTGGCCATGGCCGAGGAAGAGGCCGGCGAACGCGCCGCGGATACAACGACGCCTCCGGGCGATGCGCTGCCGGCGTTTGATGCCTTCGCCACGTTCCTCGAAACGCCGTTTGGCCAGGTGGGGTTGAACTGATCACCCGCTAGCGGTGCCGGGTCTATTCGATGGCCTCGCTTAATGCATCGGTTATGAGCTTGTTTAAGCTGACCCCGCGGCGTAACGCTTCAATAGAAGCCCGGGCCTGCCAAATCTTCCACGTTATTCTACTCCGCGTCTCTGTTGGAGTTTTATTGCTTCATTTGGTCGAAGGAATGGGGAAGATCCCGCAGAGGCGCAGAGTATCATTTTGTCCATTAATCGGCATAACCGCTTTCGATCACCGCAGATTGGGCACCGGACCATAAAACAAACTATCCGGCGGGATCCACTCCAGCGCCAGGAGGTCATTCTGTGAGCGGACGGGGAGTTCGAGCTTGAACGGGTGCGCGCCGGCGGAGAGTTGTATCAGCGTCTCCTGGTCGCTCTCCAGCGAGGTGATCACGATCTGGTCGTCGATGACGAATTGCCCGGTTGGCGCTCCTTTGATGCGGAAAAAGTACTTGCCGGCGGTCGGGATCGAAAGGCGCCGTCTACACGGAGATGCGTAGGCAACGAGGCGAGGCGGGCGATGTCAGCGCCGGCAAACCGCAGGGCGGCGGAAAGGTCCGGGCGTCTGCGACTCCGAGCAATGCCCACTCACCACGAGAAGAAACCAGACAACAAGGGAAAGGAGCCGGAGGGGCGTCACATCGGTCGCACGGCGTGGGCGATCAGCAGCGATTCCGCGACCCGCGGCATGGCGCTGCCAAAGGCTTCACGCACGAGGCACCGGGTGAGGGTATCGCCCCGCGAATCGCCCAGGTTGAGGATGCCGATCGGTCGCTGGTCCTTGCTGGCCCGAAGCACGAATCGATACCCCGAATAAACGGCGAGCGACGAGCCGATGACGAGTAACGCCTCACTCTGGTCGTACAGCCGCCAGGCCTCTGCAACCCGATCGCCGGGCACGTTTTCCCCAAAGAAGATGACGTTGGGCTTGAGCGTCCCGCCGCAGCGGGTACACGCCGGCACGTGGAAATGGGTGTACGGCCGGTAGTCGATCTCGGCGTCGCCATCGGGCGCGGCTTCTACGGTGGCGGCATCCCACCCCGGGTTCAGGGCCAGCAGACGCTGCTGCATGGCCTCGCGCCGGGTGAGGTCGCCGCAGGAGAGGCAAATCACTTCCTCGAGCGCCCCGTGGAGTTCGACAACGGTCCGGTTGCCGCCGGCCTGATGGAGGCGGTCGACGTTCTGGGTGATGACGCCGGTGAGGGCGCCGGCCGCCTCCAGCCTGGCCAGTGCATGATGCCCCCCGTGGG
>JBGSPJ010000437.1:0-2422 GCA_041738655.1 Rhodothermales bacterium | reverse complement strand
GCACAGGTCGCCCGGTGGGCGTCCCACGCGGCGCGTGTTGCGGCATCGGCTTCGCCGGCGAGCACATCGCTCATCCGGTCCTCAAAGGCGGCGCAGGGTTCCGTATACATAGCCGTAGGGGTTTTGGGGATACGAGGTCAGCTCGAAAGATCGGCGACCAGGTGACCGAGCCGGCCGCGGAGTTTCTGGATGGATCGAAACAGGAGGCTTTTGACCGTGCCTTCCGCGACCCCCATCGTCTCGGCGATGCCTTTCACGGCGAAGTCGTTCTGGAAGCGGAGCGCGAAGGCCGTCCGTTCCTGGGGCGACAGCGCTTCGAGGGCGCGCGCCACCTCCTGGCGGATCGCGCCGGCCTGGGCATCCTCATCCGGAGCGGCCGCGTCGGCCGGCGCGGCGTGTTCCTCGAGGTCGAGGTTGGGCGTAAAGGCGAGGGATTTTTTGCGCCGGCTGGACAGAAAGCGGTTGGCCGCGATCCGGAGCAGCCAGCCCCGTATGGACCCATCGCCCCGAAACGTGCCCAGCATCCGGTGCGCCTGGATGAAGACGTCCTGCGACAGATCCTCGGCGTCCTCGTGGTTGCCCGTTAGCTGCAGGGCGAACGCATAGACCCCGCGCTGATGGGCGACGACCATCTGGCGAAATGCGTCCCGGGTATGTGGTCCTGCTGGGTCGAGCACGTGTAAAGATCCGTCGTTATCCGTTCCTGTCTACAAGACGAGGGTTGGATGGAGTTCGTTTACAGTCGACCATAAAAAAACTCCCTGGCGACAGATGTGCTGCGTCGCCAGGGAGCCGTAACAGAGCAGAGAGAAGATGGGGGATGCGCGTGTGCGCTAAGAGGCCACGAACGAATGGGCCTCAGGCCTCATTGAGGCACTTTTTGAAGGCGAGGCCGGCGATCAGCGCGGCGGCAGACCACACGATGGTGGCGTAGAGAATCTGCGAGTCAATACTACTGAGGGCGTTGATGATATAGGAGAGCGTCATGGCGGTTACCTCGGATGAGGTGAATCGGGATGGCACAAAAGGCATACAGGATCCCTTTTGCTTGCGCCTAAATTACCCACCGGATATCGAGCAATAATCACCACATTGTCACAATGCCCCGCTAAAGTGTGTCTTTTTGTTGACGGGGTTTGACGCACGGGGCGGTGCGCCGGCGGGCTGAAATGGCAGGCGCTCATGCGCCAGACCCCTACGGTACACCGCGCCAAACCCCCGGGCGAGGTCGTGCTCGGGCATCGACACGCGCCGGCCGGCCGTGCAACCGGGGCTTGACACGTGGCGTACATACCCCCCACCTACCCGATTACTGACACCGTCGACGTGAACCCACACCCTGTGACGCGATGCCGCCAGTAGAAAGGCCCACGGCGCGACTTGCCGCCCTTCGTTTGTTGCTCCTCTCGCTCTGCGCCGGTGTGCTGATGCTGGTGGGATGCGCGGAAGAGCGTGTCGTGCGCGGCGTGCAAAACCTGCCGCAGACGCCGTACGACCAGTATCTGAACGCGCTCCGCGGTGCGCGGCTCGACGGCACGGCGCTGGGGCGGACGTGGATCGCGGCCGGCGAAGAGGCGGTCGATGCCCCGTTGCCTATCGAATCCCCGTATCAGGAAGTGGGCTACCTGGACCCCCGCGAAGTGACCGCGCGCGCCTACTTTATCACCCTGGAGCAGGGCCAGCGGCTGGATGTCCAACTGGCCGTGCAAGCCAGCGATTCGGCGCAGGTGTTTGTCGACCTCTTTGAAGTGCCGGACGACTCGACGGACGCGCTCCGCCACGTCGCCATTGCCGACAGCGCGAACCGGCTGGTTGTGGAAGCACGGGAGCCCCTGACGTACATCCTGCGGATGCAACCGGAGTTGCTGCGGGGTGGGCGATATACGCTGAATATCGTCGTGGACGCGTCGCTGGGCTTCCCGGTGGCCGGCCGGTCGAGCGCGGCGGTGCAGAGTCTGTTTGGTGCGGAGCGCGACGGTGGCCGGCGGTCCCACCAGGGCGTCGACATCTTCGCCCCGCGCGGAACGCCGGTCCTGGCCATCTCGTCCGGCTATGTCGCCCGAATCGACGAGACGACGCTGGGCGGCAAGGTAATCTGGGTGCGGGATGCCCATCGCAACCAGGCCTACTATTACGCCCACCTCGATCAACAACTGGTGACGGCGAATACGCGGGTCGAGGCCGGCGATACCCTCGGGCTGGTGGGCAACACCGGCAACGCACGCTCGACGCCCTCGCACCTGCACTTCGGCATCTATGCCACGCGGCGCCCTGTCGACCCCTTCCCGTACATCCGCGATCTTCCCGATACCCCCCTCGAACTGGCAGCAGATACCTCGCGCCTGGGCACCTGGGCGCGGGTGACCGCCAGCACGGCCTATTTGCGCAACGGCCCCAACCCCCGCGCGGAGAAGCTGGGTGA
>JBGSPJ010000411.1:0-4524 GCA_041738655.1 Rhodothermales bacterium | reverse complement strand
GGCTCGAGGCCAGCGGCCGCGCCGGCCAGGCGCTCCGCTTTTCCACCGCCTGGGACCCCATCGTCTTCTTCAGCGCCCACCAGAACGTCGGCTACCGGGCCACTGACTGGGCCGGCACCTTTTCCCTCTGGCTCAACATCGATCCGGCCCTCGAGCTTGCGCCCGGCTACAGCGACCCGTTTATCGTCACCGATAAGAACTGGGACGACGCCTCGCTCTACATCGACTTCACGCAGGACGACACCCCGCGCCACTTCCGGTTCGCGGCCTTCGCCGACAAGGGAATCTGGAATCCGGAGGGGATTTCGTGGGAAGCATACCCGGCCGCCAATCGACCCATGATCGACCTCGCGCAGCATCCCTTTGCAGCCGACCGCTGGACCCATGTCGCCTTCACCTTCGAGGGCTTCAACACCGGCGACACCGCCGGCCGGCTCGTAGGATACATCGATGGCAAACGCGTCGGCGTGCTGGAAGGCCGGCGCCAGACGATCACCTGGACGCCCGAACAGGCCATCGTGATGCTCGGCCGGCACTATACCGGGCGGCTCGACGAAATTGCCGTTTTCGACCGCGCGCTCACCGACGAGGAGGTGCGCGCCCTCTTCATGATGCCGGCCACTGAAATGACATCCTTCAACCGGCCCTGACGCTCTCCCCCATGCTCCGAATCGGCTTTTGCAGTCTTGTTTTGGTCTCCCTCGCCGGCTGCTCAGCCAGCGTCGTCGCGCCCCGTGCGTTCATCGAGAGTACCGGTCCGGGCTGGACGGCGTTGACGGAGGCGGATTTTGTCGACGTCAACGGCGAGGAGGCCACCTGGAACTGGGTGGATGGCGACGTGAGGTCCACCGGCGAACCCATCGGGGTGTACCGCTCCCGCGAGGCGTTCGAGAACTTCGAGCTGTCGGTCGAATGGCGCCATGAGCGCGACGCCGGCAACTCGGGCGTCTTTATCTGGGTGCCTCTCCAGGCGCTCATCGGGTTGCCCCCGGGCGAGTTGCCCGACTACGGGATCGAGATCCAGATGCTCGACCACGGCTACACCCGGCAGTACACCGAGCGGACCGGCAACGCGGCCGACTGGTTCACGACCAACGGCGACATCTTCCCCGTCGGCCACTCCGTGCTCCGGCCCTTTTCGCCTACCTCGCCCAACGGCGTGCGCAGCTTCCCCCGCAAAAACCTGAGCCGGGGCATGGGTGAATGGAATCACTACTACGTCCGCGCGATCAACGGCGAAGTCCGGCTATGGGTCAACGGCGAGGAGGTCTCGGGCGGGACGGGCGCCTCGCCGGCGCGGGGGCACCTGTGCCTCGAGGCCGAAGGGTCCCCGGTATCGTTCCGCAACCTGCGCGTGCGCCGGCTGCCGTGAGGTGCCCGGGCCCACACAATCCTTGCAAAATCCAGACAAACCGCGCCGCCTATCGTAGCTATTGCCTGAAATCGGCCCTATACTCCGTTGCCCATCCAACCGGAAGGCATGCGCCTGTGCGCATCTCCAGTCACTTCACCAGGTTAGCCTGTGGAACTGAAGGCCGTAAAGTTCGACAACCAGCAGTCGCAGTCGTTTGTGGCGGATATCAAGTCGCGCGTCAATGCCTACTTCGATGAGAACCAGCTCTCTCGCAAAGCCAACGGCGCAATGATCGTAAAAACGGTGATGATGTTCGCGCTCACGTTTGTCCCGTACGCGCTCATCCTCACGACCCGGTTCAGTCCGTGGGAGATGCTTGGCCTGGCTGTGCTCATGGGCATCGGGATGGCCGGCATCGGGTTCTCGATCTCGCACGACGCGCTCCATGGCGCCTATTCGTCGAACCAGAAGGTCAATACGATCCTGGGGATGACGTTCGACCTGCTCGGAGCCAACGGATACATGTGGAAGATCACCCATAATGTGATCCATCACACCTACACAAACATCCAGGGGATCGACGAGGACCTCGAAGTGTCGCCGCTGCTGCGGCTTTCGCCGGAGTCTGATCACAAGCCGATCCACCGCTGGCAGCACATCTACGGGCTGGCGGCCTACACGATGTCCACGTTAAACTGGGTCTTCGCCAAGGACTTCATCTATCTCCTGCGCAACAACCTCGGGCCATACCAGAACGTCAAACATCCGCCGAAGGAAGTGGCGATCTTGATCGGGATGAAGATCGTGTTTTACCTCTACACGATCATTGTGCCTCTGCTGGTGCTGGACGTGGCGTTGTGGCAGTTCGCGATTGGCTATCTGGCCATGCACATGACCGCCGGCTTCATCCTGGGCGTAGTCTTCCAGCTCGCGCACGTGGTCGAGGGCCCCGAGCACTTCACGAGCAAAAACGGCGACACGATGGAAGACGCGTGGCTGGTCCACGAAATGAAAACCACCGCCAACTTCGGCCGCAACAACAAACTACTCTGCTGGTATGTCGGCGGGCTCAATTTTCAGATCGAGCACCATCTCTTCCCGAAGGTGTGTAGCATCCACTACCCCGCCATCAGCCCGATTGTCGAGCAGGTCGCGAAAGAGCATGGCATCCCCTACCACCAGCACACGACGCTGATGGAGGCTGTGCGGTCCCACCTGCGCATGCTCAAACTACTCGGCCGGCCGGAAGCCGTGCCGGCGCAGGCGGTCCCAGTTAGTGCCTGACGATTACTAGGGACTTCTTCCTTGTTCGGTCTTGTATTGTGCGTCGCGTCGCGACGCGGCATTATAGCCCCCGTCCTTAAGGGCGGGGGCATCTCGACGAGGAAGACGCCCCCGCATTGAAACGACGACCGTCTTGACGGTCGGACTTACGCAAGTAAATACGGGGGCTATACGGCGGCGTCGCTACGCGACGCGATGTATACTACACTCCAATAAATAAAAAAAGCGCCATCCCCGACACATGGTCCGGGATGGCGCTTTTTGTTGATTCCGAATCGGATTTACCACAGCAGCGCACGGGCCTCGGCGGCGATGTTGTCCACCGTGAACCCGAAGTACTTAAAGAGTTCGCCGCCCGGGGCCGACTCGCCGAAGCGATCGATCCCAAACGCCTTCCCTTCCGAACCCACATAGCGCTCCCAGCCCAGGGTGACGCCGGCCTCGACGGACATCCGCTTCTTCACCAACGGCGGGAAGACGCGCGCGCGGTACTCGGCCGACTGCTGCTCGAACAGCTCGAACGACGGCATGCTGACCACGCGGACGCGCCGGCCTTCCGAACGCAGACGATCCGCCGCGCCAAGTGCGACATGCACTTCGCTTCCCGTCGCCATCAAGATCAGCTCCGGCGTGCCCTCCGAATCGCTGAGGACGTACGCGCCCTTGCGGACGCCTTCCGCTGAGGCGTACTTCGTCCGGTCCAGCGTCGGCAGGTTCTGCCGGCTGAAAGCCAGCACCGTCGGCCGATCCGTGGCGAGCATCGCAAGGCGCCAGGACTCCGCCACTTCGTTGGCATCCGCCGGGCGGAGGAACGTCAGGTTCGGGATCGCGCGGAGCGCCATATAGTGCTCGATCGGCTGGTGCGTAGGGCCGTCCTCGCCCTGGCCGATGGAGTCGTGCGTGAACACGTAGATCACCGGCTGCCGCATGAGCGCGCTGAGGCGGAGCGCCGGCCGGAGATAGTCGCTGAAGATCAGGAAGGTGCCGCAGTACGGGCGGAGACCGCCGTGCAGCGCGATGCCGTTGCACAACGCCGCCATGCCGTGCTCGCGGACGCCGAAGCGGACGTAGCGGCCCTCGGGGGTCGCCTTCTGGAAGTCGCCAGCGCCTTTGATGCCGGTGTTGTTGGACGGCGTCAGGTCCGCCGATCCCCCCACGAGATTCTGGATCACAGGGGCAATGGCGTTGATGACCTTGCCGGACGACGCGCGGGAAGCGGATTTCTCCTCGATGCCGAAGGTCGGCAGGTGCTTTTCCCAGCCGGCGGGCAGTTCGCCGGCCTGCCAGGCCAGGAACTCGGCCGCGAGGTCGGGGAACGCGGTGCGGTAGGCGGCGAAGGCCGCATTCCAGCGGTCCTCGCTCTTTTTGCCGTTTTCCAGCGCCTTCCGGAAATGGGTGCGAACGTCCGCCGGCACGCGGAAGGTCTCGTCTTCCGGCCAGCCGAGGTTGCGCTTCGTTAGACGCACCTCCTCGTCGCCCAACGGGGAGCCGTGGATGCCCGAGGTGCCCTGCTTGTTGGGACTTCCGAAGCCGATGACGGTGCGGACGATGATGATCGAGGGCCGGCCCGTTTCGGCGCGCGCCGCGTCAAGGGCGGCCGCGATCGCCATGGTGTCGTTGCCATCGGCCACGTGGAGTACGTGCCAGTGGTAGGCCTCGAAGCGTTTGCCGACATCCTCCGTGAAGGTGATGTCCGTGCTACCGTCGATCGAGATGTCGTTGTCGTCGTAGAGGAAGATCAGCTTGCCGAGGCCCAGGTGGCCGGCCATCGACGCCGCTTCGGACGAGACGCCCTCCATGAGGTCGCCATCGGAGACGAGCGCGTAGGTGAAGTGATCGACAACGGTGTGCCCGGGGCGGTTGAAGCGGGCGGCGAGCATGCGCTC
>JBGSPJ010000369.1:0-3554 GCA_041738655.1 Rhodothermales bacterium | reverse complement strand
TCGGGGCACCGAGACCGGTGGGCCACTCGCGCAAGTCGTCGGTAACGGCGCCGGTCGCCTCGTAGGCCTCGATGTCGGCGCGGTAGACGGAATAGAGCCGGTCGTACGCCGAGCAGTCGGGCGGCGGGTTGCCGTTGTCGTTCAGCGGACCGGCCCAGAACTCCCAGGGGCCGTACGTCGCGCCGGCCACCCGGGGCGTCGTCTCATGGCCGATGTATCCCCCGATCCAGATGCCAGAGGCGAAGATGGCGTTGGATGGGCTGCCCTGGGGGACGTTGAAGACGTACGGCCCGCCCCGGTAGAACAGCCCGCCATTGTTGAGGATGCGAGCGCGGACCTGGTTCACGTCCAGATACGCCTCGCCGAGAGCCGGCGAGCAGGTGCCTACGGTTTGCGCCCGGGCCGCGTTCAGGAAGGCGAGCCCCGCGATGAGCAGCAGCAGTGATCTGGGCATGAGATTCAATTAATCGACAATGATCCCGCCGGGCGTCACGTGTTTTTTGACTACCGCGAACTTGAGCGTATGGCTGCCGGCGCCCGGCACCTCGACATGGATCAGGTACATGCCGCTGCCGATGGGCAGGTCGTTGTCGGTCTGCAAATTCCAGGTGATAAACCGTTCCGGACTACTCTTCCGGATCGTTTTGATGCGTGTTCCGTGCAGCGTGAAGACGTGGATGATGGCCTCAGGGGGCAGGTTCGTGAAGCGCACCTCGTCGACGGCCCTGCTTCGTTCGTAGATCGACGTGCCGATGTACGGGTTGGGGACAATTCCGATGGCCTCCACCTCCACCGGCCGCTCGGTCGGGGCCAGGGCGCGGGTGTCAACGGTGAAGACGTCGCCGGCGCGGGCCGATTTGTAGGTGTAGATCCGGAAGACCGTGCCCACTTCGGGCAGCGGCGCATTGACCTCGGGGTAGACGCCGCCGTTGAAGCTGACCAGGAGGGTACGGCCGAGCACTTCGCCGCCGGTCTTGGTGGTTACTCCGTTGAAGAAGTCGAGGTAGCCGGCCGAGCCGGGCGACAGGTTTTCGGGGAGGTACCAGTAGACCCAGTCGGTGAACGGGTCATTGTTGCTGCCAGAGAGGGGGTGATCACCGCCGATGTCGAACACAAACTCCTCCGTGCCGGCGGCGCAGCCGGCCTCGCAGATGACCGGGATAAGGCGAAGATCATCCGAAGCGTCGTCAAACGTGCCCGGGCCCACGCGCCAGAGTTCGAAGGGGACCTCGACATGCTCGCCGTCTTCGAAAGCGCGCCAGGCGAGGCAGTCGGTTTCTTCGATCACGCCGTTGATGCCGGCGGCGCAAGAGGCGGTGAAGCGCATCTCCCAATCAAAAAACGACAGCCGTTTAATGTTATCGTCCCGCAGGGAGCGACTAAGGAAGGTGCTTCCGAACTCCGGATCGCCATCGAAATTGATGCTTGACGCGCCGCCGGCGTGGAAGCCCCACTTTGCGTTACTGAGCGCCTGCTGGACGCCCTCTGTCGGGCGGTCGAAGTTGCGATTGGCGTCTACGGGGGTGATCCCGGCTTCGACAAGCGTGGGGAAACCGGTGCTGTTAAAGGCAAACGCGGCCATGTCGGGCGGGTCGATGGGGCCGGCGTTATTGGCTAGCGCGGCGAAGCCCTTGATGCCAGGGGGGGGACCCAGGACCGAGAACCGCAGCCCGTCGATGACCGCCACGCCTACTTTTTGCGGCGCCGGGATGCCGGTGGCCGATCCGTCAAAGACTATGACTCCGTCACGTTTGATGTCGTAGGTGGTAGCGGTAGCGCGGGTGGTTTTGGCGGCCACAAACGGCGCCGGGTCGAAGGCGTCTTCTTCGCCGGCGCTGGCGGAAGCCTCGACCTCCATCTCGTGAAACTCGACTTCTATCTCGTAAAACTCGACCGTGTAGAGGGCCGGCCGCAGGTTGCCGGGGTTGACGATATCGACCTCGACGACGCCTTCGGTTACGTTGTTGGGGATGCCGAGGAGGTCAGGCTCGGCCAGATCCTCGGCGGCCTCGCGACTGGCCTCGGGGATGTCTTCCTGTGTCCGTGCCGGGGTAGCACTTACCCGGGTGACTTCGCCGCGGAGGACGCGGGGGAAGGAGGACGCGTTGTAGGCGTAGGGACGCACGCCGAAGTGGTACGTGCGGTAGTTGGTGAGCTCCGATTGGCGATGGAAGTGTTGTACGCCGGCGTCGGTGCCGCGGGCGAGTTCCTCGCCGATCTCGTTGGGAAGGGCGTCGACGATGCGGGTGACGCCGTTTACGAGGTCGTAGGTGGCGATGATCTCGCCGATGGAGTCTGCCTCTGAGGTGAACTGGAGGACGTCGTACCCCTCAAAAAGGTACGAGCGAGCGGCCAGCGGAGTGTCTGCCTCGAAGCTGGCAAGTGGGTCGAACTCCGCGTAGGCATCGAGGTAGTTGTTGGACGAGGGCAGGTTGTTCCACTCGAGGACGACCTCGCGGTCGCCGGCGGTGGCGGTGACGAGGGGCCCCCCTGGGGGGATGGCGCGTTGATAGTAACTATTGGCGAAGGCCTGGACAGTCTGTGAGGCCCGGCGCAAGGCGGCGACGGATTGCACGTTGTCGGTGCCCCGGGCATAGACAATCGCGAAAACGATTTCCTGCGCCTCTCCCGGGTTAAGGGGGAAGGGACCCGTGGAAACGACATAGCGGCGGTCGCCGGGAGAGATGGCGGGCGAGGCGTTGTTGAAGGGGTCAGGATTGCGCTCGGTCCAGCCGGTATTGGTCACCGGGTCTCCCGAGAACATGAATCGGGTCGGGATAGTCGATCCACCCCCTTCACGATCGCGCCCGTTGCCGCCATAGGTAAATAATCGCCCATCCCGCCATCTTCCCCGCATGTAATTGTAAAAATCCAGGGCAGTATTCGGATCACCGGTTACATCTCCCCCCCCGTTGTAATACGCCATGGTGGTCATCGGGAGGTTCTTGAAGTCCGGCACGAGCCGGCCGCCTACCCGTGCGGTGTCTCCCGGAGAGGGGACGCTCGGTCCCAGCACAAAGTCATACCCAATGGCAGGAGGCGGAGTGCCGTATCCTTCAGAGCCCTCGTCGAAGATGTCGGCATTGTAAGCGTATCCGAGGCCGAGCGTAGAGTCCGAACCGATGTAATCGTCCGACGCATTACCCAAATCCACATCCACGAAGACCCCCAGATAGGCGTCTCGTACCGGTTCGGTGCCACGGTTGTACACCCGGTAGCGGTAGAACGTCGAGAAGCCGATGGATCCTGCCGTAGGGCCGACGTTTGCGGTGGCGGGAACGAGCTGAAAAAACGAAAAGGCCATCCCGTGAACCTCGATGCCGAGTGGCTGCGAGTCGCTACGGCCGTGGACATTCCCCTGATCGTTCATCACCCACCAGATCGTCTGATCTCCGAGGATGGCTGGGCGTTCGCCGGCCTCGAGGTCGATCACCCGGTCTTTCCGCTGGGCGAGGGGGACGTTGATGTCGAAGGCCAGCTCCTCGCCGGCCTCGTCGATCTCACCATCCCCATCATCGTCGACCCTGTTGTTCGGCGGGGCGAGGGTCGGGGCA
>JBGSPJ010000361.1:0-10938 GCA_041738655.1 Rhodothermales bacterium | reverse complement strand
GCGGGGCAGACGAATCGGCCCAGCATCCAGGCATCCGGACCGGCGAGGTAACGACGGTAGTTGGCGACGGCCTCCGCCAGCGGCAGCCCGGCAGGCGGGAAGAGGCCGGCGTAGTCGATGAGGCCTG
Organism: Rhodothermales bacterium; assembly: GCA_041738655.1. Classification (GTDB taxonomy): domain Bacteria; phylum Bacteroidota; class Rhodothermia; order Rhodothermales; family JAHQVL01; genus JAWKNW01. The sequence goes on along the minus strand of JBGSPJ010000361.1, from coordinate 10,811 downwards.
TGAGGAAGGGCATGGGGGTTTAAGGTTCGGGGTTTAAGGTTTAAGGTGTGGGTTCGAGGCTTGATCCCATCTGTTTTTGCTTTAAACCATGATCTTTAATCTTTGAACCCCTTTCCAATCCGTGAAGTTTAAGCTTGTGCATTTACATTATGCCGGCGGCAGTAGTAGTTTACATAGTTTCTGAGTGCACGCAATCATTCATTTCCAGCTTAACACCCACGCAGCCTGGAAATCATCATACCCTCTGAACAGCATAAACTGAGGCTAAAAAGAGCCATGAGAAATCTTGTCATGTACTGCGGCCTGATGGTGGTCGGAATCCTGTCGCTGGCGGCCGGCTGCGGCGGCGATCCTAACGTGGAAGGCGCCAAACTCGCGTTGACGCTCGATGAGGTCAACTACGACGAGTATTACGGAAAGCTCGACCAGGCGATTGCCGCTAATCCCGCGAACGCCGAGGCATACGAAGTGAAGGGCAAGCTGCTCCAGCGGCAGGCCGGCGAGGTGAAGGATCCCGCCCAACACACCGAGATCGTTAAGAAGATGGTGGAAGCCTACGGCAAGGCGCTCGAAATCACGCCGGACAGCCCCTCCGTCATCCAGCAGCTCCGCCAGGCGTACGTGGCGGAGTTCCAGCTCGGCTTCCAGGCCTTCAATCGCGGCCGCGAAAACAAGGACGCGTATGCGGAAGCTGTGACGTTTTTCCAGAATACGTCGGTCATCCAGCCGGATTCCGCCGGCCCCTACGTCAACGCGGCTTACGCGATGATCAATGCGGGGATGTCGAACCAGGCAATCCCGGCGTTTGAAAAGGCCATCATGCTCGGCGAGTCGGAAGCCGATACGTACGTCCTCCTCTCGAACCTCTATCTACAGAACCAGCAGACGGGTGACGCCATTGCGTTGCTCGAGAAGGGGCGCGACATGTATCCGGACAAGGCGGAGCTTCAGAGCCAGTTGCTCAACGCCTACATCTCGTCAGGGCAGATGGAGCGCGCGCGTCAGGTCTACAAGGAAGCCGTCGAGCGCGAGCCGGAGAACAAGCTCTACCACTACAACTACGGCACGCTGCTCCTCGAAGCCGAGGATTACGACGCCGCCGAGGCTGAATTCCGCGCCGCCATCGCCCTCGATCCGGAATACGGGGTGGCTTATTACAACCTGGGCGCCACGTTCGTGAACAAGGCGGTCTCGGTCAACGAGATGATCTCCGAGAAAGACGATGCGCTCCGCCAGAACCGCGGCACGTTGTCCTCCAGCCAGATCACGCAGGCGGAAGGCGAACTCGAAGCCCTCGTCGAACAGCGCAAGTCGTACTTCGAACAGGCCATCGAGCCGCTCGAGAAAGCGCGGGACCTCCAGGTAGCCGCCGGCGAAGACGCCGCGCTCACCTGCAATGCGCTCTTCACGGCCTACGTCCAGTCCGGCATGCAGGACAAAGCCGAAGAAGCGGCCACCTGCGCGGGGATCGATCTCAATTGATCGGATTCGGAGCGTATCCGAAAAGCCCTACGTAGTGTCATCCTTAGACCGGGAGCCCGGCTGCGCGGGGCGTTCTATTCGGGCATGACTGAAGCGTCTGCCGATTATCTCGTCTTGAAATTGAAGGCCGTAGAGACGCTCCTGTGGAGCGTCTCCTGACGGCGTCCGTCTTCCGGATAGCATGTTGCAGGGCGGAAACGTCGCTGAGACGCTCCAAAGGAGCGTCTCTACATACGATTTCATGTATGTGGATGCCGGTGCGGTTAGTCTCGCCTATTCTGTAGAGACGCCCCGGCGGGGCGTCTCCCGTCGTTTGCGTTCGTCAATTCGGTTTTAGTATTTCGGAAACCTCGCTGAGACGCCCCAACGGGGCGTCTCTACATAAGATGTCATTAGCAGCTTGTCGAAGGACCTCTCGGACAATCGGGAGGTCCTTCGATATACTCAGGATTACTCATTTTTTCGATGGCCCGGGCTCCGATCGTGACGATGTCACCTGCCGTCGTATTCCCCTCTCTCCGCCATGCACGTCGACACCCAGACCACTCTCCGCTTCGGCACTCTTGCCGTCCACGCCGGCCAGGAGCCGGACCCCGTCAGCGGCGCGATCATGACGCCGATCTACCAGACCTCTACCTACGTTCAGGCCGCGCCGGGCGATCATAAGGGGCATGAGTACGCCCGTGTCACCAACCCGACCCGCACGGCGCTCGAACGCAACCTCGCCGCCCTCGAACAGGCCGAGCATGGGATCTGTTTTTCGTCGGGCGTCGCCGGTATCGACGCCATCCTGAAAGGCCTCCGCCCGGGCGACCATGTGGTGTCGACAAACGACCTCTACGGGGGCACCTTCCGCCTCTTCCGCCAGGTCTACGAACCCTTCGGCCTCCGCTTCTCGTTTGTCGACATGCGCGACCTCGACGCCGTCGAGCAGGCCGTCACGCCCCAGACGAAGCTGTTCTGGCTTGAAACGCCGACGAACCCGCTCATCCGCATCCTCGATCTACACAAACTGATCGCCCTCGGCAAGGCGCACGGGATCGATGTGGCCGTCGACAACACCTTCGCCTCGCCGTACCTCCAGCAGCCGCTGGTACTCGGGGCCGACCTCGTGCTGCACTCGTCCACCAAATACCTCGGCGGGCATTCGGACCTCATCGGCGGGGTGGTTTGCACCAGCCGGGACGACTGGAACGAGAAACTCCGCTTTCAGGTCAAGTGCGCCGGCGCCGTCCCGGGGCCCATGGACTGCTTCCTGAACCTGCGCGGCACCAAGACGCTGCACATCCGGATGCGCCAGCACTGCGCCAACGCGCACGCCATCGCCGGCTTCCTCGCCGGGCACCGCAAGGTCGGGCACGTCTATTTCCCCGGTTTGTCCGATGACCCGGGGCACGCCATAGCGAAAAAGCAGATGAAGGATTTTGGGGGGATGCTGTCGTTCACGCTGGCGGCGGACTCCGTCGAGAACGCCTTCAAGGTGCTCTCCGGGACGCGGGTGTTTGCCCTGGCCGAGAGCCTCGGCGGGGTAGAGAGCCTCATCGGCCACCCGGCCTCGATGACGCACGCCTCGATCCCACGCGAAGAACGGATCAAAAACGGCCTGAGCGATTCCCTCATCCGGTTATCGGTGGGGATCGAGGATGTCGAGGATCTGATCGAAGACCTGGACCGGGCGTTGATAGGCGTTTAACGTTGAACCGCCTATCGCGCGTTGTCATCCCGCACTTGATGCGGGATCCAATCGGATTGCAATCTGGCTGGGCCCCGGATCAAGTCCGGGGTGACAACATGTTTTATGGTGCGAATAACGCCAATCTGTTACGTCATTGCATCTCTGTGACGCGCATGGGACTTGAGCCGGGATGACTCATGTCACCGTCACATTGATCCGAAACACCGGATTCTCCCCATCCTCGACGACTTCATCGGTTTCGGGCTGGGTGTTGCCGGCGCGGTCGACGGCCCGGATGCGGATGGTGTGGGCGCCGGCGGTGGCCGTCCACGCGTACTGCCACAGGGCCCAGACGCCGCGGTACGGATAGGGGAAGCGGGTGGCGTTGTCTACCTGGAGGGTGGAGCGGAGCGTGGGGTTGGCGCTGAGTACGCCAGCGAGATCGACGAGTGTCGCGGCGGCAAATGGGGCGTCGTCAATGGAAACCTCCACGCGTTCGATGCCGGCCATCCCGCTCAGGGCATACCCGAAGATAGCGACGGGGCCGGCGGATAGCTGGGCGTTGCGGAGCGGATTGGTCGCCTTGTTCACCACCTGCACGCGCCCGTCGTCGGTGTACCCGAGGGCCTGCTGGTAGCTTCCGAACGCGGTGTCGTCGGCCGTGGCTTCGAGACGGGTGATCCACTTGACGCTTTTGTAGCCGTACTGTCCGGGCACCAGAAGACGGACCGGGAAGCCGTGATCCGGCGTGAGCGGGGCGTCGCCCATCTGGTAGACGAGCAGGGGTTCTACCTGTTCAGCGGCAAACGGCCCCATCGCCTCTAGGACGCGGAGGTTGTTCGTGAAGCCATCGGCGCCGTAGATGTGGATGCGGCGCGCCGCGGCGTCCACGCCGGCGGCCTCGAGCACGAGCCGGAGCGGGATGCCCGTGAACACTGTCGTGCCGATGAGGCCCGGGACAAACGTGCTGTCCACGATGCAGCGCAGGGTGCTGACGATCCGGACCGCCTCGCCCGAGAACCGGAGCAGCTCCGCGTACGAGAACGTGCGGGGCGTCGCCACGAGGCCTTCGATCGTCAGACCCCAGGTATCGCGGGCGATCTGGCGCGGGCCGGCCCAGTTCTCCACCGTCCCATCCGCCCCGTACTGCACGTAAAACGCGCGGTCCGGGTTGGGATCGGTGAGCGGGGTCAGAAAGGGGATGTCGGTGCCCTCGACAAAGGGCGCGACGCTGTTGGTCTCGCAGCCCACCATCGGGGCGAGAGCGATGCCGAGCGCGGCCGTGCCGAGCCGGGCGACAAACGTGCGGCGCGATACATCGGCGCGCCCTGGAGAATCGTTCATGAACGTTTGCGCGAATAATCGCCGTGGAAGTCGATCCCGAAGAAAAAGTCCTGCGAGTCGATGGTGTTGCGTCCGTACGGCGTGATAAACGCCTGGACCCCGAAGCCTACGTTTTCGAAGCGAAACGCGCGGGTGAGTTTAAACGGGTAGATGGTGAGGCCGGCGCCGGCTTTGATATAGCGCTGGTGTGTCGGGATCGGGTTGAGGGCGGTGAAGCCGATGGTGGGGGTCTCGACGGACCAGACGCCCTGGCCGAGGGCCTGGACGAAGAAGGTGCCGCTGAGCATCGTCAGGCCGGCTTCGGCCTGGAAGAGCCACTCGTCGCCGAACGCGGGCTGTGCGTCGCGGATGCAGAAGAGATCGACGCCGGCGTTGCAGGCGACGGCCTTCGAGAACCTGTAGTAGTCGGATCGGTACCGGTATCCACCCGTAGCCTGCATGTACGCCGCCGTGGGCCAGAAGCTGAGCCCGATGCCGATCAACGCGTGGGCATCCACCTGTCCGGAGCCCGCGCTGGGGGTGAGATTGCGGGTGTAGCCTGTGGGCACCGTCGCGCCCAGGTTCATCGCCATCGACACGGCCGAGGGGCGGATGCCGAGCAAGGGAAAAAGGCCGAACCGAAACCCGACGCTCGCCGAACCGATCGCGGACGTCTCATACCGGAACGCGAGGTCATGCACGGCCAGTTGCTTGAACGGGACCGATAGCACCAGCGTGAGGTTATGGAGCAGGCCCCATTCGGTGTAGAGATGATAACTCTCGTCGACAAACGCGTTGCCGGCGACCCCGTCGATGAAATCTCCCCGGCGCCCGTCAAACGTGTACTGGTCCGCCGCGCGGATGTCGCTTCGGGTGAGTTTGGTGTAAAAGGTCCCTTTTGAGGCCGGCCAGGCCTGGGCCCGAGCCGGCGTCGGTGCCAAAATCCCGAATAGGGCCAGAACGATGAGGGTGGAAATCCACGCCGTACGGTTCGAATCTGGGTGTGTGATGAAATGAAAACTCGTGTGCGCGATCATAACCCGGTTTTTACAAATCTATGCGCTGGCCCATCGACAATAGGTGTGCCAGAAAATGCGCAAAGACCCGGCAATACTGCCCCGGGGACGATCCCCAATATCTACGACATAATGGGGCATGTCCTCCTGAGCGCTAGCGAGGGATCTTAAACCGGTAGAACCTGAGGTAAAGCCCACACTGTCCGGCCGGTGCGACCCTGAAGAGCTGCGCCAACTTTTGTCCGTATGCCACTCGAAGATCCCTCATTACGTTCAGGATGACATTCGGACCTCGACCTTATGCCGCTCGAAGTTCCAGCGCTTCGAGCGGGAGTACATGGAGCTCGAGACGCTCAGCGCATCAATACTGCAGCATCGCCCGCATCCCATCCAGGATATCCTGGTCCTGCGGGAGGACGGCGCGTTCGAGCGGGTCGGCGAAGGGGACCGGGGTGAAGGCGCCGGCCACGCGACGTACTGGGGCGTCGAGGTGTTCAAACGCTTTATCCGCGATCTGGGCGCAGATTTCGGCGCCAAAGCCGGCGAACTCGCAATCCTCGTACAGAACCAACGCCCGGCTCGTTTTGCGGACCGAGGCGAGGATCGTCTCGCTGTCGAGCGGCACGATCGTGCGGAGATCGATGATCTCGATCGAAGCGCCTTCGCGGGCCAGCGTTTTGGCGGCGGCCACGGCGCGGTGGACCATCATGCCGTAGGTGACGATGGTGAGATCCGTGCCTTCCTGGACGACGCGCGCCTTGCCGAAGGGTAGCAGGTAGTCGGCATCCGGTTCAGGGGTGCGGGCGTTCGCGGCGCGGTAGAGGGCTTTGTGTTCGAGGAAGATGACCGGGTCCTGGAGGCGAATGGCCGTTTTGAGGAGGCCTTTGGCGTCGGCGGCGGTGCTGGGCATGGCGATGAGAAAGCCCGGCATGTGCGCAAAAAAGGCCTCGATGTTCTGCGAATGGCAGAGCCCGCCGTGGATGTACCCGCCGCAGGGGACACGGACGACAACGGGGGCGCCGAAGGTGCCGTTGGACCGGTAGCGGAAGGTGGATAGCTGGTTACGGAGCTGCTGGAGCGCCGGCCAGATGTAGTCGGCAAACTGGATTTCGACGACGGGTTTGAAGCCGGCCGCGCTGATGCCCACGGCCGTCCCGAGGATCGAGTCTTCGGCGAGGGGCGAATTGAAGCACCGGTCGACACCAAAACGGGCCGTCAGTTCGCGGGTGGCGGTGAAGACGCCTCCTTTCCCGCCGGCGACGTCCTCCCCGTAGACGATCACGCGGGGATTCCGCTCCATCTCCTCGTGAAGGGCGTGGTTGATCGCATCCACCATTACGATGGGTTCGCCTGCCGGGATCGATGCCTCGTAGGCGAGGTCTACCTCACCCTCGAACAACACGTGGCGGGTGGCAGTGTCCGGCGCGGGATCCGGCTGGGCATCGGCCCAGACGGCGTCCTGGTCGACGCTCTGGTGCACCTCCTCGCGGATCCGGGCCATCGAGGCTTCGTCGAGCATGCCGGCCTCAATGAGCGCCAGTTCGAGACGGGCGATGGGGTCGATCTGGCGGTCCAACTCCAACTCCTCGGGCGTCCGGTACTTCATATGGTTGTCGGACGACGAGTGGGGGAGGAGACGGACGACATCCGCCACGATCAGCGCGGGGCCATGGCCGGCGCGGATGTATTCGATGGCTGCCCGGGCCACGGCGGCCGTCTTGAAGAAATCGGTCCCGTCCACGCGCACGCGCGCGAGGCCTTCGTAGCCCGCGCCGAGTTTATAGGGCGAGCCGCCGGCCGTCTGCTCGGACACCGGGACGGAGATCGCGTACTTGTTGTCCTGGACAAAAAACAGCACCGGGGCCTTGATGCGGGCCGCCCAGTTTAGCGCCTCGTGAAAGGAACCCTGGGAGGTGGCGCCTTCGCCGCAGGAGACGTAGGAGTAACCGTCCTGGTTCTGACGCTGGATGGCCATGCCAGCGCCGAGGGCCGGTAGGAACTGTGCGCCGACGGACGAGGAAGTGGGGAAGATGTTGAGCTCGACCGACGAAAAGTGCTCCGCCATCTGCCGGCCGCCCGAGTTGGGGTCGTCGGCCTTGGCGAGGTGGGCGAGCAGGATCTCGCGGGAGGTCATCCCCAGCGACAGTGCCATGCACATATCGCGGTAATACATCGTAAACCAGTCACCCCCCGGGCGCGAGTAGAGCGCCACGGCCGCCTGGGCGGCTTCATGGCCGGCGCACCCGATATGGAAGAACCCCTTGCCCTGCTTGAGCAGCGTGATCATCTTCTCGTCCAGCCGGCGCGACGTGAGCATCGTGCGGTAGATGCCGAGCAGTGTCGCTGGCTCGAAGTCGGCCGGCTGCAGCGGTGCCACGTCGAGGCCTACCGTCAGGGTGCCGTTTAACGCATCCACGCCGTCGGTCGTGTGGATCGCCAGCGGTTTGTGCGTGGTCTTACCGGGGGCGGTCTTGGACTTGGCCATGCGAATCGTACAGAATGTTAATCCAATTGAAGCCGCATACGAACGCCTTAGTCGACATCGTGTTCGGTATTTTCGCCGGCGTAGGGCAGATCAAACCAGAATCGGGTGCCGCGGCCGGGGGTGCTCTCCACGTGGATCTGCTCGTCGTGCGCGAGCAGGATCTGTTTGACGATACTCAGGCCGAGCCCCGTCCCTCCGCTTTTTCTCGATCGGTCCGGGTCGACGCGGTAAAACCGCTCGAATATACGCTCCAGATGCTCCTCGGGGATCCCCCTGCCAGTATCGACCACTTCGAGCCGTACTTTCTGGCCGCGCCGGCGGAAACGGAAGCGGACGTGTCCGGCGTCGGTATAAACGATGGCGTTCTCGATGAGGTTCACGAGCACCTGGCGGACGCGGTCGCGGTCCGCCAGCACGCTCTGTGGGGCGTTGACCACTTCCAGCTCCAGTTCTTTCGAGATCGCCTTGGGCCGCAGCATTTCGGCGACTTCTAGCCCCAGTTCCTGGAGGTCGAACACGGCCGGCTTGATGAGATCCTCCCGGTATTCGAGCCGGGCGATCTCGATCAGGTCGTTGAACAGGTTGCTGAGCCGCTCCAGGTTCGCAAGGCCTTTCTGGGCGTAGCGTTTCTGTTGATCGGGGGACAGGTTCGGGGAGGAGAGGGCCTCGAGGTAGCCGCTGACGGCGAAGATGGGGTTGCGGACCTCGTGGGAGACGTTGCCGATGAACTCGCCCTGGAGGCGGGCGAGGTTCTGGAGGTCCTCGATCTTCCCGCGGAAGCGGTCGGACATCCGGTTCAGGTTCTTGGCCAGGTCCTGGAATTCCGCGGCGCGGGAGTCGACGTAGATCTTCTGGTCGAACTTACCCTCGTTGATGCTGCTGGCGCTTTTGTTGATGGCTTCGAGGGGTTTGGTGACCTCGCGGGAGGCCACCCAGCTGCCGAAGAGCGTCAGGATAAACGTCGCGATCATGCCCCCGATGAGGGCGATCATCATCTGGTTGACCAGCGCGTAGAGTGGGGGTTCAGGGACGATGAGGCGGAGGGAGTAGGGCGAATCCGGCGGCGTCATCGCCCCGATGAGGACGGTAGTGCCGTCTTCCGTCCGGTGTTCCTGAAAATCGAGCCGGCCCGGCAGTACCGGCATCCCCTCGATGTCTGGCGGGAGCTGGATGTTGTGTTTAAACGGCTCGCCGCGGACGTCGAATAACAGGGTATCGTCGCGCATCACGATGATGCGCATGTCGAGCAGCCGGCTGGCCTGATCCATGGCGAACCAGGCGTCGGCTTCGCTGGGGGCATCGACGAGTGCCGCGACCAGACGCACGCCCTGGTCGCGGAGCATGCGTTTGGTCGCGTTTTCGAACTGGCCTTTGAGGACGAGACCGGCGTAGAGCCCCACCCCGAACACGGCCGCGCCCACAAAAAGCGCGAACGTGAGAAACATCCAGGTTTGCGTCCGGGCCCGTTTGGGATAGGCGAGAGACCACGCCTCCTTAAAAACGAGCGCAATCCAGGAGGCAAGCCGCCGTAGCCATGTCATTTATTCCTGGGGCACTTCGTCTTCTACGAACCGGTAGCCGACGCCGCGCACGGTCTGGATATGCTGGGCAAAACCGCCCAGTTTTTCGCGCAGGTTCTTGATGTGCGCGTCGACGGTCCGCTCGGTCACCATCATGGCGTCTTTCCAGATGGTTTCGAGCAGTTGCTGGCGGGTGAAAGCCTTTCGCGGGTGGCGGACGAGGTAGCGGAGCAGCTCGAACTCCGTGAGGGTCAGGCCCAGGTCCTTGCTGTCGATCGTCGCGCGGTACTCGTCTTCGTAGATCGCGAGATCGTTCACGTGGATCATCCGGCTCTCGTCGACCCCGGTGCGGCGAAGCACCGCCTTGACGTGGGCGATGATGACCTGCGGCGACGCCGGCTTCGTGATATAATCATCGCCCCCCATCATGAGGCCGCGCACCTGATCTTCCTCCTCCACCTTGGCGGTCAGAAAGATGATCGGGATGGTTTCGGTCTCGGCGCGGGAACGGAGCGCCCGGCAGACGGCAAAGCCGTCGAGGCCGGGGAGCATGACGTCGAGCAGGATCAGGTGGATGTCGGGATTGGCCTTCTGGAGGGCCTCTTCGCCGTCAAAAGCTGTTTGGACGGTGTATCCTTCCTGCTGCAGAAAATGGCTTACAACTTCGACGACATCTTCTTCGTCGTCAACGACGAGTACATTGATCTGGGAGGAGTCGGTCGTGATCATGATTATCTATCTGGGGCCTGGGTTGAGTCGTCGATGGGTGGTGGTACTACGGGTTCACAGGGAGGGTTCACGGGGAGCCGGGAGGCACGTCGCCCGGCGGCGGCGTCTTCACAATATACATTTTTTTGTTTTCCAGTAGCGTTCATTTTTTGCCGGCCCATTTTGCCGGCCTAGCGGTCGAACCGGGGAACGCGGGGGGAAATGCCACACAAAATCTCGTACGGCGTGCGGTCGCTCCATGCGGCCACGTCGTAAATGCTGGGGCCATCGGGTCCAAAAAGGATGACGTCGTCGCTGGCGGCGACCGCTGCTCCGGGTCCATCGGGAGCGCCGAGGTCGAGCATCGTCATATCCATACACACCGTCCCCGCGATCCGAAAGGGCTGGCCGTTGATGTGGGCGAACCCCCGGTTCGACAGCGCGCGCGGATAGCCGTCGGCGTAGCCGGTGGCCACCGTGGCGATTCGGGTGGGGGCGGTCGCGAACCAGGTACGGCCGTAGGAGACGCTGTCGCCGGCCGGCACGGTTTTCACGTGGACGACGCGCGAGACCAGCCGCATCACCGGCAGCAGGCCGGCGTC
>JBGSPJ010000351.1:0-3469 GCA_041738655.1 Rhodothermales bacterium | reverse complement strand
CGGTGACGGCGCCCAGGGTGCGGACGGCCAGGCCGGGGCCCGGGAACGGGTGCCGGCGGATCATGTCCTCGGGCAGCTGGAGCAGCCGGCCGATCTCCCGCACCTCGTCCTTGAACAGCTCGCGGAACGGCTCGAGGATCTTAAAATTCAGCTTTTCGGGCAGCCCGCCCACGTTGTGGTGGGTCTTGATCGTAGCGGACGGGCCTTTAAACGAGACGCTCTCGATAACGTCCGGGTACAGGGTGCCCTGGGCGAGAAAGGTCGGCCGCCGGCCGAGCGACTGCGTGATCCGGTCTGTCGCCTCCTCGAATACCTCGATAAACGTGTTGCCGATGATTCGGCGCTTTTTCTCGGGGTCCGCCACGCCGGTCAGTCGGTCCAGGAAGATGGTCGTCGCGTCCACGGCTTCGAGGCGGACGTGGAAGTGGTCCCGGAACGTGTGCTGCACCTGTTCCCACTCGCCTTTGCGGAGGAGGCCGTTGTTGACGAAAATGCAGGTCAGCTGATTACCCAGCGCGTGGTGCAGGAGCGCCGCGGCGACAGAAGAATCGACGCCGCCGGACAACCCGAGGATGACGTGTTCGTCGCCCACGAGCCGGCGGATCTCTTCCGTCTTTTCCTCGATGAACGAGCGGGTGGACCAGTCCCCGTCGCACCCGCATATCTTGAGTACAAAGTTCTGGAGGATCTGCCGGCCGTATTCCGAGTGGGCGACTTCCGGGTGGAACTGGACGCCGAATTTGTTTTCGCCCGGGAAACGGACCGCGGCGATCGAGTTGCTCGTCTTCCCGATCAGCTGGTAGGTTTCCGGAAGCGTCACCAGGTGGTCGCCGTGGCTCATCCACACCGTCGACCCCGTCGGCACGCCGTACAGGAGATCGGAGTCGTCCAGCACTTCGATGGCCGCCCGGCCAAATTCACGGCGTTCTGCCCGGGCCACGTTGCCGCCCGTGACGTCGGCCATGGCGAAGAGCCCGTAACAAATGCCGAGGATGGGCAGCGGCGAGCCGTCCGGGCGGGTCATCGCGAGGATCTCGGGCGAGATCCTCGGCGCCCCTTCGTCGTAGACGGACCACGGGCTGCCCGAGAGAATGACGCCGTGGGGCTGCATCGCCGCGAGTTTTTCGATCGGTAGCGTGCAGGGATAAATTTCGGAGTAGACCCCCGCTTCGCGGACGCGGCGCGCGATCAGCTGGGTGAACTGCGAGCCAAAGTCCAGGATAATGATGCGCTGGTGCATGGTCACGGCAAAGTCACTACGACGGTTGAAAGAACCAGTTCACCGGGGGGATATGAAATAGAGCGGGGCGCTGGCAGGAGCGCCCCCGGCACAGAGTCGTTACGGGTATTCAGGCCAGGCTCAGCCGACAAGCGCGGCGTAATCGTCCGACGACATCAGCCCGGACAGCGCGGCGGCGTCCTGCACTTCGATGCGGATCATCCAGCCTTTTTCGTATGGGCTCTCGTTGACGAGCTCCGGATTCTGCTGGACGTCCTCATTGAGGGCGACAATTCGGCCGGAGAGCGGCATGTAGAGCTCGGAGACGGTTTTGACCGCTTCGACGGTGCCGAAGACGGCGTCCTTCTCGATGTAGGAGCCAACGGGTTCGAGTTCGACAAACACGATGTCGCCGAGTTCGCTCTGGGCGAAGTCCGTGATGCCGATCAGGGCCGTCTGGCCGTCGAGCCGAACCCACTCATGCTCTTTGGTGTAGCGTAGATCCTTTGGGAAATCCATGATATGCTCTCGCTGGCTGGGTCGATGGAACGATCGGGGTCGATGAAACGATCTGGGCGAAGAATAAGAAACCGCCGGCTTATTCCCCTTCCTGGAGCTTGAATGTTTCGAGGAAATGCGTATCGAACGTGCCGGCCTGGAAGCGCGGGTCGTCCATCAACTTCAGATGGAACGGGATGGTCGTCTGCACCCCTTCGATGACAAACTCCCCGAGCGCCCGGCGCATCTTCTTGATGGCCAGGTCGCGGGTGCGTGCGCGCACGATCAGCTTGCCGATCATCGAGTCGTAATACGGCGGGATGACGTAGCCGGTGTAGACGTGGGTGTCGAGCCGGACGCCGTGGCCCCCGGGCGGATGGAAGGTCTTGATCGTGCCGGGGGACGGGCTGAAGTTCTTGTAGGGATTTTCGGCGTTGATGCGGCACTCGATGCTGTGCCCCTGCATCGGGACGTCGCGCTTACGGATCTTCTCGCCCATGGCGACACGGATCTGGTACTCGATCAGGTCGCTATCCGTCACCTCTTCGGTGACGGGGTGTTCGACCTGGATGCGCGTGTTCATCTCGATGAAGTAGAAGTCGCGGTTGGCATCGACGAGAAACTCGACCGTGCCGGCGCCTTCGTAATTCACTGATTCGGCGCCGCGGACGGCCGCCTCGCCCATGGCGGCGCGCAGTTTTTCATCGACGATGGGGGACGGAGATTCTTCCAGCAGCTTCTGGTGCCGGCGCTGGATCGAACACTCGCGCTCACCGAAATGGATCACCGTGCCCTGGCCGTCGCCCAGGAGCTGGATCTCGATATGCCGGGGCTGGGTGACGAACTTCTCGATGTAGACGTCCGCGTTCCCGAACGAGGCCTCGGCTTCGCTCCGTGCCGCGTTAAAGAGGTTGGGGAGGTCTTTCTCGTTGGGGACCACGCGCATGCCGCGTCCGCCGCCGCCGGCGCTCGCTTTGACGAGCAACGGGTAGCCGATTTTGGCGGCGATTTCGATGGCCTCCTTTACGTCTCGAACCACGCCATCGGACCCCGGCACACACGGCACATCGGCGGCGCGCATGGTCGTCTTGGCGAGGCTCTTGTCGCCCATCAGCGTGATCGTGCGGGCGGAAGGGCCGATGAACTTGATGCCGTGGTCGTTACAGATCGCACTGAATTCGGCGTTCTCCGCGAGAAATCCGTACCCAGGATGGATGGCGTCCGCGCCGGTGACCTCGGCGGCCGCGATGATCTGGGCGTGGCGCAGGTAGCTCTCGCGAGACGGGGGAGGGCCGATACACACGGCCTCATCCGCGAAGCGGACGTGCAGCGAGTCCCGGTCGGCCGTAGAGTAAACGGCGACCGTCTGCAGTCCCATCTCGTGGCAGGTTCGAATGATACGCAGCGCGATCTCGCCCCGGTTGGCGATGAGAACCTTCTTCACGTCGGTGTGGCGTTAGCGTGGGTGGGTGGGGAGCTGCGACGCTCAGTCCTTCGCAATGACAAACAGCGGCTTCTCGAAGTCGACCGGTTCGGAATTTTGAACCAGGATCTCCTTGATCGTGCCGGCAACATCGCACTCGATTTCGTTCATCAGCTTCATGGCCTCGATGATGCAGAGTACATCGCCGGGGTTGACGCGGTCGCCGACATTGACGAAGGGGCCGGAATCGGGGCCCGGGGCGCGGTAAAAGGTGCCCACGATAGGCGCCTTGACGATGAAGTCGTTCGAGACCACGGCGGGATCCGGGA
>JBGSPJ010000316.1:0-14598 GCA_041738655.1 Rhodothermales bacterium | reverse complement strand
CCTCGCCCGACACGTTCACCTGCACGAAACAGGGCAGGCGGCGGCCGGCGGCCCGGGCCCGCGCGTCCAGTTCCTCGGCCAGCTCGAGCCGGTCGACGCTGTGTACAACATCCGCGAACGCGAGCACGTCTCGGACTTTATTACGCTGGATGTGTCCAATCATGTGCCATACTGCCTCGTCGCTTCCGAGAGATCCAGGGATTTCGCGGACTTTTTGCGTCAGCTCCTGAACCCGGTTTTCGCCGAAATGACGCACGCCGGCGGCCATTGCTTCCCGGACTACGGCGATCGGATAGGTCTTCGTCACCGCCACCAGCGTCACCGAAGACCGCTCGCGCTTCGCCCGGTCGCATGCGCGGACGATGCGCCCCTCGATCTCTCGCAGACGCGTTGTCAAAGGGCTTGAGGCGGGTGACATATCCGTTGAACGTTAAACGTTAAACGTTTGAACGTTGAAAACTACAGCTTCGGTAAAGGGGCGATCAAACGAAAAAACGTTCAACGTCTAAACGCGCAACGTTCTACCGTTCCGCCCTCAGCACCTCCAACGGCGGCCGGGCGTAGATGCCACGGCTGTTGAGCAGGCCGATGACAAGCGTGAGGCCGGTGATGAAGAGGCCAACGAGCACGATCGGCCCCAGCGACGGCACGAACGGGGTATCGAATACGAAGATGGCGAGCGCCGCGCTACTGGCCAGGGCCAGCAGCATGCCCGTCGCGGTGGCAAAAAAGCCCAGGAAGAGGTACTCGATAAGCATGATTCGGATCAGTTGCCGGCGTGACGCCCCCAGCGTCTTGAGCAGCACGCTCTCCTCGATGCGTTGAAAGCGACTCACCGTTACGGCCGCCACAAGCACGATCATCCCCGTGCACAGGCTAAAAAGCGCCATAAACCGGAGCACAAAAGCGATCCGCTCGTAGATCGTATCGAAGATATTCAGCACCAGCGTCAAATCGATCGACGAGACGTTCGGGTAGCCGTTAAACAATGCCGCCGTAAGCGAGCCGGCCTCGACATTGCCGGCCGTTCGGGTCAACATCACAAAAAACTGCGGCGCCGCTTCGAGCACGCCTTCGGGGAAGATGACAAAGAAGTTCGTCTGAAACCGCTGCCAGTCCACCGATCGCAAGCTGGCCACGTACGTCGTGATCGGCAGGCCCTGCACATCCCACACGAGCGTATCGCCGAGGCCGACATTGAGTTCACTGGCCAGATCCTGCTCGACGCTGATCGGGACGATCGACACGCCGGGGTCGACGGCGCCGATGAAGGCTCCGGCCTCCAGCGTTTCCGCATCGTTCAGCGCCCCGCGGTAGCTCGACCGGTATTCCCGTCGCAACGCCCATCCCCCTCGCTGACGCGTTGTATCCCGCCGCGTGGTCTCGACATCGACATCCTTTACCCGAGCCAACCGCATCGTGACGATAGGCACCTCTTCGATGACCTCCAACCCCTCCCGTTGCACGATCTCGCGCACGCCGGCGATCTGCTCCTTCTGGATATCAAACAAGACCGTATTCGGCCGGCCCTCGCCTCCGGCGACCTGGATCTGCGCCATGAGCGTCTGCTGCGCCAGATACAACGTCATGATCAGGAACGTACCCAGACCCAGCGCGAGCATGAGCATGAGGGTCTGGTTGTTCGGCCGGTACAGATTCGAGAGGCCCTGCCGCCAGGGATACGACCAGCTCGCCGGCATCAGACGCGGCGCGAAATGAATGATCCCCTTGGCCACCAGAGTCAGCAGCCCGAAAACGATCGTGACCGCCGCCGCATACCCGAGGCCGACCTCCCACTCCGGCGCCTGCACGATCGAGAGCCCGGCGACGACAAGCGCGATGACCACATAAATCCCACGACGCACCCAGACACTGCCAGACGACGGGGTAGCCTCGTAGGACCGCCGAAGCGTCAGCAGCGGAGAAACGTCCCGAATGGCAAGCAGGGGCAGCAGCGAAAATAACACCGCCACGCCGAACCCGATGCCAAACCCGAGGGCAATGGCCGGCCACGACAGCGTCACCGCGACGGTCACCGGCAACACCTCGGCCAGCAGCGTCGGCACCAGGTACTGGATCCCGACCCCGATCGCGCAGCCGATCGCGGCGGCGATGGCCCCCATCACGCCGGCCTGGACGAGAAAGATCAAGAACGTCGGCGTAGATCGGGCGCCGATGCACCGCAGCACGGCGACTGTTTCGATTCGTTGGGTGATGTAGACATGCACCGTACTGGCGACGCCGACGCCCCCCAGCAACAGCGCGACGAGCCCGACGAGGCCCAGGAATCGGTAGAGGTTGCTGAGCCCCTCGTTCCAGTCGTCCTTCACTTCTTCCACGGTATCCACGCCCACCCGCTCCTCGTCGAGATGCGGGCGGATGGATTCGGCTGTCTGCTCGACATCCCGCCCATCCTCAAACAGGAAATACACCTCGTAGTCCGCCCTGCTGCCGCGCTGCAGCAGCAGGGTGTCCAGGCCGGCCGAAGGGATAAAGATGCGCGGGCTGAACAGTGCAAACGCGGCGGACTCGCGGGGGGTTTTGATGATTTCGCCGGCGATCGGATACGCCACACTCCCCACCTGCACCGTGTCGCCCACCCCAACCCCGAACTGTTCGAGTAGCGCTCCGTCCAGCAGCGCCGCGCCGTCGCGATGGTACGAGCCGGCGGCCTCGGGCGGGTTGGTCTCGATGGCGCCGTAAAACGGATACCCTTCATCGATGGCGCGAACCGTCGCCAGCCGCGCCGCCTGTGCGCGGGGGAAGAACGCCATTGACGCAAACGACGTGCGCCGCACCTGCTTGCCCCCGAGCGAATCGATCAGCGCCTCGGTGGCCTCGCTAAAAGGCCCGCCCCGCTCAAGGCTCATGTCCGCCCCGAACAGCGCCGACGCCTCGTTGTCCACCGCCCGCTCCAGGTTATCGCCAAAGGAGCGTATGGCCACCAGCGCCGCCACCCCCAGCACCATGGACGACACGAACAACAGCAACCGCCGGCGGCTGCCGCGGCTGTCTCGCAAGGCCATGGTGAAGATCCACTTCATAAAGTGAAAAATGAAAAGTGAAAAATGAAAAGTAAAAGCTGGCCTCCTAGCCTATCGCCAAACCCCACCCTTGAGCACAAATCGCTAATCGCTAATCGCTATTCACTATTCGCTAATCACTTCTTCCTTCTTCGTGTCCGAAACCACGGCGCCGCCGCGGAGGCGGAGGATGCGTTCGGTGCGGCTGGCGAGATCGATGTCGTGGGTGACGAGGACGAGCGTGGTGCCGGCGCGGGCGTTGAGGTCGAACAACAGTCCTTCGATGACGGCGCCGGTGTCGGAATCCAGGTTGCCGGTGGGTTCGTCGGCAAACAAGATGCGCGGCTGGTTGATGAAGGCGCGCGCGATGCCGACGCGTTGTTGTTCACCGCCGGAAAGCTGTTTCGGGTAGTGGTGCATGCGATCGCCGAGGCCGACTTGCGCCAGCAGGTCGCGGGCGCGGCCGGCGGCCTGGCGGTCCCCCCGGAGCTCGGCCGGGACCATCACATTTTCGAGGGCGGATAGTGTGGGGATCAGCTGGAACGACTGGAAAATGAAGCCGACCTGCTGGTTACGCACGGCGGCTCGTTCGTCTTCGCTCAGCCGCCCGATATCGACCCCGCAGAGCGTGATCGTGCCCGTGGAGGGTGCGTCAAGGCCGGCACAGAGACCCAGCAACGTCGTTTTTCCGCTTCCGGAGGGGCCCACGATGGCGCAGGTATCCCCTTCATATAGCGTAAAGGATACATCCCTGAGCACGGTAAGCGGGCGGCCGCCACTCTGATACGTCTTTCCGATGTCGATCAATTCGAGGACGGGCGTCCCTTGCATATGGCTCCTGGCTGAAACATGGTCCATTCCACTGGGGTAAGGAAAGCGCCAGCACACCATGAGATCCCAGAACATGAAAAAAAGTAGCCTTTTCGGGTTCATCTTCCCCCTCCTTCTCCTCACCGCAGCCTGCGGTGGTTCGGAGGAAGTCGCGCCGGCGCCGGCCGAGGTTGCCACCGCGCCGGCCGGCGTGGAGAAACAAACCATCCTCGTAGTAGGCAACAGCATCGCCGCGGGGCTTGGTGTCGAGCCGGAAGAGTCGTTTCCGGCACGGCTGCAGCAGATGATCGACTCGACCGGGCTGGCGTTCGAGGTAGTGAACGCGGGGGTGTCCGGCGAGACGACGGCCGGCGGGTTGGGCAGGATTGACTGGCTCCTTCGGCAGCGGGTCGATGTGTTGATCCTCGAACTGGGCGGCAACGACGGGCTGCGAGGCACGCTGCCTGAGGCGACCAAGTCGAACCTCGTGGCGATCATCGAACGTACGCGCGCCCGGTACCCCGAAGTGGATATCGTCCTGGCCGGCATGCAAATGCCGCCCAACCTGGGCCAGCTCTACACGGAACGCTTCCGCGAGATCTTTCCCGAAATCGCCGACGAACACGACACCCACCTCGTCCCGTTCCTGCTCGACCGCGTCGGCGGCGTGCCGCATCTGAACCAGCCCGACGGAATCCACCCGACCCCAGAGGGGCATCGTATCGTGGCGACTACGGTATGGCGCTACCTCGAGCCGGTGCTTCGGGCGCGAACGGTATAAACCGCGCGGCGATCCGAATGTTAGGACTGGATTACGCGTACGTTTCGTGCTACCTTGCAGGCGCTACGCTCCCCGGTGTCCGACGGACGTTCTCTCGCAGGTGCTTTCCCGGAGACCGTGCTTCCGCGCCCTGCTTGCCCGATTGCCCGATTGCCCTGTTTGCCCGATTGGTCGTGTTCTCGGAACGTCTTGCAGGTTCGCCATGTTGACGGTCGGAATCGATCACATCTATAGCTCGGCGCTTTCTAGAAAAGCCCATCCATGCATTCGTTCGGTATCCGCAGCCTCGCGACCTTGATCGTGCCTTCTCTGGTACTCCACGCTGGTACCTCGCGCGCCCAATTCTTATGAGTTCGAATCAGGACCCATCATACGAAAAGCGAATCGAGCAGCTCGAGCGGACCGTAGCGAACCTGGAGTACACCATTTCGCGGCTCCAGGAACGAATGGCGAGCAGTGGCCCGCCGGCGGCGCCGCGCAAACCGCCGGTCCACGAAGGAACGGATCCGCGCCCGGGAAACAGTCGGCTACTGGCCGATGTACGGCCGGCGCTGCCGCCAGAAGCGGCCGGCGTAAAAGAGCAGCCCCGGCGCACGCGACCGATGTATGCGCTGAATGGCGAGATCTGGATGAACCGGATCGGGCTCGCGTTTGTGTTGTTTGGCATCGCGTTTGGCATCAAATATTTCCTCGATCAGGCCTGGTTCTCCCCTCTGCTCCGCGTGGTGTCCGGCCTCTCGCTCGGCTCATTCCTCACGCTCACTGGCTTCCAACTACACGGTAAGCGCACCCGTCTCGCGCAGGTACTCCTGTGCACCGGGGTGGCCGCGTTGTACCTGACGGCCTTCCTCGCCTATCAGCTCTATTACCTTGTACCCTACCCGGTCGCCTACATTGGTATGTTTGCCGTGTCGGTGGGCGCATTCCTGCTTTCGGTCAAAAGAGACGACCCCGTGGTCGCGATTCTGGCCGTATTCGGAGGTCTGGTGACGCCTTTTATCATGCACTCGCAGGGCGACAACCTGTTTGGCATTATCAGCTACACTTCGCTCATCCTGATCGGGGCCGGCGCGATCTACTGGTTTACCGGGTGGCGGAGCCTCCTCTTTCTTTCAGCGATCGGGGGATGGATCGTCATCGTCCTCTGTTACCTGAACGTGGGACTGTACTTCGAGACCGTGGCCGCCGACCGGTGGCTGCTGCTCACCGGTGTGCTGGTCAACTGGATGCTGTTCTGGGCGATGCCAGTGCTTCGCGGCATCCTCCGGGCGCGAAATCCCGATCGCTTCGTGGCGCCGCCACCCGTGCGGGCCGTGGGCTACTTTTTTAACCACCCCGCCCTTCCCCTTTCCGTAGCCACGCCTTTGCTGACGTTTATCTTCAGCATGCTCATCTGGGATCTCTCAGACACTCTATGGGGCTGGATTGCCCTCGAAGCGGCCGCCATCTACGGCTTTCTTTACCTGTACATCCGCGGTCGTGACCTGAATCACCTTGCTCAGATGCAGGGATTTGCCTCTTCGATGCTTCTGGTGATCGGGCTTTTCCTGTTGTTCAAGGAATACGCGCTGCTCGTGGCGCTCGCCTCGGCGGCAGCCGTCATGCGCCACGTGGCGCGCCTGATGAAGGACCGGATCATGTCCTTCAACTCCCACGCCCTCTTCCTGATCGTCATCTCATGGCTGACGATGCGGTTGTTGAATGTGGATGTCGAAGGCGCGCCGGTGACGAACCTGCCGGCGCTCAGCGAATTCGCCGTGCTCATCCTCTGCGCGAGTATGGCGCCCACACTCCGGCGCTCCTGGATGTACCTCATCTACCTCCTCTGCGCCCACTTCCTCTTTCTGGGATGGGTCTACCGCGAAGTGGGCTCGCTCTACGGCGGCGAGGCGCTGGTGACGGCGATCTGGACCGGCTACGGCATCATCCTCTTTGCCTTCTCCTACTGGAATCGGGCGCTGCTCCTCCGCCGGGTCGCGATCGGGACGCTGGGACTCACCCTCTCTAAATTTTTCCTGTTCGACCTGGATACCGTCGACCCCCTCGTCCGCGTCATCCTCTTCCTCGGCTTCGGGATCTCGTTCCTCGGCCTGAGTTACCTCCTGCCCCGCCTCATCGCGCGCAACATCCGCATTTCCCAGGCGCCGGCCGCTACGGTAGAAGCTGAAGAAAAAACGACTCTGTAAAGGCAAAAGTGTAAAGGCAAAAGAAGAGTGTCCCTTTTGCCTTTACACTTTTGCCTTTTATTTTTTCCCTTTTGCCTTAATCCACCGCTTTCACCTCATTCGTCAGCTTCACGATCGAATCCTTCGCGTCGCCAAAGAGGAGTTGGGCGTTATCGTAGAAGAATAGCTCGTTTTCGACGCCGGAGTAGCCAGGCCGCATGCTCCGTTTGAGGATGACGACGTTGCGGGACTTGTCGACGTTCAGGATGGGCATGCCGTAGATCGGGCTGGATTTGTCGTGCCGCGCGGCGGGGTTCACGACGTCGTTCGCACCGATGATCAGCGACACATCCGTGTTGTCGAACTCGCCGTTGATGTCGTCCATTTCAAACAGCTTGTCGTAGGGCACGTTGGCCTCGGCGAGGAGCACGTTCATGTGGCCCGGCATACGACCGGCCACGGGGTGGATCGCGTATTTCACGGTGACGCCCTTGGACTCCAGCACGTCGGCCAGCTCGCGCACCTGGTGCTGAGCCTGCGCGACCGCCATGCCGTATCCAGGGACGATGATCACATTTTCGGCGTAGCTGAGCATGATCGCGACGTCCTCGGGCGTGGTGGAGCGGACGGATTTGCCTTCGAAGTTGGATTTCGACTCGCCGGCGCCTGCCGCGCTATCCCCGCCAAAACCGCCCAGCAGCACGTTGATGAGCGAGCGGTTCATCGCGTCACACATAATCTTGGTAAGGATCAGCCCCGAGGCGCCCACCAGCGCTCCGCTCACGATCAGCGCCGTATTGTCGAGCACAAACCCTGTAGCGGAGGCTGCCAGACCCGAATACGAGTTGAGCAGGGCGATGACCACCGGCATGTCCGCACCGCCGATCGGGATGACCAGCAGGATACCCAGGAGAAGGGACGCCACCACGACCCCGCCGGCCGCCCAGAGCAACCAGTCGGAATGCGCCGGAAATACGCCGGCCTCGTATGCCGCCAGCACATGCCCCGCTACCACGACCGCGGCCATCAGGAGCGTCAACACCCGCATCCCGGGAAAAGAGATGGGGTTACCGCTCACCTTGCCGCTCAGCTTGCCCACGGCGACGAAGCTGCCTGAAAACGTCACGGTGCCGATAAGGATACTCAGAAAGATGGTGATGCCGATCGACGCGTCAAACGGCGCCGACGGGGCCGCCACCGAAGCCGGCTCCGAGGCCCACGCCAGATACCGCATCAACTCGGCCCCGGCCACCAGCGTCGACCCGATCCCGCCGAGCCCGTTGAGCGCCCCGACCATTTCGGGCATCGACGTCATCTCCACACGCCGCGCCATCACCAGCCCGATGCCGGCGCCGATCACCACGCCGAGCAACATCTCGACCGGCGTCAGGATATCCGCGACGAACAACGTCGCCAGTACCGCGATCAACATCGCGATCGACGACAACCGGTTGCCCTGCCGCGCCGTCGATGGCGACTGAAGACGCTTCATGCCGACGATGAACAGCGAGGCGGCAAGCAAATAAGCAAGATCGATCAGGGTAGCGATCATGGTGAGACGGAGAATGCGGTGGGAACGGAAAGGGTTTAACGTTTAAGGTTCGAAGTTCAAGGTGAATTGTTCAAACTCGTTGAACCTTGAACCCTGAACCTTAAACCCTCTTCTTAAACATCTGCAGCATCCGATCCGTCACCAGAAAGCCGCCGACGACGTTGATCGTGGCCACGATGAGGGCCGCAAACCCAAGCCATTTCGCCGCGGAGCCACCGACCATGCCGGCCGCGACGAGGGCGCCGACGATCGTGATGCCGCTGATGGCGTTGGTGCCGGACATAAGCGGCGTATGAAGCGTCTGTGGGACCTTGCTTATCACTTCAAATCCGATGAAGGAGGCCAGCACGAAGATGATCAGATTCTCTAACATGGCGGTAGGGATAAACGAATGACGAAACGGACGATCAGGCGGCCAACAGGTTTTTGACCCGCTCGTTGACGACCTCGCCGGCGTGGGTGACGCAGGCGCCCTTGATGATGTCGTCCCCAAAATCCAGCTGGAACGCCCCATCTTTGTAGAAATCCAGGATCATGGCCATTAGCACGCGGGCGTACATCTGGCTGGCGTGCACCGGCATCTCGGCGGGCAGGTTGGTGGGGCCCATGATGGTGACGCCGTGTTTGACGATCGTCTTTCCGGGTTCGGTGAAGGCGCAGTTGCCCCCGTTGGCCGCGGCAAGGTCGACGACGATCGAACCCGGGCTCATCGCCTTCACGGCGTCCTCGGTGATGAGCAGCGGCGCGCGCCGGCCCGGAATGAGCGCCGTGGAGATCACCACGTCCGAAGAGCCAATATGCGGCACCAGCAACTCGGTCTGCCGGCGCGCCTTTTCCTCGGCGAGGGCTTTTGCGTACCCGCCGGCGTCCTGTGAGCCGGCCGTCTCGAGCTCGAGCTGGACAAACGTCGCGCCCAGGCTTTCGATCTCCTCGCGCACCGCGTCCCGCACGTCATACCCCCACACCTTAGCGCCCAGTCGGCGGGCCGTGGCGATGGCCTGCAGCCCGGCGACACCGGCGCCGAGGATGAGTACGTTGGCCGGTTTGACTGTGCCGGCGGCCGTGGTCAGGAGTGGGAAAAACTTGGGCAGCGCCTCGGCCGCCTTGAGCACGGCCTTGTAGCCGGCGACGGAACTCATGGCCGACAGGGCGTCCATCTTCTGGGCGCGCGAGATGCGGGGTACCAGTTCAGTGCTGAAGGCAGTCACCTTCCTGGCCGCCAGGGCGCGGGAAACCCGCGGGGAATCGAGCGGGCTCAGAAATCCGATAAAAATCGCCCCTTCGCGGAGCATCCCGACCTCCGCATCGGTGGGCGGGGCGACTTTCAGCACCAGGTCGGCCCCGAATGCCTCCGCCCGGGTGCCAATCCGCGCGCCGGCTGCCGTAAAGGCGGCATCGTCGTGATACGAACCGGCCCCAGCGCCGGCCTCGACGATGATCTCCATGCCCTTCTTCACCAACCGCCCGACCACCTCGGGCACCAGGGCCACGCGCCGCTCATCTGGTGCGGTCTCCGCGGGAACGCCAATCGTAAATGCCATAACTACCGTGGGGTTCAGTACATAGACTCGAACGCCCGAAGAATACAACGGCCGGAGGATAAAGATGTAAGGAGATTCCTTAAAGATGGTTTAAGGTTCGAGGTTTAAGGTTTAAGGGAATGTCCCGTCTCACCACATTAAACCTCGAACCTTAAGTCTTAAACCCCTTTATCCCCGCTCGAACCGATCCATGAAATCCACCAGCGCATCCACCGAGGCAACCGGGCAGGCGTTGTAGATCGAGGCGCGCATGCCGCCGACAGAGCGATGGCCTTTGAGGCCGAGGAGGCCTTCCTTTTCGGCGCGTTTAACAAACTCGTCCTCCAGCGCTTCGTCGCGCAGGCGGAAACAGACGTTCATCTCGGAACGGTCGGCACGGTCCGCCGTGCCGCGGTAAAAGTCCGTGGCGTCGATGCGGGCGTAGAGTTTGCCTGCTTTTTCGGCGTTTTGTTTCTGGATACCTGGAACGCCTCCAAGGCCTTCGAGCCAGCGGAGGACCTTCTCGACCATGTAGATAGCAAACACGGGCGGCGTATTGTACAGGTCGGCCGCGTGGATGCCGTAGTCGAGCATGACGGGCAGGTTCGGGTTGCGATTCTGGAGGAACGCATCTTTTACCAGGACCACCGTGACGCCGGCGGGCCCGATGTTTTTCTGCGCCCCGGCGTAGATCAGCCCATACCGGTCGAGCGTCAGCGGCCGGCTCAGGAAGTCGCTGGAGGCGTCGCACACCAGCGGGACGTCGACCTGTGGCTCCTCATGAAACTGCGTGCCGAAGATCGTATTGTTCGAGGTATAGTGGAGATAGGCCGCTTTCGGATCAAGCTGCCAGGTGGTCGGCGCAGGTATGTAGGAGAAGTTGCGGTCCTTGCTGCTGGCGGCCTGTTTCACCGCGCCAACCAGCGCGCCCTGCCTGTACGCGTTCGACGCCCAGGTGCCGGTCACCAGATAGTCGGCACTCCCGCCGGCCGGCAGGAAGTTCAGCGGCACCTGGTAAAATTGCATCGAAGCTCCACCCTGCAGGAAGAGGATGTGCCAGTCGTCCGACAACCCGAGTAGCCGGCGCAGGCTGGCCCGCGCCGACGCTTCGATCGCGGCGTACTCCTTTGCGCGATGACTGATTTCCATGATCGACGACCCGATGTTTTTGTACTCGGGCAGTTCGTCGCGGACTTCAAGGAGGACCGATTCAGGCAGGGTACCGGGGCCGGCTGAGAAATTATGGAGGCGATGAGGCATGGAAATAGGTTCAAGGATTAAGGTTCGAGGTTCAAAGAGAAGGCATTGAACCTTACACTTCGAACCTTAAGCAACCCCGGATTCATCCGGGGTTACAAAGCAATGACATTTACCGCCAGGATATCCGGCAGGTTGCGGATGGTTTCAAGAGGCGGCTCGCTCGGGGAGCCGACGAACCGGATCCGAGCGCAGGCGGCTTTAGCACCGGAGAAGATCAGGTTCTCCATTTCCTGAACGTTCCAGCCGGCTTTGCGGACGACATCCAGCACATTGGCCAGCACACCCACTTTGTCCAGATGGCGTACGGTGAGCAGGTGCGTCGCGGGCGAGCGGTCCACGAGGTTCACGCAATTGGGTACGTCGCCATTGGCCGC
Source organism: Rhodothermales bacterium (assembly GCA_041738655.1). GTDB lineage: Bacteria > Bacteroidota > Rhodothermia > Rhodothermales > JAHQVL01 > JAWKNW01. The sequence continues at coordinate 3,113 of JBGSPJ010000316.1, read as the reverse complement.
GTAGGCCTCGATGATGCGGATGGCCTCTTCGGCGATGGCATCTTGCGCCTGTTCGGTCGACGCCCCGATGTGGTGAGCCAGGTAGAGGTTTGGATGGCTTGCGAGCGGGTGCGAGAACGCACCGTCCTTCCCGGCCGGCTCGCCCTCGAACACATCGAGCGCCGCGCGGATGCCGCGGTGGTCCATCGCCCAGGCCAGCGCCTCCTCATCCACCACCGAACTGCGAGTTGTGTTGATAAAAAAGGCACCCGGCTTCATCGTCTCAAAAAAGACCCGGTTCGCAAGGTGGCGGGTGTCCGACGTAGACGCGACGTGGAGGCTGACGACATCCGCCGTCGCCGCCACGTCGAGCGGACTCATGCACCGCGTCACCCCGTACGCCTCGGCCGAAGCCTCGGTGAGCGAGCGGCTCCAGGCCACGACATGCATCCCCATCGCCGCGGCGATAGCCGCGACGCGCTGCCCGATGTTGCCCATCCCGATGAGGCCGAGCGTGCGACCTTTGAGTCCGCGTGCTTCGCCATAACGGCCTTTATTCCAGGCGCCGGCGCGGGCGTCGCTGACATTGTCCGGCAGCCGGCGATCGAGCGCCAACATGAGTCCGATGGCCAGCTCGGCCACCGCATCCGCATTTTTGCCCGGGCAGTTGGCGACAAAGATGCCGCGTTCGGAGGCGGCGTTGACGTCGATCGTATCGAACCCCGCGCCGGCGCGGCCGATGAGCGCGAGCGGGGGGCTGGCGTCCATGGCCGCCGCCGACACCTTGGTCGAGCGAACAACCAGCACCGTCGGCTGTTTGGCGCCGATCGCCGCGATGAGCGCATCACCTTTGAGCGAAGCCGCGAGATGGACCGTATGGCCGGCCCGTTCAAGACGCTCCGTACAGGAGGCCGGGAGCATATCGGCGAGCATGATGGTCATGGGCATATTAATACGTGTGCACGAGCAGCCCGCTCCGCAGCTTGGGTTCGAACCATGTCGACTTGGGCGGCATGAGCAGGCCGGCGTCCGACACGGCGAGAAGTTCGGCGACACTCGTCGGGTACATCGAAAACGCCAGCGCGGCTTTGCCCGTATCCACCAGCCGCTCCAGCTCCGCCGCGCCTCGGATGCCGCCGACGAAGTACATATTGGGGTCCGTACGGGGATCCGTGATGCCCAGAATCGGCTCCAGGATGTGCTCGGCGAGGCGGGCGACATCCAGCGTGTCGGCTACCGTCGCACGTTGGGTGGTCGGCAGCGTCGCCTCGTGCCACGAGCTGGCCAGGTAGATACTGATATCGCCCGGGTGTCGGGGCGTGTTTCCGCGCGCCGGGCGAAGCGGCATGGCGGCGGCGAGTTTTTCGAGGAACGCCGGCGGCGTCATGCCGAGGCGGTAGACGATACGATTATACGGCAGGATAGCCATCTCCCCCATCGGGAAGAGGACGGCCGGGAAATAATAGTGTTCATCGGTTGTGGCGCCGCCAGCCGCCTCGACCGCGGATGCGGCCAGGCTGGCGGCTTTGCACCGGTGGTGGCCATCCGCCACGTAGAGGTTGGGGATGCGGGCGAAGGCCTCGACCATCGCGTGGGTATCGGACACGCGCCAGATCGTATGGCGGATGCCGTCGGGCGCCGTGAAGTCGTAAAGCGGCGCTCCGGCCATCGCGCGTTCGATGCCGGCGGCCACCTCGGGCGAGTCCCGGAAGGTGAGCATCACCGGTTCCGCGTGAGCATGTTGAGTGAGGATATGGCGGGTGCGGTCGGCCTCCTTGTCCGGGCGTGTTTTTTCGTGTTTGAGGATCGTGTCGTCGTCGTAGTCCGCCACCGACACACAGCCATAGACGCCCGTCTGCGAGCGGCCGTTCATGACGAGGCGGTAGACGTAGAGCTCCGGCTCCGCCTCCTGGATGGCCGCCTCGCTTTTGGCATACGCCAGGAGGTTGGCCGCGCCGCGGGCATAAACCGCGTCATCGTGTTCGTCCGTGCCGGCGGGAAGGTCGATTTCAGGGCGGATGACGTGGAGGAAGCTGTGCGGGTTGCCGTCGGCCAGGGCGCGGGCTTCGTCCGTATTGATGACGTCGTAAGGTACGGAGGCGACGCGTTCGGCGAGATCGGGTCGGGGTCTGAGGGCGCGAAACGGGTGGAGGATGGCCATGCGGGGAGGTGATTGGGGTGCGAGGACGGGGCGAAAAGTACGAATCGCCGGCCAGGCAGCGGGCGCTTCTGGCCGACTTAACAAAAAAGCCACCCGAACTAGGCTTTAAATTCACGGCACTTCTTGTTGCCCCGGGGGTGTAAAGGCCTTATACTAATCACCCTACATCGCGGGGTGGAGCAGCTGGTAGCTCACCGGGCTCATAACCCGGAGGCCGCAGGTTCGAATCCTGCCCCCGCTACTAAATAGAAGCCGTAAGTCCATGGAAATCAGGGACTTACGGCTTTTACTTTTAGGGATGCTTAGTGAACCTGGAGGTTCTGCCTTGCAATGAAGAATCCTCTCACTCAGACGCTGTTGGTAACGTTATTATGGGGCACAACGGTATCATTACCAGGTGAGGCAAGACGGCCGGGAATTATGGTTCACGTTGAACATGCGACCACCTTTCATATCCTCTGGAGCAAACCAGCAACGAACCCCTTCACTTTGCTGCCCCATCATGTGTTCTCTCGCAATGCGTCGAGTTCCGCCGCGATCAAGGGTGCCCATAGCCACTGGATGTAATTGTGTATTCCGACGATTCCGGCCACATAATCCGATTTTATTCGGCCACGTAATCCGACCGTATTCGGCCACCCTGGAAGCGCCTGTCGGCGGGCGTTAATTGTCGTCGGTGTGGGAGGGTGGTTTGGTGAGGTTGCTGCGTTTTCGTCTCATGGAGTCTCCGGTAAGTTCGATCTTGTGAGCGTTGTGTACAAGCCGGTCGAGGATCGCGTCGGCAATCGTGGCTTCGCCGATCGTGGCGTGCCAGTGTTCGATGGGCAACTGACTGGTTACGATGGTGGAGCTATGACCATGTCGGTCGTCGAGCACCTCGAGCAGCAGGGTGCGCGCCCGGTCAGACACCGGCGCCAGCCCCCAATCGTCGAGTATGAGCACGTCCGTCTTCGTCAGTTCCCGCATCAATTTG
>JBGSPJ010000315.1:0-8918 GCA_041738655.1 Rhodothermales bacterium | reverse complement strand
GGATGCCCCCGGCTCGCCGACCGTGGCCTTTGACGCTATCGGCTCGCTCCGCCGGCACGACTACCTCGATGCCCATATCGACGCCATCCTCGCGCTGCCCTACATCCAGCCGGCCGCCATCGCCCGCCGCCGTTTCCGGGTGGTCATCGATGCGGTGAACTCGGTGGGCGCCGTGGCCCTGCCGGCACTCCTCAAACGCCTCGGACTGGCCGAGGCGGACATACTCCTTCTCAACGGTGAACCAAACGGGCTCTTCGCGCACAACCCGGAGCCGCTGCCGGGGCACCTCACCGGTCTCATGCAGCGTGTGGCGGATGAAGGCGCCGACCTCGGAATCGCCGTCGACCCGGATGCCGACCGCCTCGCTCTGGTCGCCGATGGTGGCGTCTACATGAGCGAGGAGCTGACGCAGGTCATCGCGGCCGACTTCCTCTGGAAACACGCTTCGGGGCCGTTTGTGACGAACCTCTCCTCCTCGCGGGCCATCGAAGATGTGGCCCGCCGGCACGGCCAGCAGGTGCACCGCGCCGCCGTCGGCGAAATCAATGTGGTGGATAAAATGCAGGAGATCGGCGCCGTCCTCGGAGGGGAAGGCAACGGCGGCGTGATCGTGCCGGAACTCCACTACGGCCGCGACGCGCTTGTCGGTGTCGCGATGGTCCTCCAACACCTGGCCGACGAAGACATCGCGATGTCCGCCCTCCGCGACCGGCTTCCGCGGTACGCAATCGTCAAGGACCGGCTGCCGCTGGGTGCGTTGAATCCGGATATCGTCCTCGCCCGCCTCGCCGATCAGTACAAAAACGATCGGATATCGACGGTGGACGGCCTCAAGATCGATTTCGCCGAGGGCTGGGTCCACCTCCGAAAATCCAACACGGAGCCCATCGTTCGGATCTATGCGGAGGCCGCCACCGAAGCCGAAGCCCAGGCTCTCGCCGACCGGTTCAAGGCCGCCATTCTCGCGCTTACATGAACGGATGTGACGGACGTGCGCATGGATTAGACACGAAGTATCGTGTCTTTACCGGTGCACGGCGGCATGTCCTGCGTTTGACTTTTCCCCTTTTCCTTTTTCCTTTTGCCTTTTCCATGTCGCAGTTCGTTTACGGAATCGATTTTGGCACCTCCAACTCGGTCATCCAGGTGTTCGATAGGCAGGCCGGCCGCTTGGTCGATCTGCCGGCCAGTGTCGAATCGTCGATCGAAAGCGCGCTTTTTTTCCCCGATGGGCAGGGTGGCGAGTTTCTCCTGGGCTCCAGGGCCGTGGCGGAGTACGCGCGCTCCGGGATGAAAGGACGTTTTCTCAAGTCGATTAAATCGGCCCTGCCCGAACCCTCATTGGCGGACATCACGATCCACAACAAGCGCGTGCGGATCGAGGCGCTCATCGCCCACTTCATCGGCTACCTCAAGCAGCAGTGCGACGCGTACCTCGGCGTGGATACAAAACGCGTCGTCCTGGGCCGGCCGACCTATTTCTCGGAAGACGCCTCCCGTGATGCCCTGGCTGAGGAGCGGCTGACACGCGCGGCGCGGATGGCCGGCTTCGAGGAGATCTTCCTCCAGCCCGAACCCATCGCCGCGGCGATCGACTACGAACAGCAGATCGACCGCCCGCGGACGGTCTATGTGGCCGACCTGGGCGGTGGCACGTCGGATTTTTGCATCATGCGTCTCGACCCCGCCCGCATCCACGAAACGGATCGCCGCGGCGATATCCAGAGCACGGCCGGCGTCAAGTTGGGCGGCGACGACTTCGACGCCGAGATCATGTGGGCCCGGATCGTGGCCTATTTCGGTTACGGGGCGCTGTACGAATCGTACGGCAAGTGGTTGCCCGTGCCCCCCAACATCTTCCGGACCATCTGCTCGTGGGACAAGATGTCGGTCCTCAAGCGGGCAGACATCCAGCAGGCGCTCAAGACCTATCAGTTTTTTTCGGACAACAAGCCGGCCATGGCGCGGCTGCTGGCGCTCATCGATCGCAACCTCGCTTTCGCCGTCATCAAAGCCGTCGAGCGGGCCAAGATCGCCGCGACGGGAGCCGAGCGCGCCATGATTCGTTTTTCCGATCGCGACATCATTATCAAGGAAGAGCTGGTCCGAGCCGACATGCCGGCCATTCTCGACGCACGGCTCTCGCTGTTGACCACGACGGTCGAACGACACCTCGCGACGGCCGGCGTCGATCCTACAGAGATCGACGCCGTGTTTCTCACCGGAGGCAGCTCCCTGGTGCCGGCCGTTCGCGAGCGCCTCTCCCGCATCTTCGGGGAAGAGAAGCTGCAGCAGGGCCATGCCTTTCGCAGCGTCGCCTATGGCCTGGCGTCGTCCTCGCGGCTGTTTTTTAGCGCGGTATCAGCGTAAAAGAACCACCTGGCGCGTCTCGGATACGTCCTCGGCCTCGATACGAATCAGATAGAGGCCCGGCACGGCGCCTTGCGCTTCCCAGCGAAGCCGGTGGGTGCCCGACGCCGCGGCGCCTTCGTGTAGGGAAGCCATCTCGCGACCCAGGATGTCGTACACCCGAACATGCAGCGTTTGCGGAGTGTGCAACGTCAGGTCGAACTCGGTTGCCCGAGAGAAGGGATTCGGGTAGGGTGCGGAGACGCCGGCGACCCGTGGGGTCTCGGATGGACGCTCCGTGTCTACTGCCGAGGGTTCAAAAACCGGGTAGCGGGCGATAAAGGCATCGTTCTGGCCGGCGCTCGTCCGTTCGTCGACGGCATCGCCCCGCCCGAGATCCATCAGCACCGAATAACCTCCGGTGATCGCCACATCTTCGTCTGCCTCGAACGCGATGCCCATCCCGTTCAACAGGCCCGTGCCGGTGAGCGTGAAGACCTTACGCAGGTCACCAATGGCATCGTAACTGGCGACAAAAACGTCGGAGCCGCCGTCCTGGTCGATGATCATCTGGGTGTTGAGGGGGTCGAAGTCCGTGTTGCCGGAATAGGTGCCAGTGAGGTAGCTGACGCCGGCGTCGTTTGTCGCCACATCAAACGCAGCGCTCGTCCCCCCGTTAAAAACATCCGCGAACCGCATTACCCCCTCTGAGGTGTAGCTGGCCAGGAAGGCGCTGCCATTGCCATCGCCGGCACGGACCTCCAGGTTGCCGTCGCTGTCCGCATCCTGTGGGTCGAAGGATAACTGACTGCTCCCTTCACCGACGACATAGACGTTGTTCTCCCCATCTACAGACAATCCGTAGCCGGTGTCGTCGTCGGCGATGAAGGGGCCCCCGAAGGTGTACGCGAAGCGGAGGATGCCCTCGTCCGTGTAGCTCGCGAGGAAGGCGTCGGCAGTGCCGACGGCGGTGCGCTCTCCAAAGTCGCTGTCGCCATCCCGGTCGTCGGGATCAAACCGGACCGTCCCCGTCACCCGGCCCGTTACGTAGACATTGCCCTCGCTATCCGCGACGACATCGCGGGCATAGTCGGCCCCCGGTCCTCCAATTCGACCTACGTGACGAAATGCCCCATCTTCCGTGAAGCTGGCGAAGAAGGCATCGACGCTGCCAAGTCCTCGCAAATCGCCCTGGCTGGTGTCGGCCGGCGCGAAGTCGAGGAAAAACACGTACGAGCCGGCGATGTGCACGTTGCCGGCGGCATCAACGCTGATCCCCAACCCTTCACCCGAGCCTTCGCCGCCCGGTATCGGGGCCGACCAGCGGTACTGGCCATCGCCTGTATAACCGGCCAGGAATACCTTGCCGACCGTTTCGGCAAATTCACGGGGATCGGGATCGAAGTCAATGCTCCCAAAGGGCTGGGCGCCGGTGACGTAGAATCGGCCGTCTTCCTCGACCGCGATGCCGCCGGATGCTTCCGATGTGCCCACGAGGTTTGCGATGGGGAAGGCAAACCGGAGCGCGCCCGTCGTGTCGTAGGATGTGACGAAGACGTCCGTGCTGGTGGACGTGTAGATTGCCTCGCCCGGGCCCGGGTCGAAGTCGATGGTGCCGTTAAAGATGCCGGCGGCGTATACATTCCCGCTGGAATCGATGCCGACGCCCTGGCCGCGATCGAAGCTCTGGTTGCCGAAGGAGTGGGCAAATTGCGCACGGGCCTCCGGAATGGGGGTGGCCAGAACGATGAGTGCCAGGCAAAATGCGTGGATCCGGGTGATGGAGCGAATGTATGGGCTGTGCATGATGGATGCCTCTATCGATGATCATGGGTGGATTCAAGGATAGAGGCGACACATCCGCGCGCCGCGCGCCAGGCAGGGTATAGATTTTTTACCGAACGATGCCGGCGTCCGTGATCTGCAGCGCCGCCGCCTCGGGGCCGAAGATCCGCTTCAGATTTTCAAGCCCTTCCTGCTTCAGCCGGCTCTTATCTCCAGTTTCCCGGAAGATCTGCGCCGGCGTGTTGCCGAGCACGACGAAGGTTTCGGCGAGTAACTCCTTGTCTTGCTCGGTCATATGCTTCAGATCGGGATTGGCCAGGAAGCGTTCGGCGCTCTGCCAGTACACCGCGAGTGACTTCTCCGCCTCGAGCGACGGCAACTCGTGCGCGTACATATAGCTGATGATGACATAGGAGGTAAACGTGGCCGCAAGATCGTGTAGCGGCATGCCCAGTCGTTCGTGTTCTTCGCGGAAGGAGGTGAGATAGGATCGGTACATGTTCGAGAACAGGCGATCGAGCTGAGCGGCATCCTGCGTCGCATCCGCATCGGCGAGCTGTTTCGCCAGGAGCGAGTAGCCCGATGGTGTAAACGCGAGGGCCGAAGGAAATCCGGCGGACCTATCGAGCGTCGCCGGCCCCTGTCCGATACCTTTCCCCTGGTTCAGCGCCGCGTCGGCGCGCTCCGAATCCGCCAGTCCCGACGTGAGGCCCTGCATGTCCTCGATCATAGACTCCAGAAACAGCGACGAACCTACAGCCGTCGTCCGGATCTGATTCAGCATGAAATTATTCCAGATCAGCGCCGGCATGTGTACGACGGGCGGCGGCGGCGGGAGGTAGACCTGGGCCTGGATGGAAAGCGGCGTCGCGGAGGCGATGCCGCCGGCGATCAAGAACAGGACAAGATGGCGACGCATGTACGATCTATTCTAGTGGATATCAATGGGTCGGAGGGTCAGACGACACGCGTTTAATCTTTGATCCAGCCGCCGGCCCCGCCGTCTTGCATGTGATGTCTTTCGAAACGAGCTTGCGGCGTACCCCATCCACCATTCTCAAAATCCGATGCTGCCCCGATTGATAGGTCTCGTTCTTCTCTGTGTGCTTGCGGCTCCCGTGTTCGCGCAGCCGACCGTGTATGCGCTGCGGCCGGCGGCCGTAGTCGATGTGGAAGCCGGCACGCTCCTTCGAAACGCCATCGTCGTCGTCCGCGGCAACCGCATCGAGGCCGTCGGCCCGGACGTAGCGGTGCCCCGGGGCGCCACCGTCATCGATCTGCCCGGCCACTATCTCCTGCCGGGCCTCATCGACACCCATACCCACGTCACCCTCACGCCCGACTACGGCGCGAGGAATCCCATCCTCTATAAATCCATTCCCTACCGCACCGCCGAGGCGACAGCATCTGTGCGGCAGACGCTGCTCGCCGGCTTCACGACCATCCGCGACCTGGACTCGGAGGGGGCCGACTGGGCCGATGTCGCCATCCGCGACGCCATCAAGAACGGCGTCATCCCCGGGCCGCGGATGCAGGTGGCGACGCTTGCGATCAGCATCACCGGCGGCTATATGAACACCGACGGTCTCGCGCCGGGCATCGAGGTGCCGCAATTTGGCGCCCTCGCGGATTCGCCGGCCGCCATCGTCGAAACCCTCCGCAAACAGATCAAATATGGGGCGGATTGGATCAAGCTCTACGCCACGGGGACGACGAAGCACATCGACTTCGAGAAGATGGAGCCGCTGCCGCAATTCTCGGACGCCGACATCCGTCTGGTGGTGGAAGAGGCAGCGCGGTTTCGGACGCCCGTGTCCGCCCATGCCTACGGCGGCAGGCCGGCGTATGTGGCCGTAGAAGCCGGCGTGCGGTCCATCGAACACGGGATGATGCTCGACGACGCGACGCTCGACCTCATGGTGCAGAAAGGCACGTTCTGGGTGCCGACGCTGTCTGTTTACTTTCCCCTCGACCCTGGTGCGCCCCTCACCGAGCAACAGCGCGCCATCACCGAAGCGCATCGCGATGTCTTCGGGCGTGCCGTACGAAAAGGGGTGAAGATCGCCTACGGGACGGACGCCGGCGCCATCCCGCACGGCGAAAATGCGATGGAGTTCAAGACCATGGTGGACTACGGGATGACCAACGCCCAGGCGATCCGCTCGGCCACCATCACCGCCGCCGAGTTGATGCAACTGGACGACGCCATCGGCACGGTGGAGGCCGGCAAACTGGCCGACCTCATTGCCGTCCCGGCCGACCCGCTCACCGATATCGAGACCCTCCGCCGGGTGGCCTTCGTGATGAAGGACGGGGTTGTGTACCGCGCGCCCTGACGGGGCGCGGGGTTTAAGGTTCGGGGTTTAAGGCTTAAGGTCACTTCCTTTAACGTTGAACCCCGAACCTTAAACCTAAAAAGGCTTATAAAGCGCCAGGTATCCGGCGATCAGGCCCAGGGCGAGCATTACATACCACAGCCACGCGCCATTCCGTCCGGCTTTCTGGATCAACACGGTCATTCCGCCAAAAGTTATCCAGATGACGAGTTTGGCGAATACCCATCCGTCCCAGGGCCAGGCGATGTTGAGCCGCGCGAGCATGCCGAATCCGCCGAGGAGGATCAGGAACAGCCCGACCCCGTGGGTGATGCCGATGGCGGTGCGCCAGCGATTTTCGCTCTTCAGGCCGCCGTTAAAGGCGTGGACGAAGGAGGCGCCCATCGCCGCAAAAAGCATCATGATGCCGATCAGGTGGACGAGTTTATAGGTAAGGATATCGATCATACGTAGTCGTGGGTGTGATGGGGATGGGTCGACACATCAGCGTCCGTACCAGCGGAGCAAGAGATCGAGCAGCCATCGGGTGGCGCGAGTATACGGCGGATAAAGTTTACCGAAAAGAGCTTGCGCGCCGATGTGTTGCGTCAACACGGGGCGCTCGGTGGAAAACGCCATAAACCCGGCGTGGCCATGGCTTCGCCCGACACCGCTTTCATGGAGGCCACCAAACGCCATCTCGGTGTGGCCGAAGTGGATCAACGTGTCGTTTACGACTACCGACCCGGTGCTCGTCTGCCGGCGCACAAGCTCCGGCAGGCCGCGGTCCGATGCGAACAGATAGAGGGTGAGGGCCGGCGGTCGCTGATTGATGAAGGCCAGCGCTTCGTCGAGCGAATCGTACGCCACGATGGGCAGCACGGGGCCGAAGATTTCTTCCTCCAGCAGGCGCGCCCCGGCGGGCACATCGACGACAATCGTGGGCATGAGCGTCCGTTCGGCCGCAAGCACATCACCGCCCCGGACGAGGCGGGCGCCCCGGTCGACGGCGTCCGCGAGCAACCCGCGCAGGCGATCGAGGTGCCGTTCGTTGATGATGCCGGCATAGGCCGCCGGTGGTCGTGTATCCCCGAAAAAAGAATCCAGCGCATCATCAAGGGCTCGGACGAGCGGCTCGTGGACGGCTCGGTGCACGAGGAGGTAGTCGGGCGCGACACACGTCTGGCCGGCGTTTGAGAATTTGCCGAAAACCAATCGCCGCGCCGTGAGCGCTACGTCCGCCGAAGCATCGACGATGGCGGGGGACTTGCCGCCGAGTTCGAGGGTGACGGAGGTCAGGTGCCGGGCGGCGGCTTCCATCACGAGCCGGCCCACCGCCGGACTGCCGGTGAAGAAGATGTGGTCGAAGCGCAGCGTGAGCAGCTCACGCGCGACCACCGCGTCGCCTTCGATGACGGTCACTTCGTCGGCATCGAACACCTCGGCGAGGAGTGTGCGCAAGAACGCGCTGCACGCCGGCGTTAGTTCGGAAGGCTTCAGGACCACCGTGTTGCCGGCCGCAATAGCCGAGGCGACCGGGCAGAGGGCCAGCATGATGGGGTAGTTCCAGGGCGCGAGGACGAGCACGACGCCTCTGGGTTCGACGTGCTGGATTGCCGAAGTGCCGACAAAAGGAATCGGGGTGGGCAGCCGGCGCGGTTTCATCCACTCCCGCACATGGCGCTCCGCATGACTGATCTCCGCCAGCAGCACCGAAAGTTCGGTAAGATCGGCCTCTTCGGCCGGCTTGCGAAAATCGGCGAACACGGCATCGCGAAGGCCCTGCCGATGGGCGATCAGGGCACGCTTGAGCCGGCGGAGCTTGTCCACCCGAACGCGCCAGTCGCTGTGTCGGATGGTTACAGCCCGTTGCCTGAGTCGCTCGAGGAGTGCCGCGTACTCGATGGATCGGGTGGGCACTCCCATGGCTTCGGTTCGCGGGTTAACAGAAGTTTTGTGTCAGAAACAGCTGCCCCAGATTGTCACGCGCCGCACCGATGCCGATCGTCTCGTACTGCCGGCTCAGCAGGTTGAGCCGATGGCCGCGGCTGTTCATCCAGCCCTCCATCGCCTCGTCGGCCAGCGCATCGACGGTTTTCCAGGTGTACGACCGCGTGGGGTCTCGGCTGCCCTGGGGAATGTAAAAGGAGGAGAAAAGATAGGTGCTGAAGAGGTTCTCGCCAAGACCGACCGCCATCTGGTTGTCGCCGGCGGGTCGGACGCACTCGATGCCGCGCGCCATGCCACGCTGGGTGGGGTCTTCTCCACTCGGATTCGTATGGCTGAAGAACTGGCGCTGCGCCATGTCGGCGCTGTGAGCTCGGGCCAGAGTGTCCAGCGGGCGGCGGCGTTCGAAGGGAGGAAGGCTGCGTTCGGTACGCTCGGCGTTGACCCGAAGCATGACCCGGCGCTCGATGGCTTCGAGGTCGATTTCGTCGGCCTGCCGGGACGCGTCCGGGGCGAGGGGGC
>JBGSPJ010000305.1:0-2476 GCA_041738655.1 Rhodothermales bacterium | reverse complement strand
GTGACGCCCGGGACGGCGGCCGCGTAGGCCTCGACCTCCCACTGCGCCGTGAGCGCGGCTGCGCGGCGCATGATGTCTATCTCGGCCGGCGTCTTGACGGAAAGCCATTCAACAATCAGCGGCTCGGCAGAGGTCGTCTTCGCCATCCACTCCGGCCCGAGGCCGGCGCTCATCGCGAGGTACTGGGTGTGGGATAGACCGTCCGCCACAGGGCTCGAACCGGAATTAATGGCGATAGACGTCGATCCGAAACGCCCAAGCAGCGTCCGGGCATGATCCCAGATGTCCGTCCCGCGTTCGATGACCAGCACCTCGTCGTGCTCCTTCAGCTCGGCGAGGGCGGTTGATTCTCCCTGCGGGGAGATGGCGTACGGTGCGAGGCCCCCGGCGGTGCGGAAGAACAGGAAGCCGGCCTGACCACCGGCGTTTTCGCAACCGACATGCCGGGCCATCGGGTCGTTGGCGTTCTCGCGGCAGACGACGACCCAGGCGTCGACGCCGGCGCGGTCCATAGCCTCGGGGAGGAGCGTGCGGATGCGCTCGCGGCGGATCTCGGGCCACGGATCGCCGATGAAGGGGCGATCGGGGGGTGGCGTCGCGGGTGTGGCGCATCCGGCGAAGAGGAAAAAAATGAGGAGAAGAGGCATGGATATTCGGCTTAAAAAGTGCTGATCGATTCCCGTAATGACGCTCCCGTGGAGCATCTTAGCAACGTTTCCAGTCTGTAAAATGCTACCCGGAAGACGGACGCCGTCAGCAGGCGCTCAACAGGAGCGTCTCTACGGCCTTCAATTTTAAAACGAGATCATCGGCAGACGCTGAATGTCATGCCCCTGTAGAAAGCCCAGCGCAGCTGGGCTACGTGTCTGCTAATGACATGACCCTTTCCGGCGGGCAAAAATGCAGGATTCGACGCCGTACGGCCACGCCATGGCGTGGCGGTACCATTCTGACTGAATCCTGTCATGCTCCAAAAGAAAGCCCAGCGCTGCCTGGCTCACGGTCTAAGGACGACATGAGCGCTCGGATGCAAGACGCCGGCTCGTTAAATGAGGTTGACCTTACGCGCAGCCTCGCGGAGGATTTCGCGCTCCTGGACGGTGAGGTTTTCCGGGACGCGGATATCGATCTGAACGTACATATCCCCCATGTCCTGTTCTGTTTTGACGCCCTGGCCTTTGAGGCGGAGCTTGGAACCGGGTTGAGCGCCTGGCGGGATCTTGAGTTTGATCTGTGTGCCGTAGGCGTTCATCATATTGCGGGTGATGCCCAGGATGGCTTCGATGGGGTTGATGGTGCAGGTGATGTGCAGGTCGTCCCCGATGCGGCGGAAGAAGTGGTGGGGTTCGACCTCGAAGGTAACGTACAGATCGCCGATGGCGCTGCCGGAGACGCGGCCGCGTTCCTTGAGACGGATTTTGAACCCCGACTGCACGCCGCGGGGAATTTTGATGCGTACGGTTTCGCCGTGGGGGAGCGTGACCTCTGTTTTGCCGCCCTTGAGGGCCTGGTTGAACGAGAGGCGCAGGCGCGTATCGAGGTCGAGTGAGCTGCGTTTGGCGCCGGGGTCGGCCGTTTCCTGTTCGTTGCCGCCAAAGAGCCGGCTAAAGAAACCGCTCACGCCACCGGAAGGGGGGCGGGCGCCGTTGGTGTAGGGCTGGGACTCGGGTTCGGGGGCCGGCCGCCGTCGCTCGCGGCGGACGTATGCGCCGTCGGCCTGCCGGTAGAAGGTATCCCCGTTGGGAGCCTCGAAAGCTTCCGCCGGCTCGCGCCGGTGGTGGTCGTAAAGGCGGCGTTTGCGGGGATCGGAGAGGATATCGTAGGCTTCCTGGATCGCTTTGAAACGTTCCTCGGCATCGGGCCGCCCCTGGTTGCGGTCCGGATGGTATTCACGCGCGAGCTGCCGGTACATTTTCTTGATCTCTTCGGGCGCGGCTCGCTCGTGTACACCGAGAATTTTATAGTAATCCTTTTTATCCGACATCGTCGGTGCCCAGGTCGCCATATTTTTCGTGGAACGCTTACCTATCAGCCTTGCTTTCGATCCGAAACGGAGCAAAATTGTGGATTGACCGACCCATCCGGCAAAGCAACGCCGGGCCGATCGCGGGTCGGGGCCCTTCCAGCAAAAAGAAAACCGAACTTTGGCTCATCTCCGAAAAATCCGGAAGCTCCTCATTGCCAATCGTGGGGAGATCGCGGTACGTATTATCCGCACCTGCCGGCGGCTGGGGATCCGAACCGTGGCGCTGTTCAGCGAGGCGGACCGAATCGCCCCGCATGTCCAGCTGGCCGACGAAGTATACGCCATCGGACCGGCCCCTTCGGCGGCTTCGTATCTGGTGATCGAAAAAATCATTGCCGCGGCGAAAGCGACCGGCGCGGACGCGGTCCACCCCGGCTATGGTTTCCTCTCAGAGCGGGCCGCATTTGCCGAGGCCTGCGCCGCCGCCGGCCTGACGTTTGTCGGCCCCGC
>JBGSPJ010000251.1:0-3998 GCA_041738655.1 Rhodothermales bacterium | reverse complement strand
AGGGCCGAGTTTGAGAAAATACAGGCAGAGACCGGGATTGCCTTTTGACCCATCCGCCCGGCAACCATTCGCTCCTCCCCATCCCGTCACCGCTTCGCGCCGACGGGATTTGCCCCTCCTCGGATCGAGGAGGGGCCTGTTTTGTCAAGCAGCAGTGCCCTGATTTGTAAACTGTCCGAAGTATTAAGGTTGGCAAGCTGCAGGTTGGCAGAGAACCTGTAACCTGCCAACCTGTAACCTGCAAGATCCTTCGATTCCCCCGGCTTGCGCCGGTGTCACTCAGGACAAGCCTGCACAACCTATCCCACAACCTGTAGCCGACCGTCCATGTCCATCCTCAACTGGGGCCTTCTGGGCACTGCCCGCATCAACCGTTCGATCATCCCCCCGCTGCGGCTGTCGCCGCGAAACACCCTGCGCGGGGTGGCGAGCCGCGACCTGGCGCGGGCGCAAAAGTACGCCGACGAGTGGCAGATCCCGCAGGCGTACGGGAGTTACGAGGCCATGCTGGACGATCCGGACATCGACGTCGTCTACATCCCGCTCCCGAATCGGTTGCACGCCGAGTGGGTGATCGCGGCGGCGCAGGCCGGCAAACACGTCCTCTGCGAAAAACCTCTCGCGCTGTCCGTCGAGGAGATCGACGCCATGAGCGACGCGGCGCGGGCGGCAGGGGTCGTGGTGGCGGAGGCGTTTATGTACCGGCATCATATGCGGACGCTTCAGCTCAAGAAGCTCGTCGACAAAGGGGCGATTGGCGAGGTGCACACCATCCGCGGGGCGTTCACGTTCCCCCTGAACCGGCCGGACGATGTGCGCTGGAATCCGGAACTGGGGGGTGGTAGTCTGTGGGATGTCGGCTGTTACCCGCTCAGCTTCGCGCGATTCATGCTCGGCAGCGAACCCGAGGAGGTGATCGGCCGGCAGGTGCTGGGGGATTCCGGGGTGGATGTGTCCTTCGCGGCGCTGCTGCGGTTTCCGGGGGATGTGCTGGTGCAGTTCGACTCCGGCTTCCGCACCCAATTCCGGATGGAGATGGAGATCGCCGGCAGCGACGGCCGGCTGTTTGTCCCGATGGCCTTTAAACCGGAGCGCCAGAGCCACATCTACCTCACCAACGGCAACGACGAACTCCGCATCCAGGTGGATGGCAACCTGCTTTACCTCGACGAAATCGAAGACCTGACGGACGCCGTCATCGAAGGCAAAGCCCCCCGGGTATCGATCGAAGAAAGCCGGGGCAACGTCGCGGCGATTCGGGCGCTGTATGCTTCTGCGTTGAACGTTTGAGCGTTACACTAAAACCGAATAGACGAACGCGAAAGAGAGGAGACGCCCCACCGGGGCGTCTCTACAGAATAGCTGATACGAACCGCGCCGGCATCGACCTCCATGTCGTTTGTAGAGACGCTCCTGTGGAGCGTCTCAGCGACGTTTCCGCTTTGCAAATGGCTACCTGGAAAACGGACGCCATCAGGAGACGCTCCAAAGGAGCGTCTCTACGGCCTTCAATTTCAAGACGCTATCTTTGCCAGACGCTGCATGTCATGCCCGAATAGAAAGCCCTGCGCAGCCGGGCTCCCGGTCTCAGGAGGACAGGCCAAACGAGTCAACGTTCAACGCTTGTACCGCGTCTCCCCCGCGTACACGCCGATCGGCAGGCGGTTTTGGGGGAGCGGCTGCGGGCAGGTGGAGTACGGGGTGAAGGCGCAGGGCGGGTTGTATGCCCGGTTAAAATCGATGACGGTTTCGCCGGAGTCGTCCGCCGGCATATCCACATACAAAAACCGCCCGCCCTCGTACGTCGTCTCGCCGTTCGACTTGTCTCCAAACACGATCCACAGTTGCCGGCCTTCGTGCCGTTCAAACGGCAGGAGCTCAAACGACTGATCGCCGATCTCGAACTGAAGCACGCCTGGGACGGCCTCGGCGCGGGTCGTTCCGAGGATCGTCGGGTACTCCATCATCTGGGGCGTCGTAAACGGGATGAACCTCGCCGGGATACGCCATGTCGCGTCGAACGCATAGGCCGGGATACCGTCGAAGGCTTTCCAGGACGCGCTGTTTTCGTCTTTCACGCGGACGCCGAGCCGGCCGTCTCGCGAGATGATCCACCAGCGAAGCGACCCATGGGCCAGCGTCGTCGCATAGTTTTCGTCGCTGCCGGCATCGTGCTGCATCGCCACGCGGCCGGCGGAAGCAACGCCATCCACCGCGACATTGACGCCTTTCGCGGGCTCGAACCACACCTGTTCGCCCTCCCGATAAAACCGCCCCAGCGCCGGCGGAGCGTCCACGTCGCGCAGCCGGAGGTCGGCCCCGGCGGCCGTCCCCATCGCGGTTTCTCCCTCCGAGAGCCAGTGGAGGCCGGCGAGCGCGAGCCAGCTGGTATCCAACTCCCGCATCTCGGCCTCCCGGTCGCTTTTCCACGCATGATGCGCTTCCATCCGTTCATGCAGCTGCAGCATGTGGTTGCCATAGACGCCGACGCCAAGAACGGCCGAGACGGCAACAAGCACGATGACATGATTTCGAGCGTGGATCATCGGGGTCAGGGGGCTCAGGGGGTGTCAGGGGGCTCAGGGGTGGCCAGGGGGTGTAACATCCCCATGGCTTCATCGGCCAGGCGGATGAGATGGGGATGGGCGCGGTGCCCGTTCGTGAGGATCGCGACGCCTATCCGGCGGTCACGGTTGCCCTGGAGGAACGCCGTGTAGCCCGGGACACTGCCGCTGTGGGCGAAGTAGGTCTCGTCCCCGCGCCTATCCGTCCACCACGCCAGCCCATAGCCGGCCTCCTCACTCCCCCATAATTCGGCGACGGGGCCCTTGAACGCCTCGTACTGCCGGGTCATCATCTCGTCGAGCGTGGCCTTCGAGACGATGTGCCGGCCCTTGTACACCCCGTCGTTCAGGTTGGCGATCAGCCAGTGGGCCTGGTCGATCACCGTGCCATAGACAATGCCGGCCGGCCAGACCGACGCCTTCAGCGGGGTCGCCGGCACGAGGCGCCGGCTTTCTTCGTCGATCTCGTACGGGATCGCCAGCCGCTCGAGCATCTCCGGCGTCGGCGAAAACGCCGTCCCCGTCATGTCGAGCGCGTTAAAAATGTGGGTCTGCATGTACTCCCTATACGGCATCCGGGCCTGCTTTTCGATGAGGTAGCCGACAAGCGCAAACGCCAAGTTCGAGTATTCGACGCGTGCCAGGGGCCCGGCCTCGACCGCCAGGGCCTCGGCCAGATAGGCCTCGAGGGCCGGCGGCGAGGTGTCGCCCCAGACCGGGTAGCCGTCGAACGCCACGGGCAATCCCGACGTGTGGGTGAGGAGGTGCCGGAAGGTGACGGGGTTCTTGAGGTCCTCCCCCGCGATCACGAGCGGGTCGATGTAGGTCCGGACCGGGTCGTCAAGCGAAAACGAGCCGGCGTCGCGTAGCTGGAGCAGGGCCGCGGTGGACATGGTCTTGAAGGTCGATCCGATCAGGTAGACCGTGCTCGGCACCGCCGGCGTGCGCGCCCACAGGTTGCTGTAGCCGTAGGCGCCCGTCCACAAGATAGCGTCGCCCTCGACCAACGCAATGGTGAGCGAGGGGATCTGCCCCTCGATCATCGCTTGTTCGATGAGCGGCTCGAGCTCGGCGACGAGTTGCTCCACGTGTGTCCCGAGGACCGGGACCTGCGCGGAAGCTGATAGTGCCGCAACAAAAAGGAGGAGGATGAGATACGATGTGCGGACGAACATAGGCGGGCAAGTAGCGTTCAGGCGTCGTCGTAGTAGGCTCACGTAGTATACTCAATTTGCTGTTTAGATTTCGCCCCATGATGCGCGTCGGGCTCGCACTTTCTCTGCTCTTCGTAGCCGGCCTAGGGGCGGCGGTCCGGCCGGTCGCCGGTCAACCGCTGTTCGAAACCCGCGCCGTCTGGCTGGCGACCATCCTGCAGGACGGCGGATGGCCGGATGCCCGCCTTTCGCCCACCGACCAGCAGGCGGCCCTCGAGGC
>JBGSPJ010000248.1:0-6219 GCA_041738655.1 Rhodothermales bacterium | reverse complement strand
GGGATGGCGGTGACCAACGTGTTTGGCGAGCGGACGTGGGTGGAGCCGGCCGGCCAGGGTCCCGACGACGCCTGGCAGCGCTGGGCGATGTACACCGTCAGCAAGCGAGGGTTGGATGATGCCGCGGCGGACACGAGCCTGCTCTTGCTGCCCACCGTCCCGAAAGTGCAGGAGGGCCCGCCGCTGGACGACGTGTTGCTCATCCGCGACGAGATGGCCAACATGGTGTGGGGGGTGGAGAAACGGATTCCGATGGCGTCGGGCGGGTCGGGCGCCGGCAACGAGGCCGGCTACGAGACCCGCGCGTTCCACCAACGGCTGTTACGTGAAGGGTTGGAAGAAGGAGAGATTGTGCCGGACGATATCGTCTACCGCGCCCCGATCCGCTACGAAGTGATGAACACCGTTCCCGAGCACTGGATACCATTTATCCCCGTGCACGTCACGGGCAGCAACCGCGAGATCCAGCTCCAGCGCGCCGCGTTGCCGCGGGTGTTGCAGGAGGCGCCGGCGAGCCTGCCCCCCGTCAAGATCGAACCCCGGAGCCTGTTATTGCGCGAGGGATTGGACGCCTCGCAGCCGTATTTCATCCACGAGGAGGAAGTGCCGAGGGCCGGCGTCCGGATGACCCAGGCGTTCCAGCGGACGCGGTGGTACGGCGGAAAGGTCGTCACCTGGTTCGGCGCCCGGAAGCAGACGGGCAGGGGCGAGGGGGCCAGTGGTCTGGCGTTTGATCGGGTGGTGGAGGTGCCGTTTGAAGAGCCGCCACCCGAGGAGTGAGGCATTTCATTGGCAGTTTTTCGCGGTCATCCTGAGACCGGGAGCCCGGCTGCGCGGGGCTTTCTATTCGGGAATGACTAAGGACGTATGTCGATATTCGCGTCTCTACATACTATGTCCTCCTGAGCGACAGCGAGGGATCCTTAACCGACGAGATGCAACCCCGGGCAAAACCCATCCAGCTGGCACGATCAGAGAGGTTTTCGCGATCTCGTTGCCTTTTGCCGCTCGAAGACCCCTCGCTATCGCTCACTTCGGCTTCGCTCAGTGCAGGCAGGGTGACACTAAACATGAGGAACGTATTCGTGTGCCTACCGCCGGCTTTCGATGTACCTCGCCACTTCCCCCACCGGCGCCAGCCACACCCCGTTCGCCGGATCCGCGGCGTAAGCCATCAGTTCTTCCAGCATCGTAATCCGGGTGGTCTGGTTACCGCCGGTGCCGATTTCGTGGCCGGCGAGCACCAGCCAGCTGTTATTGGCCTTTGCGAAGTCAATCAGCGCCTTGATCTGACTGAATTCCTTCCCATCCATCTCCTGACCCAGCAGCTGCGCCATGTCGGCGAAAAGCGGGTCGTTCGGGCCCTCGTCCAGCCAGCCACGGCCGGTGAGGAAGAGCTCGTCGATGAGGGGGACATAGCTCTGGGTGGACGCCCCGCGCCCGATAAACGTCATTCCACAGGGGTAGGCAAAGGAGACGGGCGTCACGCCGAGCATCCCTTCGATCTGCCGGTTCGCCTCTGCCAGTTCGGCCCGCATCCGGTCCATGGTGTAGGCCTCCAGCGCATTATCCCCGATCCACACAAAATTGCCCGTGCACGGATGGTTGATCGAGTGGTTGCCCATCTCATGGCCGGCCGCGACCGCCGCTTTCCACCCGTCCAACCGCTCCGCCGCCCGGCTCGGCACCAGGTAAAACGTCGCCTTCACCCCGTGCCGGTCGAGCACCGCCGTCCCGATATCCACCTGGCTGTACCGCGCGTCGTCGAACGACAGGCTGACCGCCGCCTGAACCCCCTCGGGCCACACGATGCGCGGGCGAGCCGGCTGGGCTGAAACAGCGAGCGGAAAGAGGAGGAGCAGTATAGCTAAATAGCGCATGGTCTGAAGGGTTTAAGGTCGGAGGTTTAAGGTTCAAAACGCTGAGATTTCAAAATGCCCTTTTTCAAGGCTTCCGCGTCACACGCTGCTCGGGCGTCGCATCGCGACGCCGCAGCTTAGCCCCCGTATTTTAATGCGGGGGCTGTGTTCGGGTCGCGGTGCCCCCGCCCTGAAGGACGGGGGCTATGATGCGGCATCGCTACGCGATGCATTTACGGACACATGAACACAAATCTCAACAGTTACGCAAGGCAGCCACTCCCTTCCTTGAACCTTAAACCCCGAACCTTAAACCTATTTAAGCGGCGTGAGCACCAGATTCCGGTACATCACCGTCCCATGGTCACCCTGGAGGTAGATGGGGCCCGGCTTCGACATATCGGCCTGCATCGCGCCGCCGGTGACGCCCAGGACGGGGGCGTTGTCGATGATCTTCTTGCCGTTCAGGACTACCGTAACGTGCTGATGGTACAGTGTGATGTCCATCGTCTGCCACTCGCCAGCCGGCTTTTCGGCCGCCATGGCCGGCTTGACGCGGCTGTAAAGTCCGCCCATATTGTGGGGATCGAGCTCCTTGCCGTAGCTGTCCACGACCTGGATTTCATACAGACCGCGCAGGTACACGCCGCTGTTGCTGCCGGCGGGGATGTTGACCTCCAGCTTGAGGTTGAAGTCCTCGAATTCCGGCTCGGTGCGCAGGTTGCCGTAGCTGTAGGCGTGAGGATCGTTGGCCGGCTGCATGGGGTCGTTGATCAGGAGGCCGTTTTCGACCTTGAAGCCGTTTTTCTGTTCGGGGTTGATCAGCTTCCAGCCGCTGAGGTCCTTCCCGTTGAACAGCGTGATCGGCGTCCCTTTCTGGGCCTTCGCAACATCGGGGGCCGCCGGCAAGGCCGACAGCCGCGTGCCGGTGAAGCGGACGACCTGCGTGCTCAGCCCGTTATCCGCCGGGAAATACGCCGTGCCAACCAGCTCGTTTTCGCCGAGTACGAACTCGAACCGATCGGTTACCTGATGGGTGCGGACGGCTTTGTCCATCCCATCTTTTTCTTTCACCACGTCGCTAACGCGGGTGACGACGAGTTTGCCGTGTTCCTCATACGCGCTGGCCACAGGCAACACGCTGCCGCCCAGCCAGAGCAGTTCGGCATCCAGATAGCCGTTGTTGTGGTGCACATTCAACCAGCCGGCGCCGCCGGGAATGGAAAGCGTCCACCGGCCCATGTAGCCGTGCATCTTGTGCATTTCCTCCATGCCGGCCATGCCGTGCATGTCGTGTTGCTGCGCCATGGCGGGCATCGCCATGGCGAGGGTGAGCGCGAAGCTGTAAAGGGTTTTTTTCATGATCGGGTTGATGGTTTATGAATGTGGGCCACGCCATAGCGGGGCCGTACGGCGATGCCGCCGGCCGTCAAATTTGCGAATATGCCGTCGGCCGCAGGATATAGGACGAGATATTCGACACCGTCTCCTTGTAATAGGGGTCGGCGCTCAGCGTCTTCCAGTCGGGATGGGCGAGGAACGCGGCCCATGCGGCGTCGCGAGCGGCCATGTCCTTAAACGAAATCATGTAGGTCAGATTCGGCATCAGGCCGCCGGCGATCGTCTCCCCGAACCACACCGGGTTGAGGCCCGTGGCGCGGAAGATGGGAATTTCGCCGGCATCAAACATCTCGACCTTACGCCGCGCGGCAGATTCGCTGTGGCTCTCATAGATCCGCAGTTCGAAGATGCGCGGCTGGTTGCCGGCCGCCTCGGCGGGGACTTCGAGCTTCGGGATGGAGTCGAACGCGCGACTGATCGAGCTTTCGAAGCGGACGAACCCGGGGCTTTCAAGCGGAGGGCTCAGGAAGTCGGCGCCGGCCTGTTGGTACACTTCGTCCTTCGCCAGCCGTGCCGTCAGCGTCGCAGCGGATTCGAGGGAGTCGTGGGCGAGCAGGACATAGAGGGACGGCGCATTCAGGCCATGCACCACGCTGAATACGCCCACCGCCGGGATGCCATGGCGGTTCCAGGCGGGGATCGCCACATCCTTCAGGAAGTTCTCGAGCCGCTGCCGGCCCGAGCCAACGAGCGGTTGGTAGTGGCGCAGCTCAAAATACTGGTTACCGACCACGGGAGTGGAGGCGAATCCGGGCACGGCGGCAAGAGGTGCCAGGCCGGCGGCGGCTACAAAGTCTCGTCGGTTCATCTACGTTTAAGGTTTTAACGTTTAACGTTTAACGCACGAACGCGTAACGTGTTATTTTTCGAGTCGCACAATCGGCGCCTGCGCCGGGCTCAGGATAATCCTTCCCCAGGTGCTGTCGTCGTCGCCGGTGCCGTAGATCATGAAGTGGCCGCCGTAGTCACCCCCGTCGGGGTCGGTGTGGACGATCATGAGGCCCATCTCGTCGCCTACCTGAGGCGCCTGCCAGCGGGGGTCGCTCACGCCGAGGGTGGGGGCCATGGCCACGCGGGCCTCGAGGATGAAGTCGCCTTCGCTATCTCCCCACGGGTTCATGCGGACGGACCACTGAACGGCGCCGGCGGGAATTGCTTCCTCCAGCATCCGTTGGCCCTTTGCGCCGTGGCGCCACCAGGCGCCGTACGCCGGCTTCGCGGGGTCAGCCACGAAGCAGAAGCCGTTATCCCCCTGACCAAACCACTCCGGCGCTTCGTCCCGCGGGGCCTCGATGAACCAGCAGATGGCGTCTTTAAACATCCACCGGCGCGGTTCGTGGGCGGGGTCGGTCACGTCGTTGACGTTGTCGTGGACTTCGGCGCCGAAGTAGAGATAGGTGTCGTCCCACGCGGTGTAATACCGCGCGGTGAGGTCGTCTTCGAGGTGGGGTTCGTTGTTGCCGTGGTCGGTAAGGCGGTTGCGCCGGCCCTCGTCGTACCAGGGCTCATGGCGGATGCGGGCGATATCCCAAAGTCCGTCGCTGAAGGCGGCGTCCTTCCAGTCTTCGAGTTGCCCGTCGATCACCGGCGCGGAAGCGAGGTAGGGGACGTACAGCCGGTCGGCGACGATGGATTTGGCCTGGGCAAAGGCGTTTGAGGCGCTGGAAGCGCTTAGCGCAAGCGCAAGAATCAATAGCGAGAAACGATGCATCGGGTTGGCAGGTGACCTCAGGGGTGTCTCCCAAGGTAGCCGCCGGCGGCGCGTATTGTCAACCGATTAAAAAACCAACTCCTTCAAGGTCTTAGCGCAAGCCTCTTCACCCCTTAAAGTATGCTGGCTCGCGGTCGAAACCAGAACCAGGTTTTTTCCTCAAGTTGAAGCGCCGCGCAACCGATGGCTCGAGCCTGGCGGCGCATTTTCTGTGTGATATGGCCATCGACATCGACGCAACCCTCGACACGCCGCGGGCCATCCTGAAGGCGTACATCGACGAGGCCCAGCTCACGATCCCCGTCTTGCCGGCGGTGGCGATCGAGATGCTGCGGATGTATAAAGATCCCGACGCGAACGCGCGGGCCATGGCCGATCTCATCCAAAAAGATCAGAGCCTGGTCGGCAGCGTGGTCCGGGTGTGCAACTCGGCGGCGTATGGCGGCGTGCGGCCGATCACGTCGCTCCAGCTCGCCATCGCGCGACTAGGCATCCGCGTGTTGGGCCGGATCGCCGTGTCGCACATCGTGCGCGGCAAGGTGTTTACCGCCCATGCCCACGAGCAGGAAATGGCGGCGATCTGGAAACACGCTCAGCTCGCGGCGCTCCTGGCGAGTGAAGTGGCCGGAATGGCCGGCATGGAGGGGGAGGAGGCGTTTTTGTGCGGGCTGCTGCACTCGGTCGGCAAGCCCACCGTCTATCAGGCCATTGAAGAGTTAAAAAGCCGGCGGGCGATTGATGTGTCGACGGCGATGGAGTCCGCCCTGGCGGAGGAATTCCACTGCCGTGTAGGCTTTCTGGTGACCGAGGCGTGGACGCTCCCGCTGGTCGTCCGGTGGAGCTGCCTCTACTACGAAACGCTGGCCGAGGCCCCGCCCGAAGCGGCCCGCATCGTCGCCATCGTCCACCTCGCGACCCGGCTGGCGACGGCGTTTCTGGCCTATGAATCCCCCGACGACCTCCTGTCGTCGCCGGCCCTCGCCACGCTCGGCCTGGGCCCGGAGCGGCTACAGACGCTCGTCGATGACGCGGAGACGATCGTTCGAAAGGCGGAGGATATGGGGAGGTAAGTGAAAAGGGAAAAGTGAAAAGGTAAAAGTGAGACTTTAATACTTCGGACACTTTTGGTAGCTGGACCGTCCCTGACGATCAGGCCCCTCCTCGTCCCGAGGAGGGGCAAATCCCGTCGGCGCGAAGCGGTGACGGGATGGGGAGGAGCAAAGAGATGCCGGGCGGATGGGTCAAAAG
>JBGSPJ010000247.1:0-7649 GCA_041738655.1 Rhodothermales bacterium | reverse complement strand
CGGGTCGCGTGCTTCCGTGAGGCCTCGGCGCCGGATGCTGTCATCGGCGACGAAGCGTCCGCGCCGGCTACGGACAGCCGCTCGCCCTCCGGGATGGCATTGAGGGTGTAGTAGGCAAAATCATGCAACAACGGCGCTCCTGACTGCGAAGCCAGCGCGCCGAGGCGGATTTCGTGGATATACCCTTCGCGCAACCCATCCACCACCAGCCGCGCCTTGAGGCCGTTTTCGGATACCTCGACATGGCGGACCGGCAGCGCCGCGATGTTGACGGCCGGGCTGCCGTAGGTGCTGTGGTACATGTAGGTAAAGCCCTGGACGGTGTACATCGCCGGATCGGCCGCCGCGACGGGGTCCGCCGGCTGGGTGAAAACGATCTCGAAGCCATCGGGCATGGCGTGGATCTCCTTCATTTCGAACGGGAGGTTGCCAGTCCAGACCAGGCGCTGAAGCGCATAGGGCGCCTTGCCTGTAGCGTCCCACCCGCGGCTCGTCTGGCCCACGAAGAGGGACTGATCCAGCCCCCAGGCAGTGCGCAGGATGCCCGACGCGAAGCCCTCATAGAAGGGGAAATTGGCGCCCTGATACTCGCCGTCGATTTTCTCCAGAAACACCCGCATCAGCTTGCTGTGGCCCTGGTCGCCGACAAAGACCTGGCCGGCGAACGGCCCGAAGCCGCCTTCCGTGTTGTCTTGAATGATGGCGGAGGTCGAGATCCCCATGATCGTGTGCGGAAACCAGACGGCCGGCAGCTTGAGCGGCTCGATGGTCTTCGCCGCCTCCGCCATCGGGGCGCCCGTGTCTGGGATGTCTTCGTAGGCGAGCTGAAAATGGGTCCACTCCGGCTCGTTCGTCCAGTTGAGCCCGCCGGGATGCCCGAGGAAGTCGCCGGTTTCGATGTGCGTCATCCAGCCGGAGCCGATCCAGTCGCCCTGATTCTCGCCATAGAAAATGTCGCCGTTGTCCAGCATCCCGATGCCGGCCGGCGAGCGGAAGCCCACCGCCATCGGCGTCATCTCCCCTTTCGGCGTGATCTCGAGCGCCCAGCCCCGCCACTTCGCCCGGCTCTCTCCCCGATCGAACCATCCCAGGTTGAGGGATACGAAGAAATTGCCGTTGTTCATCAATAACGGACCATACGAATACTCGTGGTAATTGCCCGTGAGCGGCCAGGCATACACCGTCTCGAAGTTCTCCGCGCGTCCGTCGCCGTCGGTATCGGTCATCTTTGTCAGTTCGCCGCGCTGGGCGGTGTACAGCGAGCCTTCGTGGCGGAGCAGGCCGAGGGGTTCGTGCAGTCCACGGGCGAACAGGGTAAACGCCGGCGCCTCGGGGCGCTCGCCGTAGGCGTTATCGACCAGCCACACCTCCCCACGCCGCGTGGCCACCGCCGGCCGGCCGTCCGGCAACACGGCAAGGCCGCCGACTTCGAGGACGATGTCTTCGGGGATGGGAATGTCCACGAGCTGGTAGTAATAGCCCACCTCGGCCGGCGAGTGGCCTAGCGGGTCGCCCATCGGGCGGGGTTCTGTACACGAGGCGAGCATCAAGACGGCGGCGGTAGCTGCCATCCCAGACAGGAGACGCGCCGAGAAGCCGTAAAACGGAGTAGGCGTATTCATGAGGATCTACCAGACCAGATCGTAAGAGACCAGAGCGCCGCCGGCGATATCGACACTCACCAGCAGTTCACTTTTGTCCCCGACATTGCGGACGAAGGCGAGCCCACCCGCGAGATTTTCGATGTAGTAGGCGTGGTCGTCCACGGCATAGGCGCCGGAGGGCATCAGCTCGATACGCTCTCCTTCGGCGATAAAGAGCCACACCTTGCCGGCGGGAGCGGAGCCGGACAGCGCGATACGGCGCGAGAAGTAGGCGCCCTCGGGCGTCAGCTGGTCCAGCACCTCGGTATCCCCCACTTCGTAGGCAAACACGGGCCGCTCGGCGTCGTTCAGGCTGTACCCTTTAAACCGAAACCCTTCGGGTACCTCGGGCCATGGGGCGGCATCGTCGGTCAGATGGGCGACGGTAGGCCAGCCGGCGAGTTCAACGAGGCTTCCGAGGGGAATCGCGCTCTGCAGATCCCCGCGCTGGTACCACATCGAGGCCGCATTGGCGAATCGTCCCTTCCAGAGGCTGAGCAAGGCGCCCGTGCCCATGTCGTAGGCATAATGGATCCCGGCCGGCTCGCCGACCGACATGGCGTGGGTGCGCGGTAGTCCCCGATGCATGAAGAAGTTGCGCTGGATCCAGGCCGCGCCGGCCGGCGCGATTTCGTATGCGGTAAACGCATCGAGCGGCAGCGAGCCCGCCGCCGTAAGCTCCGTTCGCAGCAGACCCGGGCCGGCGATGTACACGCCGAGTGCCGTCGGATCGCCATGCCAGTTGCCGCGGGCATACGTCAACGCGAACGGGTGCGTCCCTTTTGTGAGGCGGACGCGGGTCGTACGCATCGCGAATTCCCCGGCGGCGGCCACATTCTCATCGCGGTCGGTCAGGACCGTTTTACCATCGATATCCAGGCGGACCCGGGCCGTGTGCGCGATGTCCACCACGTAGTCGCCGGTCGTGGGGATGTCGAGGGTACCGGTAAACTGGAGGGCGAATCGCTTTTCGGTATCCGCGAGGCCGGCGTCGATGGCCGGCGTAGGTCCCTCGTGGGTCCGCGTGAGATCGGCCAGATCGGGCATCTGCCAGTCGAACGACCCCTGGTAGTAACCGTACCGCAGATTCGATACCGTCACCTGTTCGGGGCCGTAGAGCCGGTAGGAGATCTGGCGAAAGGCGACGGGCCCATGATCCCCCTGGATCATCAGCGGCCCGCGGGCGGCTTCGTCGTCCCAGGCCGAGGCGCGGGTGGGGCCGGTGAGCTCGACATTTTCGTGGAGCACCACGCCGTTGAGGGCGACGCGGACAAACGCGGCGTTGCTGAGCTTGCGGCCGGCCGCATCAAAACGCGGCGCCCGGAAGACGATGTTCAGGTGCTGCCAGAGACCAGGCGCGCGCGCGACATTGACGGGCGGGGGATGGCCTTCGTACCCCTTCTGCCCCTCGGGACGCGATTCGTCCCAGCGCTCGTAGATGCCCCCGATGTCGGCCGGGCTGGGTGCCGTCACGCCCCAGCTGTCGAGCAGCTGGATTTCGTAGCGCCCCTGGAGGTAGACGCCGGAGTTGGAGCCACGGGGCATCATCACCTCGAGATCCAGCTCGATGTCCGCATGCTCCCACGTGGTAAACAGGTTGTCCCGGGCGCTTTCTGTCTGGATATTGGCCAGGACGCCGGTCCCGGGCGTCGTCGTAAACGCCTGATCGGCGTGGCGGTCCGCCGCGAATCCCCCAACGATCTGCCAGTTGCCGGCGGTGGGCTTGAAGCTCCGCAGGTCGTCGAGCGGGAGCGCGGTCGCCGGAGTGGCGGCCTGTTGAGCGACAGTCTGTTGAGCGACAGTCTGTTGGGAGACAGCCGGCATGGCCATAAGTAGGGCCGGCAGCGCCAGCACGTGCGCCGCACGGTGCGCCTGCCTGAGTACCTGTGCGAGTAGGGTGGGAATCGACATAAAAAAAGCGCGATGTCGCGCCCCGACGGGCGTCTCTCGCGAAAAGGGGTTCCACAGCTGGGGTCGGTATATACACCGACGGTGGACGGAATGCAAGGAGGCGCTATCTTGGACCAATATTTGGTGTCGCGCCAGAAGCCTGCCTCCCGGTGCTGCTTTCTGTATCTTCTGAAGATAAGCCGTCTTTACCACAGTTAAAATGCCTTATTCCCACCACGCCTACGCAAGGGCTCGTTGCGTAGCGGTCTGTTGTGTCGTGGCCTGCCTGGCCGTGTCCTGCGACACGGATCCCATGGCCGGCCGATATGCCGCCCATGTAGATCCTCTGGTTGGCACGGGTGCGGCGCAAACCCCTTCGGCCCTCCGCCACAGCGAAGCCGCCAATGAAGTTCGCGGCCAGACTTTTCCTGCCGTCGGGCACCCGTTTGGCATGACTCACTGGACGCCCCAGACCCGCGCCACCGAGCAGAAATGCATCTCCCCGTATTACTTCGAGGACACGGCGATCCAGGGGTTTCGGGGGAGTCATTGGATGAGCGGCTCGTGCACGCAGGACTACGGTAGCGTGACGATCATGCCGGTGGTCGATCCGCTTCGGTTTGGCGAGCACCACCGGGCCCTGTCGTATGCGCATGCCGACGAGGTGGCCACGCCCTCGTATTACAGGGCGGTACTGGACAGCGGCGCCATCGTCGCTGAAATCACGGGCACGGCGCGCGCCGGCCTCATGCGGTTCACCTTCCGAGACGCCGGCACCGTCCACATCGCAGTGCAGCCCAACAGCGACGAAGGTGTCGGGACTGTCGTCATCGACCCCGCGCAGAAAGAAGTGAGTGGCGAAAATCCGGTACACCGGATCTACCAGGGCTGGGGTGAGCCGGCCGGCTTCAGCGGGCACTTTGCCGCGCGGTTCGATCGGCCCTTCGTGCAGACGGGCACCTGGCGAGACTCCACGGCCCACCACGGCACGTGGCGGGCGGAAGGGCTGCCGGACAGCGTGACGGTTGGCGCGTACGTCAGCTTCGATGTCGGGCCCGGAGACTCCGTGCTCGTCAAGATCGGTACGTCGTTCACCTCGGCCGAGGAGGCGCGAAAGAACCTGGATGCGGAGATCCCGGACTGGGATTTTGTTGCGGTCCGCGAGGCCTCGGAGGATGCCTGGAATCGGCACCTGGGGAAGGTGTATGTGGATGGCGGCACGCCGGAGGAACGCCGGCGATTTTACACGGCCTTCTACCACGCGTCGCTGCTGCCCCGCCTGTTCAGTGATGCCGGCGGCGCCTACCCCGGCTTTGCCGGCACGGCCGACGGGCAGCTCGAGGACGGCGCGTATTACTCGGACTTCTCCGTCTGGGATACCTACCGGGCCGTCCACCCCCTGCTGACGCTGGTCGATCCCGTCCGCACCCGCGACATGGTCCGCTCGCTCGTCGACAATGCCGGCCGCGGCGGATGGCTGCCGATCTTCCCGGCATGGAATAGCTATACGGCGGCCATGATCGGCGACCACGTGCCGGCTATCATCGTGGATGCGTATGCGAAGGGCATCGTGGACTTCGACGTCGACGCGGCGTACCGCGCCATGCGGCAGAATGCATTTAATACGCCGGCCACGCGCCGCGAATACCTCGACGGGAAGGGGCGGCGTGCCCTCATGGTCTACCTGAAATACGGCTTCCTGCCCCTTGAGGAGCCCATCCGCGAGGCGTTTCACCGGGCGGAACAGGTATCGCGCACGCTCGAATACGCGTACGACGACTTTGTCGTAGGGGAAATGGCCCGGTTGCTCGGCCGGGAGGAGGACGCGCGCGAATTGACGCGGCGCGCGGGCTTTTACCGGAATATCATCGACCCCGAGACCGGATTCGCACGGGGCCGGCGGCGCGACAGCAGCTGGGTGAGTCCATTCGACCCGGAGCGGCGCGACTACGAGTTTATCACGGAGGGCTCGCCCTGGCACTACACCTGGTATGTGCCACACGATGTCGCCGGGCTGATCGACCATTTGGGCGGGCGCGAGGCGTTCATCGCCCGTCTGGATACACTCTTCGAGGCCGGCCACTACTGGCACGGCAACGAGCCGAGCCATCAGATCGCCTATCTGTACGCCTACGCCGGCGCGCCCTGGAAAACCCAACAGTGGGTCCGGGAGATCCTCAAGGAGGAATACAGCGACGGCCCGGGGGGATTAAGCGGCAACGACGATGCCGGCCAGCTATCGGCCTGGTATGTGTTCAGCGCGCTCGGCCTCTACCCCGTCGCCCCCGGCATGCCCTACTACGTTCTGGGCAGCCCGATTTTTTCCTCGTCGCGGTTTCGGCTCGGCGGCGGGCGGAAGTTCGACATCGAGGCGCGCGGCGTATCGGAGGCGAACCGCTACATCCAATCCGCCCGGCTCAACGGCGAGCCGCTCCGCCGGCCGTGGATCTCGCACGAGGAGATCACCGCCGGCGGAACGCTCGAACTCACCATGGGCCCCAACCCCAACCCCGAATGGGGCAGCCGGCCGGAAGACGCGCCCCCCTCGATGTCGACACGCGACGTGTCGGCTCACTCCATGATGTCTTCGGAGGAGAAGTAGTCGCGTTTCACCTTGAGCGCGACCAGCAACAGCAGGGCGCTGTGAAAGACGACGTCGAAGATGTCCTCCGGCCGGGTCAGCTCACCGGCCACCAGCATCTTCGCTTTTTGCCATAGATGGGGCTCCGGGTAGAAGGGCGCCAGCGCCAGAAGCGCGGCGCCAACGACCAGCAGGGACAGGGGGATTCGATCCAGCCACTCGCTCATGATCAGCTCCCTGCCGGCACGAGGCGGACGATGCTCGTCGGCATCCCCTCGATGGCGATGTAGAGGTAGCCGTCGGGTCCGGTTTCGATATCGCGGAGCCGGCCGTCAGTCTTCAGCACCACCTCCCGGTTGACCACCGTCGTGCCGTCGATCTCGACGCGATGAAGCTCACCGAATTTGAGCGACGTCACGAACAGGTCGCCGCTCCACTCGGGAAACGCGGACCCGTTGTAGAAGTCGATGCCACAGGTGGCGATGGACGGCGTCCAGTGAGTCGCCGGCTGCTCCATGCCCTCTTTCGCGGTGAATTCGCTGATGATCTCGTTGTTGTAGTTGATGCCGTATGTGATCGCCGGCCAGCCGAAGTTGAGCCCCTTCCGAACCAGGTTCAGCTCGTCGCCGCCCTGCGGCCCGTGTTCGGTATTCCAGAGGGAGCCGTTGTTCCATTGCAGCCCCTGAGGGTTACGATGGCCGTAGGACCAGATAGTGGCCACGGCGCCGGCCTGGCCTACAAACGGATTGTCCGCGGGCACGCGCCCGTCGTCGTGCAGGCGGTGGATCTTGCCGTTCGGCACATCCAGCCGCTGGGCGTCTTCCATGACGCCGCGGTCGCCGATCGAGAAGAAGAGGTAGCCGTTGTCGTCGAACGTGATGCGCGACCCGAAGTGGTGCTCGCGGGTGCTGTAGACCGCTTCAGGGGCCGTGTAGATTGTCTGCTGATCGACCAGGGCATTGCCGGACAGGCGGGCGCGCATGAGGGCCGTGAAGCCCGTGGCCTCGCCGGCGGCGTTCATTTTTTTGTCGGAATAACTGAGGTAGATCCAGCCGTTCTGCTGGTAGTGCGGGTGGAGCTGAACATCCAACAACCCGCCCTGGCCGCAGGCGCATACCTCCGGCACGCCGGCTACGGGCGCGGAGACGGCGCCGTCGGTACCGACAATGCGGAGCGCGCCGGTGCGCTCGGTAACGAGCAGCCGGCCATCGGGCAGGAACGCCATGCCCCACGGGCTATCGAGGCCCTCGGCAAACGGCTGGATGGTGTAGGTCGGGGTAGCCGGCTGGGCCGTTGCTGGCCGTGTTAATAACCCAATCGCGAAAAGAACGAACAGGGCACGGATGGAGGTGGATACGCGCATGGTCTAGACTCTAGGTTTAAGGTTTAATGTGTAATACTTCGGACACTTTTGGTAGCTGGACCGTCCCTGACGATCAGGCCCCTCCTCGTCCCGAGGAGGGGCAAATCCCGTCGGCGCGAAGCGGTGACGGGATGGGGAGGAGCAAAGAGATGCCGGGCGGATGGGTCAAAAG
>JBGSPJ010000231.1:0-16241 GCA_041738655.1 Rhodothermales bacterium | reverse complement strand
GCCAGCCGGCACGACCGGCGTCGGGGAGGCGCGCAGCTCGGTCTGGATACGCGCGGCCAGGTCGAATTGCACGCGCCATGCACTGTCGTCGGCGAGCGTGCGTTCCATGAGGGCGCGCTCGTCGTCGGGCAGGGCGTCGTCGAGGAACGCCTCCAGGCGCTCGTCGATCCAGGCGTCGGTCGGTCGCGAATCGTCAAAAGGGCTCACGATGCATCACCTCGGTTAGATGGTCGCGCAGCATTTTTCGGGCGCGATGAAGATAAACTTTTACCGTTGTCAGGGGCAGTTCCAGCGTGTCGGCGATCTCCTGGTAGCTCAGGTCCTGCACTTCGCGCAGGATGATCAGGCTCTTGTAGGGTTCGCCGAGCCGATCGACAGCCAGATTCAGCAGGGCACGAAAATCGCTGCTTTCGGCGTCGCGGGCCGGGCCCGGCGCATCGCCCTGGGCGAAGTCCACCCGGTCGGAATCACCTGAGATCGTCTTGCGATAGGCGTTCCGCCGGCGCAACGCATCAACCGATGCATTGCGTGTTACCCGCAGCAGCCACCCGATGGGCTGGCCGCCGTCCACCTCCTGGCGATGGTTCCAGAAGCGGATGAAGACCTCCTGGGTCACATCTTCCGCCTCTTCGCGATCGCCCAGGAAATGAAAGGCAAACCCGAACACCCGGTGCTGCAAGTGTAAAACGTGTTGTTCGAATTGTCGCTGGGTCACGTGTCGCCCCGTGTGCGCAAGCCGCGTTTACGGTACTCCTGATCAGTTGCGGGGAAAGACGCGGCACGGGAGGGAAAGGTTACAGGGGTTTAAGGTCTGAGGTTCAAGGTTCAAGGTGATTGCCCTTAAACCTCGAACCTTAAACCTTAAACCCATTTACTCCCTGCGCATTCCCGCTGATAACGAGAGGTAGGGTGTGTTGGCGCATGGGGGTGCGCCAGAACTACCGGGTGTAAATGGTGGAACCGTGCAACAAAATGCCGGCTCGGGCGAATGAATACCGTTTATCTTTTTGTTATTTTCGAAAACCGGTCGGACTGGCGTGAGGCGCGTCAGGGCAGTCCATCGGCGAAGACCGCTGGTTCAACAGGAAGACACATCGCATGAAAAAGACTTACGTGATCCCCGGATTTGTCCTGCTCGTGATCGGGCTTGTGCTCGGCATGAAGATCGAATCCGTGCTCTCCGATACGGATACGTACGAACAGCTCCGCAAGCTCGAGAATGCGTTTCTGGTCATCCAGCGGCAATATGTTGATGAAGCCGATCCGAAGAAGCTGGTCGACAGCGCGGTGAACGGGATGCTGGAGGAGTTGGACCCCCACTCAGTTTACATCAGCTCCGAGGAGATTGCGGAGATCCAGGAGAGTTATAAGGGCTCCTTCGGGGGTGTCGGGATCCTGTTCGAGATCATCCGCGATACGATCCGCGTGGTGTCTACGGTGACGGACGGACCGAGCGAGACGGTGGGCGTACTCGCCGGCGACCGGATTGTAGCCATCGACGACACCGTCGCCGTCGGCTTTTCCTCCAACGAGGTCCAGAAACATTTGAAGGGGGATATCGGCACACGCGTCAAGATGTCCATTGTGCGTCCCGGATCCCGCGAACCCATCCATTTTACGGTGAAACGCGGCCAGATTCCGCTCTACACGATCGACGCCGCGTACATGATCGACGACGAGACCGGCTACGTGCGGATCGGCCGTTTCGCGATGACTACCTACAAGGAATTCAAACAGCATGTCGATTCCCTCACCGCTCAGGGCATGCAGCGCCTGGTGGTCGACCTGCGCTACAACGGAGGCGGCATCATGGAGTCCGCCGTGAAGATCGCCGACGAAATGATCGGTGATGGAAAGATCATCGTCTATACCAAAGGCCGGAACGCGCAGTACGACCAGATGAAGCACTCCACGGCCGGGGGGACGCTGGAGAAACAGCCGGTGATCGTGCTGGTCAATGAATACTCGGCCTCGGCGAGCGAGATCGTGGCCGGCGCCCTGCAGGATCATGACCGAGCGCTGATTGTCGGCCGGCGTACGTTCGGCAAAGGGCTCGTCCAGTCGCAATTCGAGTTGCCGGACAAAAGCGTCCTCCAGATGACGATCTCCCGGTACTACACCCCCTCCGGTCGTCTCATCCAGACGCCGTACGAGGGCGGGGATCTGGATTCGTACTACGAAAACAAGTCGCTCAGCCATCAGACGACATTCAGCCTGAACGACTACGTGGACAGCGTCCCGGATTCGCTTAAGTACCGTACGACCCACAACCGGGTTGTGTTTGGCGGCGGCGGCATTCTGCCAGACTTTATCATTCCGCTCGACACGCTGACTTCACCGGTAACGGCCGCCATCATCGGGAATCAACTCGATCAGCTCTTTGCGCGCGAATGGTTCGAGACGCACGAGCAAGAGTACCGCGCTCGTTGGGCCGATAAGCAGAAAGCGTTTATCGGCACCTACGATGTGGATGATGCGGTCTGGGACGCGTTCTGGCAGTATGCCGCTGAAAAAGGGGTGAC
The DNA here is from genome assembly GCA_041738655.1 of Rhodothermales bacterium. Classification (GTDB taxonomy): domain Bacteria; phylum Bacteroidota; class Rhodothermia; order Rhodothermales; family JAHQVL01; genus JAWKNW01. The sequence continues at coordinate 13,719 of JBGSPJ010000231.1, read as the reverse complement.
CCTGACCTCGGACGCCGGTCAGGTTTCAGAGGAGAAAAAAGTGTTCGCCCGCTCCGACGCCGAGGCCGAGCGTCTGACGATCGAGACCCGGCTCAAGGCACTGATCGCTCGCCAACTCTACGGCAGTGGGGTGTGGCACCCGATCGTGAACTCGATTGACCCCGAATTGCTTGAAGCGCTCAAGCTCTGGGATCGGTCGGCTGCCCTGGCGGCAAACGAGTAAGTGTTGTGCTAGGCGTTAAGAATTTGTAACTCTGCTGTGGCTTCGCGCGTTTTTGCCGTAGCTTAGTGGAATTGGAATGATTCAAGGTAACGATGCGCCGGTAAGCGTTTAAGCCCCGGTTGAATGGGACGATACGTATGTCAGGTAGACGTGCGTAGATGGACGGGTCGGTGCCGTGTTGGTCCCGGCCGGTTCGATCCTGAGTATCGAGACGCATAATTCGAACGAATTCGATGGTCTGTCGAGCTACCACACGTTGTCTTCTGTGTCTGCTCCTCTGCGGTGCCTGTGCCGGCATGCAGCGGGTCCAGGCGCAATGGATGCGTTCGCTGGCTGCTCTGATGGAGAACGATCGGCTCTCGCTTTCGTCGTCCGGGTATGCGTCTTCGGCACATACGGTATCGTTACGCTTGCCGATCGGTGGCCCACATGCGCTCACCGTTTCTGGTGAGTACTTTCGGGCGTCTTCCTTGCCTCGGGAATACGAGCGCCGTTTTCGGTTGGAATCCGACTGGAAGTATCGCTCCGTCCCGATCACGTTCGGGTACGCCTATTCGCTGCGGGCGTTAACGTCTCGTCTGCATCCATCGGTAGGCGTGGGGCTCTCGTCCCACATCTATTACGAACGGACGCGGCACGAAGCGGCGAACGCCACCGGTCCGGTAACCGGTTTTGACCAGCACTACGGCGTACAACTCGGCGCCGAAGCGACGCTGGGTATGCGCATAGTCGTAAGCCGGCATGTGTTTTTGCAGGCCCAGAGCCGATTCAGGTATGTCGGCGACCTGTCGCAGCTGCCGGCCCACTCGATGTATGGCCCGTTTACCGTACTCGACTTTACGTTTGGCGTCGGTTTCGAGCTTTAGGTTACCCCCCACTGCCCCCACCGCAGTCTGAGTGTCTCATCTTCTGGATTGGGATGGAGTCGCAATCTGCGACTAGCCTAAATCATTCCAATCGAGCGTGGTTCTCAAGCCCCCTTTTTTCGGCCTTTCTGGTCGGAACAGGCACAGGCATGCCGTTCGCCAGGAAGAGATGTGCCCCCGCTTTCCCGGATATCCGCATGCGTTCAACGAGTCGCACATACGGTCCAATCCTGCTGGCGCTGGTCTGGCTGGCCGCATTGTATCTCCCGGTGACAATTCGGGCTCAGGATGCGGCGGATCTGCCTCTGGTACAGGGTGAACGGGTTCGCCTGCCGTCGCAGCCGGCGCGTTTCATCATACGCTCGACGTCTAAGACGCTTACGTTTACGTATCCCCTGAGTGGTCCGCATGCCCTCAACCTCACGGGTGAGTTCTTCCGCGCGGCGTCGCTACCCCGTGCGTTCTACAAGTTGGCGAGTATTGACCCCGACTGGAAGTTCTATTCGTACCCGCTTACGTTTGCGTATTCCTACCAATTCCCGGTGCGTTCGACACGGTTTCTGCCCATTGCCACGGCCGGCGTTACCGCTCATTTCACGCGCGCCTATCGGCTCCTGGACGCCACGCGGCAACCGATAGGCCCCCTCACCCAGGGCGAGTTGTCGAGCCAGGGGGCGTATTACTCGCGAGGCTATGGCGCCGGCTACGGCGCTGAAGTCTCGATTGGCTTCCGGACCGTGCTGAGTCGGCATCTCTTCCTGCTCACGCAATGCCGATACCGGTTGGTCCATAGCGTCCCGTTTGGCCGGACGGACGATCTGGGGATGCATTTCAGTGTGCTCGATTTCGCGATAGGAGCAGGTTTTACTTTGTAAAAGATGTGGCGCGTTGCGCGTTTGTCCGTTGAACGTTTGATGACCGGGTACGCACCTTCTGGCTACGGAGCGTGATTCCTGCATGCGACGTATAACGCGCAAATAGTCAAAGGGTACTTCCCTTCATACGTTGGATTGTGCATCCTCGGGTGGCCGCGTTATCTTGCGCGACAGAGTGTACCGCAAGTAATCGGAGTCCGCCGTGCCTTTTCGTCTTCCCACCCATCTCTACATCGAACCCGGTTGCCTGGAGCGGTTACCCGGAGTGGTGGCCGGCCTGGACGGGGGGCCGGTGTTGTTGGTTTATGATCGCGGGCTGACCCGGACGCCCTGGCCGGCGCGCGCGGCGAAACTCCTGGCCTCGTGTGGCCACGACGTGATGGTGTTCGACGGCGTCGAGCCCAACCCGAGGAGCGAAACGATCGACCGGCTCGCCGCCGGCGCGCGCGATCGGGGGACGCAGTGTGTAGTCGGCCTCGGTGGCGGCAGTGTGCTGGATGCGGCCAAGGCGGTGGCGATGTTGTTGAGGAATCCGGGTGGCTGCCTCGATTATGAAGGTAAAAATCGATTCACAGGTGGTTCGGCGCCGTTCGTTGCGATCCCTACAACCTGTGGCACGGGCTCCGAAGTGACCTGGGTGTCTGTCATCACCGACGCCGCCGGCAAACGCAAAGCGAGTGTGAAGGGGGATGGGATGTTTCCGAGGGTGGCGCTGGTGGATGCCGATCTGGTAACCACGTTGCCGCCCGATCTGGTCGCTCAGACCGGAATGGATGCGCTGACCCATGCCGTGGAGGCTTATACCGGGCTGGTGGCCAACCCCGTTTCCGATGCTCTGGCCGAGAAAGCCGTGGCGTTGTTGTGCACGTATCTTCCGCGAGCGGTGGCCGACATTCAACACGATGAGGAAGCGCGGTGTGAGGTGATGCGGGCGTCCACGCTTGCCGGCATGGCGTTTGGCAATGCGGACGTAGCCGGCGTGCACTGCCTGTCTGAATCGCTGGGTGGGCAGTGGGATGTCCCCCATGGCCACGCGAATGCCGTGCTGTTGGCGCCCGTGATGCGTTCCCATTTGCCGTGGATCGAGGCGCGGCTGGCCCGTCTGGAGACCATCGTCACATCCGGGGCGTCGGGGGCAACGGGCGCGTCTTTTATTGATCGGCTAGAGGCACTGGTGACGCAGCTCGCCATCCCCCCGTTTCGAACATTACACATCCCCAGCGGGGCGTATGGTCGTATCGCCGAGGCAGCCGAGGCGAACAACTCCAACGCATCGAATCCGCGCGTGATGACCGCGGCCGACTACCTGGCGATCCTGCAGGCGGTGTAAAACTGGCTTCTCAGCTCGTTCAGGGCTATATTCGTCGTTCAACAAGCCTCAAAACGAACGTACCTATACGCGTTGCACGTTTTCCCGTTGAACGTTTGGTGTTTTATACGCGCCATTGGGCTGTGGAGCGTGATCCCCGGATGCAACGGATAACGCGCAACGAATCAACGCGCAACTTGCCAGAAGAAACATGAAATACGCAACTACCGCACTTCCCGTAGGCCTGGTTTGTCTCCTGGCATTCGGATGCCAACCCCAGGAACCGCCGGCCGCTCAGGCCGAAGAAACCATGGCGCCGGCAGAAACGCCGTTCGCACTCCAGCCGGTCTGGGAACTGAGCGAAGGCATCAATAGGCCTGAGTCTGTCGCCTACGATGCGGGGACAAACGCGCTGTACCTGTCGAATATCGTCGGGAATGGTACGGACAAGGACGGCAACGGCTACATCGCCAAGGTGGCCGTGGATGGATCGTCGATCGACAGCACCTGGGTGGTCGGACTCGATGGTCCCAAAGGGGTCGATATCGGGAATGGAAAGCTATACGCGGCGGACATCGACCAGTTGGTCGAGATCGACCTCGCTACCGCACAGATCACGGCCCGGTACCCTGCAGCCGGCGCGAAATTTTTGAACGACGTCACCGTCGCGCCGGACGGGTCCGTCTATGTGTCGGACATGAATACGGCTACCGTCTGGCGGCTGAGTGGCGGCTCGTTTGAGAAATGGCTCGAAGGGGACGCCATTCGCTCTCCGAACGGGTTGTTTGCCGAGGCCGGCCGGCTGCTGATCGCGGCGAACGGCACCGCCATCGAGAACCCGGGCAATGCGCGGTATCTGATGGCGATTTCGTATGCGGACAAGTCGGTCACGCCGCTTCGTGATACAGTGGGCATCGGCGGACTAGACGCCATCGAGCCGGACGGCAAGGGAGGGTATATCCTTTCGGACTGGGGCGCCGGCAAGGTGATGCACTATACGATTGAGGGCGGCGCAAGGGAGGTGCTCACTGAGTCGCAGGGCACGGCGGATCTGGAATATGTAGCGGCGCAGCGCATGCTCTACCTCCCGGTCATGATGTCCGACCGGCTGGTGGCCTACAGCACGCCCTGATCCCACAGAATAATTCCTCGGGGGGCGTGTAGTCATACGTCGCGCGCGGAGGATATTCTCATTGCATTGTGGCCTATGATACGGGGTCCGGGCGGTTCGCCGTCCGGGCCCCGAGTCGTTTTGCGCGGTGCTACTCCTCTGGTACCAGAGCGCTTCCCCTGCAGTGTCTGCTAAATTAAGGCAACGGTACCATTCGGCCTTTGTGCGGCTGCCTTAGCTTATTTCACAATGAAATGAGTGACGCCTTTTCTGGATAGGCGCACTCAGCGAGACACATCTCGATATGGGGACGGAGGACATTGGAGGGGTAGAGCCTCCGTCCCCTCACTTCTTCTTCTGTTACGTTAGTCGCCACTTAAGCGCCGGCGCGGTCGTCCGATACCGTCTTTGTCACATCAAAAGAATGGACGGAGGCCGTTACTGTGGGGTACGACCTCCGTCCTGCACCTCTCACGGCCGAGCGGCCGGTCAGAAAAGGGAAGAACGGAAAGAGCAGATCGATTATAGGCGATAGGTCGCAGGATGCGGAAAGGGGCCGAGGGGTAGCGGTATGCATGGTGGGGGAGCGCCTCAAGCTATTTAAAGACGTATCGGCGGCGAGAGAGAGCGTGTTAAGGCGAGATTCGTCTACCGAGGCACACGTTGGATGGGATACGCGCGGCGATGGGGTGATAGCGGCCTTTTAGGATGATTATCTCAGAGTGAGACAATCGTTGCGGGCCTTTCAAAACCACGGGGCGCTGTGTGTGGACGCGTCATACGAGCCCATTTCGGCCGAAAGCGTACGGCATGGGGGCTATCTGTGTACGAAGTGTAGGGTATTGGTGTTGATTCTGTTTTGGCACCGTAGGTGCGGTAGTCAGGAACGATAGCTGATAGTTGTTTGCGGACAACGTGTTCTTGACATGATGGAAATCGCGTGATACAGATCGGCCGAATGGTGCATCCACTACGCCTGTTACACGAACCCGAATGCGCCAAAGGTGCACGGGCGTCAAACCAGAGGTTGAAGATGGCGCCCCGATGCGAGACGTAGATTAGGGGCGTGATTCAGGTCAGGCGCCGATCACACGATTCTTTGAGATAGTGATGTGTACCGAGTTTGCTGCTTAACCGGGGGGCAAGCAGCAAAGGTAGAAGATCCGGCCGGGCTTGCCCGGCCGGCTTCAACCAGAGTCTGCCCCGGGTACGACGTAGATGGCCTGCTCATGGAGCGTCATCACAAGCGTCGAGAGAGCACACTGAATATTGCTGCTTTAGTCGGGGGGCAAGCAGCAATGGTAGAGGACCGGCCGGGTTCGCCCGGCCGGGCTTCAACCACACATCCTACACGGAATAAAAAAGCGGGAAGCCGTTTCCAGCGTCCCGCCGTACCAGGTTTGCTGCTTAAATCGGGGGGCAAGCAGCATGGCAGAGGGCTGGCCGAGACCCTCGCGGGTTTCGGCCGGCCTGAACCACTCCCGGCTGGACGAAGATACTGCCTTTTCTCGGAAAGGGCCTACTTAAATATGCTGCTTTAACCGGGGGGCAAGCAGCAAGGTAAAGAGCCGATCCTGTGCAAACGGGGTCGGCTTTCCCTGTTCATGGGGTTCCCTGTGGGTCGGACGTCCCGGGTGTATCCCTGGCGGCGTACTTCCGCACGCGGCGGACGAGGTTTTCTTCCTGATCGCGCTCGCGGTGCGCCTGCAGACGCTCGACAAGCTGTCGTTCGTACCCGATGGGTTCGGGGTTGTAAAAAAACGTCCCCTGCATGGCGTCCGGCAGGTATTGCTGGGGGACGTAATGATCGCGGAAGGCGTGCGGGTACTGGTAACCTTCCCCGTGGCCAAATCCTTTTTTGTCGCGGTTGGCGTCCTTGAGGGGGTTAGGGACGTCGTGCGATTGCTCCTGTTCGACAAACTGGAGCGCGTCGAAGAAGGACAGCGTGGTGTTGCTTTTTGGGGCGGTGGCCAGGTAGAGGCAGCACTGGGCGAGGTGGAAGCGGCCTTCGGGCATGCCGACGTAGTCGAACGCCTGGGACGCCGCGACGGCGACCTGGAGGGCGCGGGGGTCGGCCAGGCCCACATCCTCGGAGGCGAAGATGAGCATGCGGCGGAAGATGAAGCGGGGGTCCTCGCCGGCGTACACCATGCGGGCCATCCAGTAGAGCGCGGCGTCTGGATCGGAACCACGGAGGCTTTTGATGAACGCGCTGATCGTGTCGAAATGCGCATCACCCTCCTTGTCGTACAGGACCGCGCGTTTCTGGATGCTCTGCTCCGCCACCGACAGATCGATGCGCACGATCCCCTGATCATCCGCCCGGGTGGTTTCGACGGCCAGTTCGAGCGCGTTGAGGAGGGAGCGGGCATCCCCGTTCGCCGTGCTGACGAGGTGTTCCAGGGCGTCATCGTCGATGACGACCTGGCGTGTCCCGTATCCACGTTCCCGGTCCTGGATCGCCATCCGGGCCACTCGGCGCAGGTCGTCCGGCAGCAGCGTTGTGAGTTCGAAGATCCGCGACCGGCTGACGAGCGCTTTGTTTACCTCGAAGTACGGGTTTTCGGTCGTGGCGCCGACGAAGATGACTGTGCCGTTTTCCACATGCGGGAGCAGGGCGTCTTGCTGGGCTTTATTGAAGCGGTGCACCTCGTCGACAAACAGGATGGTTCGCTTCTGCTGAAGGCGGAGGCGTTCCTGGGCGTCGTGGATGGCTTCGCGGATGTCCTTCACGCCGGCGAGCACCGCGTTCAGCGCTGTGAAATGCGCGGAGGTCGTGTTGGCGATGATCCGGGCCAGTGTCGTCTTGCCGGTGCCGGGCGGTCCGTAGAAAATGAGCGACGAGAGCTGGTCTGCCTCGATGGCCCGACGCAGCAGCTTGCCTTCCCCGAGGACATGCCCCTGCCCGATGAACGTATGCAGGCTGCGTGGGCGCATCCGGTCGGCCAGCGGTGCATTGCGGGCCCGGTAGCGTTCGGCGGCGTCGTTGAAGAGATCGGACATGGAAGGCAAAAGGCAAAGTGAAAAATGCAAAGTGAAAAATGGGAAGAACGCGCGGTAGTAGGGGGACGTGTAACGCAAAAACGTTTAACGTTCAACGCATTCAAACGCCTCGCGGATGCCGGCTTCGAATAGCCTGGCGCCGCCCTGGGAGGGATGTCGGATGTACCGGCAGGGGATGCCGAGGTGCCCGAGGACGGTTTCGGCTTTTCTTCCGATGGCCAGCACCTGTTCGGGTTTTAGGAGATCGAACAGCCGGCGGACGACATCGGCGAAGGCCATCACCTCGGCGGTGGTCGGGTTTCGGATCGATAACCGCTCGCCTGGGCGATGCGGATGGAGGGGCACCGTGTTCCAGGTGAAAAATGAGGGGAAGTACGGGCGCAGGATGCGCCAGTAAATCGACGCGCTGTATTCGGTGTGGGGGGTGGCTTCGAGGCTTGTCGGCGTTCCGTCGATCGGGAAATCCGCGTCAGCCAGTTGAGACTCGCTGACCAGCGGCACACCCGAGAATCGGCACCCCCAGGGCCCGGGCGCTTCGGCGAGGAGGAGGATGCGCGGCGGCGCCTGGTAGGCGTTCAGGTAGCGCTGGAGGTTTGCGCGTCGAAGGGCCTGGGCGTCGGGCCGGTCGATCCCATCCACCCGGTCCGCGTACGGGTTGAAGAGTCCGTCTGTGGAAGGCGCGGGGAAGACGAGATCCTGCATGACATTCCAGAGACGATCGGGCAGCGGATGCATGGGCATGGGGTGCAAAGGCGGTTTTTATGCATGATAACAAAGGTCGCCCCATTGGCGCCAAAAAGTCGGCTTGCGCGCGCGGGTTTTCTTTATCGGGTACGTACATTCCCCCAGCGATACCCCCCCTGACCACACCCGCACCCCTGTTTGATTATGCATCGTCAACACTTGAAATGGCACAGCCCGATCCTCGGGCGAGAGATGGATCTGCTGGTGCTCGGTCACGCCGGCACGCCCGTGCTCGTGTTTCCTTCAAGCCTCGGCCGCTTTTTTGAGTGGGAGGACTTCGGGATGGCCGGCGCCCTGTCGCGCCAATTGGAGGAGGGGCATAACCGCCTGATCTGTGTCGACTCCGTGGATGCCGAAAGTCTGTATAACCGGGGTGTTGATCCGTACACACGCATCAAGCGGCACCAGCAGTACGAGCAGTACATCCTCCAGGAGGTGGTCCCCTACATCCACCACATCAGTGGTCACGGGTTTATCATTGCCGCCGGCGCCAGCTTTGGAGCCTACCATGCGGCCAATATCGTCTTTAAACAACCCTGGGCGTTCGGCAAGCTGATCGCTCTCAGCGGCGTGTTCGATATCAAATCGCAGCTCGACGGGTTTTACAACGACGACGTGTATTTCAGCAACCCCGTCGACTATCTCTCGAATTTATCCGACCCCCCCACACTCGACGCGATCCGGCGGAACCAGATCGTCCTCAGTACCGCCGAACACGATCCCTGCCGGCCGGCGAACGAGCATTTGAGCGGCATTCTGCACGCCAGAGGTATCCGGCATACCCTGGATTCGCGCCCGGGTGTGTTCGGGCACGACTGGCCCTGGTGGCGCGACCTGATCCGCCAGCATATCGTCTGACTTCCCCACCTCTCTTCATCCACGACCTCCCATGGCAAGCAAGAAAGAAGCAAAGATCGGCATCCTGCGAGGGATGGAAACCACGTTTCCGGACGGGCTCGTCCACCACATCAATGAGACGTACGGTCCGAAGGGCGTCACCGCCGAGTTTATATCTATCGACTCGGTTCGGATGGACGGCGACCCCGAGTACGCGGTGTTGCTCGACCGTATATCCCACGAGGTGCCGTTTTATCGGTCGTACCTGAAATGGGCGTCGCTCAAGGGCACGTATGTCGTGAACAACCCGTTCTGGTGGAGCGCCGACGACAAGTTCATTGACAACGTGATCGCTGAGGCCGCCGGCGTCGCGGTGCCCCGCACCGTGATCTTGCCGCACAAGGACCACATGCCGAACACCAAGGCGGAGTCGTATCGAAACCTCAAATACCCGATCGATTGGCCGGCTATTTTTGCCTACATCGGGTTTCCGGCATTCCTCAAGCCGCACGACGGCGGCGGCTGGCGGGGGGTGACAAAGGTGACCAATCCCGAGGCGCTGTTTGCGGCCTACGACGCCTCCGGGACGTCGTGCATGATGCTGCAGGAGTCGATCGAGTTCGAAGACTACTTCCGGTGTTACGGCGTCGGGCGGAAGCACGTGCGCGTGATGCGCTACAACCCGGCCGCGGACAACGCCGGCACCCGGTACACTGAAATCGACGAAACCCCGATTGCGCCGGCGATGAAAAAGAAGCTGGAGCGCGACGTGCTGGCGCTATGCCAGGCGTTGGGGTACGACCTCAATACGGTCGAGTTCGCCGTGCGCGGCGGGATACCGTATGCGATCGACTTCATGAATCCGGCGCCGGATGCCGACTACCACACCGTCGGCCTCGAAAGTTATGAGTGGGTGATTAAGACCGTCGGCAAATTCCTGGTCGATAAAGCGAAGCAGACGAAGCGTGAGCCGGCGTTTACGGCCAACGGTCTGCTGGAACCCGGAAGGGCGGGGTGATCGATGTCCAACGCACTCCATCGCGCCATTGGCGACTACCACCGCCTCATCGAGGCGGACCTCTCGGGCGCTGAGGCGCAGCTCGACCAACTCGTGTCCCTGCAGCACGAGCGTAAGGTGCTTTTTGGCGACAGGCACATGGCGAATAGCCTGCGGCCCACGTTGATGACCGAGGCCACCTACACGGCCGTGCAGGATACCGTGTATCTGATCCGTCAGGCCATTCTCCAGATCGCGGCGCGCTTTTTTGACAAAGAGCATGTGCTGAAACATGAGTTGGGAATGGAGGACTGGGAGATCGAGCTTGCGTCGATCCCTACGAATGTCATCCGGCTCTCGGCGTTTGCGCGGATGGATTCGTTCCTGACAAAGACCTCGTTCAAGTTCGTCGAACTCAACGCGGAAAACCCCGCCGGCATCGCGTATCTGCACGAACTCGGACGCATCTACCGATCGCTACCCCTTTTCAAGGCCTTCGAGAAGCAGCACCCGATCCGATTCGTTTCGCCGCTGGAGCATACGGTGGCGGCACTTGTCCAGATCTATCATGAGCAGTTTGACGGCAGGGAAGAGCGGCCGGCTATCGCCATCGTCGACCATCTCGATGTGCCGACGATCCACGAATTCAACCTGCTCAAGGAGTATCTCGAGCGGATGGGGTATCCCTGCGAGGTGGCGGATCCCCGCTCTCTCGAATGCCGCGATGGGTGGATATATGCGAACGGCCGCAAGATCGACATCCTGTACCGCCGGCTATTGATGAACGAGTATTACGAGATTCGGGACGAATGCAAGCCCTATTTGGAGGGCTACATCGCCCAGAAAACGTGTTATCTCAACACGTTTCGCAGCAAACTCGTGCACAAAAAGGCCATTTTCAGCCTGTTGACCGACGAGCGTTACACCCGCCACCTTACCGCCGAGCAACAACAATCCATCCGCGATCACATCCCCTGGACGCGGATGTTGCGGGCCGAGCGGACGACGTTCCGGGGGCTGGACATCGACCTCTTAGAGTTTGTCCGAAACAACCGAAACTACTTTGTGATCAAGCCAAACGACGAGTACGGCGGCAAGGGAGTCACGCTCGGATTCTCCGCCTCGCAGGCCGAGTGGGACGACGCCATCGCACAGAGCGCGCGGCATCAATTCGTGGTTCAGGAAGTAGTAGACATCCACCGCGAGCCGTTCTTGCAAAAGACGGCCGGCGGATGGGAGTACGTTCCGACGATCATCGACCTGGACCCATATCTCAACGGCCCGTTGATGGGTGGTTGCCTGACGCGGACCTCGGCCTCGAACCTGGCCAATGTGACGGCCGGCGGCGGTTCGTTGCCCGTGTTCATCTTACGCCATACGCATGACGACAGCTCGCACCGAAGCTCCGATTAACGTCGCGATCCTCGATCTGTACAACGGGGAGCCCAATCTGGGCATGCACGCCATCGAGCGGTTTCTGCTGAACGGGCGCGCCCATTTTTCTGGGCGGTCGTTCACGTGGAAGGTGTTCGACGTCCGCCGGCTGGCGGAGGTGCCGGATCTGTCGTTCGACCTCTACATCTCGTCCGGCGGGCCAGGCAGCCCGTTCGAGGGCGTGGGGTCCGCCTGGGAGCACGCGTATTTTAACTGGGTGGATGCCGTGTGGCGGCACAACGAGGTGCACCGGGCGGCGAGCGATGCCAAACACGTCCTCTTCATCTGCCATTCCTTCCAGCTCATGTGCCGGCACTTCGGGGTGGCGGAGGTCACCGAGCGGCATTCGCAGTCTTTCGGGGTGTTTCCCGTGCATCCGACACACGCCGGCTTGCACGACCCGCTATTCCGGGGGCTGAGCGATCCATTTTACGCGGCCGATTTTCGACGCTGGCAGGTGATCCACCGGCACGAGCGGCGGATCGAGGAGATGGGCGCGCAGATCCTGGCGCGGGAAAAAATCCGGCCCCATGTCGCCTTCGAACAGGCCATCATGGCGATGCGGGTGTCGCCGGAGATGGTGGGTGTCCAGTTTCATCCCGAGGCACACCCGCCCGGTATGTTGCGGCATTTCTATGAACCGGAGCGACGCGCGGCGCTGATTGATGCGCACGGGGAGGCCAAGTTTCGGCTGATCGTGCAGCGCTTGAAGGACCGGCAATACCTGGCCCGTACCCATAGCCGGGTCGTTCCCAATTTCCTGCACCAGGCGATCGGCGAACCCTGGACCAACCGCCCGCTCGCGCCCACGCCGGCGGGCTGATCCCTTCTCCCTTTTCCCTTTCTCATGCCTTCATCTCGAGACATCCTGGCGCGCCACGCCGCCTCGTTGCAGGGACGCCTCAAGCTGCGCTGGATGCAGTCGCGCGCCCTGGGTATCCGCAAACCGTTTTACGTCTACGAGCCGCCGGGCATCGAGCACCTGACGGCGTTACCGGTAGTCTATCTCTTTCGGGGGCACGAGCGGGAGTGGGTGAACATCGCCGAGGATACGTCGCGCCGGCGCAGCACGGCCATCGAGGATGTCGATCACGGGATTTCGACGGGTCAGCTGCCGCCGATGCTCGTCGTGATGCCGGGGTTGAACAGTTCGAACAACCATGTGCCCTCGCTCGGCATCGATATGCCCGTCCCGCCGGCCGGCGGGCCTGAAGGCCTCGGAACCGGGCGGTTCTGGACATTCTTGAACGAAGAGTTGTTCGGGCGTGTGGCCTGCGATTACCCGCAGACAAGCGGGGGGCTGCGGCTGGCGGCCGGCTTCTCGCTCGGCGGATACACCGTCAGCCTTCTGGCCATCCATCGTCCCGGCTATTTCCACCACGCCGCGATGTACGACGCCCTGTTTATGTGGCCCGGGCACTGCGACCCACGGGAGGAGGGGAAGGGCGAGACCGACCCCATCTGGCGGCGCTCCGCGCTCTTCGATACGGCCCTCGGCAACCCGCGGGACAGGGAGGCGTTACGGGTCTGGAACCCCACCGACACCCTCAAGCGAGCCGATGCCCAGCGTCTGCGCGAGCTGAGTCGGACGGTCTTCTGGATCTCGAGCGCGGACGCCGATGGAAACTTCGGCAACCGGGACCGATCCCGCTACTTCGGCCGGCTCGTCCGCGGCAAAGGGCTGCGACTCGGGTTCGATTCCGTCATTTTCCATCCGGACGCCGCACACAACTGGCACTGGACGGATCAATTTCTGATTCGTTTCTTGCGCGAGGCGCTGGCGACTCCGGTGCCCGCCTGACGCCCTGTCCCACCTCATCCTCCTATCGCCATGGGATCTTGCAGCCGTTTCGGGCTCGTTCTGACGGCCGTCGCCCTTGTGGTCATCGGTGAAGGGTGCCGGCCGCCGGCGCCGCCTCCGGAGGTGTATCTCATGACGGGCAACCTGCACGGGCGGTGTATGGAGGTGTTGCGGGAAGGGTTGTTGGAGGGCGAGCCCGAAACAGCGATGCAGGCCGGCGAGGCCCTCACCGGCGCCCGGTATACCTTTGAGGTCCGTCCGGTGATGCTCGACCTCCTGGAGGTCATTCAGGATCCCCGCGTACGGATGGGGCTAATCGGTGAACTCGTGCGTAGCGGCGACGCGGGGAGTATCGCGCTGCTCCAGGACGGGCTGCTGGATGCCGATGTGGAGGTCCGCATCGCCTCGGCGCGGACGTTGTTCGCCATCGCGCGCGTTGGTGATCCGGCGCTGCTCCATGGCGCGATGGCAGAAGGCGAGGACGACCGGCTGCGCTTGTATGCCGCCGCGGCGCTGCAG
>JBGSPJ010000196.1:0-14106 GCA_041738655.1 Rhodothermales bacterium | reverse complement strand
CCGGGGCGAGGCCGGCGAGCCAGGCGTCGAAGCCGGCGTCGTAGGTCGGGTTGTGGATGTCGGCGTCGGCGTCGAGGGTGGCGATCTCCGCCTGGATGCCGGCGAGGGCTTCCTCAGCTTCCGGACTGGGGAGGATGACCGTCGGGGCGGCTTCGCCGGAGTAGGGGATGTTGCCGAACTCGTTCACGCTGTTGAAGAAGCCGAAGAGTTCGAAATACTCCTTCTGGGTGACCGGGTCGTATTTGTGATCGTGGCAGCGGGCGCACTGCATCGTGAGGCCGAGAAAGGCCGTGCCGAGGGTCTGGACGCGGTCGGCCACGTATTCGACGCGGTATTCCTCCGGCACGATGCCGCCTTCCTGGCTCTGCATGTGGTGGCGGTTGAAGGCCGTGGCGAGGAGCTGTGTTTTGGTGGGACTCGGGAGGAGGTCGCCGGCCATCTGCCAGGTGACGAAGGCGTCGAACGGCTGATTGTCGTTGAAGGATTGGATGACCCAGTCGCGCCAGGGCCATACGTTGCGCATCCCGTCATCCTGGTAGCCGTGGCTGTCGGCGTAGCGGGCCACATCGAGCCAGGCGGCGGCCATCTGTTCGCCGTAGGCCGGCGAGGCGAGCAGCCGGTCGACCACCTGTTCGTAGGCATCCGGGCGTTCGTCCGCGAGGAAGGCGTCGATTTCTTCGAGGGTGGGCGGGAGGCCGGTGAGGTCGAAGGTGACGCGGCGGATGAGTGTCTCGCGCGAGGCTTCGGGGGCGGGGGTGAGGCCTTCACGTTCGAGCCGGTTTAATACAAAGGCGTCGATGTCGTTGCGCACCCAGGCGGGGGTGCCGGTGGCCGGCGTCGCTGGTTTTCCGGGAGGGATGAAGGCCCAGTGCGGCTTGTACTCGGCGCCCTGTTCGATCCAGCGGATGAGGACCGCCTTTTCATCCGCCGTGAGGGCGAGATTGGATTCAGGCGGGGGCATTTGCGCCTCCGGGTCGTCGGATACGATCCGGTGGAAGAGCATGCTTCGTCCCGGCTTCCCCTCGACGATGGCGTATGTGCCCGGGGACTCCGTCAGTTCGGCCTTGGCCTGCTCCTCGATATCGAGCCGGAGGCCGGCCTCGCGCTTGTTGGCGTCCGGCCCGTGGCACGCGAAGCAGCGGTCCGACAGGATGGGCCGGACGTGGTAGTTGAAGTCGATCCTCTCCGGGAGCCGATTTTCGGCCTCCAGGACATCGGCCGGCTTGTCGGGCGCGCAACCGGCGAGGAATACGAGGGCGAGGACGGGAGCGAGACGCATGGGTGTTCGGTAGGCGGAGAACAGCGCGTGAAACGCGAAACGATTGTCGCGAAACGGAGGACCTCCAATGTACGCGACAAAAGCTACAGATTCAGCTATGCGGCGGGCACTTTGCGCGTTGACGTGTCGTTACAACCGCCACGCACACCACGCGCACTTTATGAAACCGACGGACGACACAACCTCCAGCCCGCTGGCCTTTCTTCGCACGCTGACTTTGTTGGCGGTGTTGTCGACGGCCAGTGAGGTGCGTCACGGGATTCGCGAGCGGCGCGCGGGCCGAGATCCTTCCGATCAAGAGCGACCGGAGCACGCCATCGATGCGTTGCTTCAGGCCGGCGAAGAGCTGGCCGGTCATCTGATGCAGATTCGTTCGGGGCTGGTCATCTCGGTCGTCGAGGGCGACGAGACGGCGGTAGCCCCTACACGCCATATGCTCATCGTGTTGCGGTACAACCGCGTACTGCGCCTCTTGCACCGGGTCCACCAGGGACTGTTGAGTCTGTATCCGGCCGTGGTCGAGGATGTCGTGGAGGAGGCCCGTGTGTTCATGGCGCGGTGTCAGCGGATCATGCACGACGAGTTGGAGGCGAGTTACGAGGAGCAGGTGCTGCTGATCGATCATCTACTCGATTTTTCGGTCCGCATGGAACGCGTCGTGCGGTCGTTGCCGGCCGCGTGAGGCGTCGGCCGGTCCATCATCCCCCAAACCCCACTGGTATGGCAGCACAGGCCCTGGAAGTCGCCACAATTGGCGGCGGGTGTTTCTGGTGCATCGAGGCGGTGTTTTCGCCGCTGAAGGGCATTCACAAAATAGTCTCCGGGTATGCCGGCGGGCACAAGCCCGATCCCACCTACAAAGAGGTGTGCACGGGCACGACGGGCCACGCCGAGGTCGTCCAGCTCGCCTTCGACCCTGCTGTTATTCCGTTTAACGACGTGCTGGAGATCTTCTTCGCCATGCACGACCCCACGACGCTGAACCGTCAGGGCGGCGACATCGGGACCCAGTACCGGTCGGTGGTTTATTACCATGACGATGGGCAGAAGCACACCGCAGAAGTCGTCATCGCCCGGTTGACGGCCGACGAGGTATTCGACGATTCGATCGTGACGCAGGTCGAGCCCCTGGATGTTTTCTGGCCGGCGGAGTTGTATCATCAGGATTACTTCGCGCGCAACAGCTACCAGCCCTACTGCATGGCCGTGATCGCGCCGAAGGTGATCAAGCTGCGCGAGAAATACGCCGCTCGGCTGGCGGGCTAAAGATGATTACGGATTACGGATTAGCGGGTAAGATATGGATCGTCGATCGTTTATGGCTCAGTGCAGCACGCTGGGTTCGGCCGCGTTATTGACCCCTCTGCTCGATAGCCGCGCCGCGGCGGCGCCCAAGGCGCCGGACGCCATCCGGGTGGGCGTTATCGGGTGTGGCAGTGTGTCCGGGGTGTATCTGCCCCACCTCACGAAGTCGCCGTACGTCCAGGTCGTCAGCGTATGCGACCGGGTGCCGGACCGTGCCGAGCGGCGGGGCGAGGAGTACGGGGTCGCCCGTCGGTACCCGAACATCGGCGCGATGCTCGCCGGCGAGCCGTTTGAGCTGCTGGTGAACCTGACGGACATGCAGGAGCACGGGCATCTCAACAAAGAGGCGCTGGAAGCCGGCAAACACGTGTGGAGCGAAAAGCCGATGGCCAACACCTACGCCGAGGGGTGGGGGTTGCTGGAGCTGGCGCGCCGGAAGGGACTGCGGATCTGGGGGGCGCCGGCGGTGGTGACGAGCCCGCACTTTGCTTTTATGTCGAAGGCCATACAGGAAGGCCAACTCGGCCGTGTTGCGGCGGCGCACGCCACGTACGGGCACCTGGGGCCCACCTGGTCGTCCTTTTTCTACGAAGAAGGAGGCGGCAGCCTGCCGGACCTCGGCGTGTACAACCTGACGACGCTCACCGGGCTGCTGGGCCCGGTCCGCGCCGTGGTGGCCATGACCGGCGTGATCACGCCGATGCGTCAGATCGACGAAAAGGGCGATGTCCGCGTGACGGCCGAGGACAACGCCATGATCGTGATGGACCACGGGAACGGGGCGTTTTCACACGTCCAGAGCGGGTTTAACTATTTCGACCCGCACGGCCACGAGGGCGCCGGCCAGGACCGGTCGACGATCTCGCTGGTCGGGACAGGCGGCGCGATGCAACTCATCGGGTACGACTGGGAGCCGAACGGAGTCGACCTTGCGACGCAGGAGCGGCAATCGTTCGAGCGCCATGTGAAAGACGCCGAGGGCTACGTGTGGGAGCAGGGCGCGTCGTATGTGGCCGAGTGCCTCGCGACGGGCAAGGACTCCCTCATCCGCCCAGAACATGCACTTCATGTGCTGGAGATCATCATCGCCGCGCGCGAGTCGCAGGAGACGGGCCGGCGGATTCCGATCCAGTCGACGTTTACGTGGCCGGTTCTTTGACCCCCCTACAAATCCCCCCGCCGCATCGCCCCCACGGCATAGTCCACCGCCCGGGCGGTCAGCGCCATGTAGGTGATGGACGGGTTCTGGCAGGCGGACGAGGTCATGCAGGCGCCGTCGGTGACGAAGACGTTGGGCACCTCGTGGAGCTGGTTGCGACCGTTGAGGACGGACGTTTTCGGGTCGCGCCCCATGCGGGCGGTGCCCATCTCGTGGATACCGAGCCCCATTTCGGCGCCGATGCTGCCGGGCACATGGTCGTTGTACGGCGATACGTTGGTCGCTCCGCAGCGTTCGAGCATCTCGGCCGTTGACTCCATGACGTCCTTGCGCATGGCCAGTTCGTTGGGCCCCCATTCGGCGTGGAAGCGAAGTTTGGGGATGCCGTAGGGGTCGACTTCACTTGTGTCGAGCGTGACGTAGTTGTCGTGGCTCGGCAGCGTTTCGCCGAACGCCGTCATGCCGACGCGCCACGGGCCAGGGTCGCGCAGACGCGCTTTCAGGTCGGCTCCGAAGCCGGGTTCGTCCGCCCCGCGGCCCCAGCTGGGCCGGTAGGCGTCGCCCTCGATGCCGTACCCCCGCACGAAATCCTTCATCTCCGTTTTCCCCCCGATGTTGCGGTAGCGGGGGATGTAGAAGCCGACGGGGCGGTTGCCGTAGTAGTAGGTGTCTTCCAGGCCCGGCAGTTCACCGGAGGCGCCGACATGGAAGTGGTGATCCATCAGGTTGTGCCCCAGTTCGCCGCTGGCGTTGCCCAGGCCGTCGGGGAAGCGATTCGACCGGGAGTTGAGCAGGATGTGGGTGGATCCGAGGGTGGAGCCGCAGAGGAAGATGACCGGCGCGTTGAATACGAGGTCTGATTTTGTCTCCGCGTCGATCACGCGCACGCCCGTCGCACGGTCGGTCTGTTCGTCGTAGACGATGCTGTGGACGATGCTATGGGGGCGGATGGTGAGGTTGTCCGTGGCGGTGGCTGCCGGCAGCGTCGAGGTGAGGCTGCAGAAGTAGGACCCTGTCGAACATCCGCGGGAGCACGGGCCACAAAAGTGGCAGGGGAGGCGGTCGCCGATGGGTTCGGTGAGGATGGCGCAGCGGGCGATGGTGAGGTAGCGCTCCGGGTAGTTGGCGCGGATGCGCTCGCGGAGCAGGAGCTCGCCGGCGTTGAGCGGCATCGGTTTCTGGAACTGCCCGTCGGGCAGGTGGGCGAGGCCCAGTTTTTCGCCGGAGACGCCGGCGAAGCGCTCGACGTAATCATACCACGGCTCGATGTCCGCGTATCGGATCGGCCAGTCGACCGCGATACCCTGGCGGACGTTGGCCTCGAAGTCGAGATCGCTCCAGCGGAACACGTAGCGTCCCCAGGTGATCGACTTCCCGCCGACCTGGTCGCCGCGGACCCAGGTAAAGGGTTTATCCTCGATATAGGGGCTTTTTGTGTCCTTGAAATAGAAATGGTCGATGGTGTCGTCGATGAAGCCCGTGCGTTTCTGGATGGCGAAATCGCGATCGAGCACCTCGGGGGCGAGCCGGCCACGGAGGGGGAATTCCCACGGTGCTTTGTGCTCGGTTTCGTACGAGGCGATGTGTTCGGTGGGCCGGCCGCGTTCAAGCACCAGGGTCTTGAGGCCCTTTTCAGTCAGCTCCTTGGCGGCCCAGCCACCGGAGATTCCAGAGCCAACGACGATGGCGTCGAACGATGTTATTTCTTGAGGCATGGCGGAGCCGCGATGGAGGTGGGGAGGTATATGGGTCCGTGAAGGTAGTGCAAGGACGTACAGAAAGTCACCTATCCCGTCGAATGTCCGATACGACCGCCATCCCACCGGAGAATAGCTTCCAGCCCGAGATACGCGCTGCCTGGCGTTCCTGGCTGGAGGCCCATCACACCCGCGATGCTGGGGTGTGGCTGATTCTGGTCAAGAAAGGGGTCGGCCTGCCGCGTATCGATGTCAGCGAGGCGGTCGAGGAAGCCCTGTGTTTCGGGTGGATCGATAGCAAGCCGGCCAAGCTGGATGCTCAACGTTCGATGCTCTGGTTCTCGCCGCGCAAGAAGAAGTCGGGTTGGTCGGATGTCAACAAAAAACGGATCGAGCGGATGATCGCGGCCGGGCTGATGACGCCCGCCGGACTGGCGAAGATCGAGGCGGCAAAGGCTGACAGTTCCTGGGAGAAGCTGGATGCTATCTCGGCGTTGGTTGTGCCGGCCGACCTCACGGAGGCGCTCGCCGCCTATACCGGGGCTGCCGATTACTTTGAGGCCTTTCCGGCTTCTGCGAAACGGGGCATTCTGGAATGGATTTCGAATGCCAAACGCCCGGAGACCCGGAAACAACGAGTCGATGAAACGGCGCGTCTGGCGGCAGAGAACCGGCGGGCGAATCAATGGCCGCGGTAAGGTCTGATTGTTACGATGTTGTATCGAAGGGTATGTATGTCGCTGGAAATGTGTCTGGATAGGTTATATCCCGGTCCGCCGCCAGACCCGAAGGGTCTTCAAGCGTTCGCGTGGGGGTCATCGTTTACGTTTCAAGACCCTTCGGGTCTTTGCCGATGAGCAAAAAAGAGTGGGTCGCCGCGTTATTCCTGGCGCTGACCATCGTCTCCGCGCTGGCGGCCTTTCTGGCCGGCCCGCTGATGCCGTGGGCGCCTTTTCGGATCGGCTACTCGGAGGCCCGTTCGGTCAAGACGGTTCTGATCATGCCCTCAAATACGCTGCCGCCGGTTCCGCCGGAGCGCCTGGATGCCCTGATCGGCGAAGTGGAAGCGCAGACGGGGCTCTGGCTCGAATCGCCGGTACGTATCGTCGTCACCGGCTCGTGGGGGCTGTTTAATCGGGCCGCCCTGCTTGGACTGACGAGTACGGCCGGGGAGCGTACGGGCCACACCCTGCCCACCGGCACGGTCGTTTATCTTTCACCTCTGGCCTCGCAGCCGGGGCAAGAGGCCGCGAACGCGTTGAAGCATCAGCTCACCCGGGCTGTGTTGGCTCAGCAGATGCCGCTGCCGCGGAGTGTCGCGTTCTCGAAACTCGAGTGGCTGGCGGAGGGCCTGGCGGCGTATATCGGTACCGGGAGCGTGGGCGGATGGGATGCCGAGTGGAGCCGGCAGGCCACCGCCGAGGGGTACCTCTACCCAGTGACGACGGATGCCGGGTTCGAGGCAATTGGTGAGGCGGATCGATCCCGCTTCGTAGAGGAGACACGGCGGCAGTTTGTCCGCTATCTCATGACACGGTACGGCGCCGACGCTTTTTATCTCTTCCTGGATCGGGTGCTGCTCGATCCGGCCTGGCACGAGGCGGCGTTTCGGGATACGTTCGGTGTGAGCCCTGACGATGCCGATGCGGCATTTATGCGGGAAGTCGAAGCCGGCACCTGGCCGTTTCAGGCCCTCGCTTTCCCGGCCCCGGCGGGTTTCCTACCTTGAGGGCCGTGTTTCCAGCCAACCCGATCCCTCCGTGTCATGCCCACTTCCCTCCCGCGCGTCGTATTTGTGTGTCTCGTTGCAGCGCTTTGCGTGCCGGCGCTTCGAGCCCAGCAGTCCACCCTCACTCTCATCGACGTCTCCGTCACGCCCGACCATCCCGGCTGGGTGTACAGTCCCGGTGAGACGGCCCGGTTCAACGTCTCCGTATTACGCGCCGGCTACCCGGTGGACGGAGTCGTGGTCCGGTACG
Source organism: Rhodothermales bacterium (assembly GCA_041738655.1). Lineage (GTDB taxonomy): Bacteria > Bacteroidota > Rhodothermia > Rhodothermales > JAHQVL01 > JAWKNW01. The sequence goes on along the minus strand of JBGSPJ010000196.1, from coordinate 6,687 downwards.
AAGTCGGTCCCGAAATGATGGAAGCGACGACTTCCGGTCCGCTGACGTTGAAGGACGGACGTGCCGTGGTCGAGGGCGGGACGCTACGCGTGCCCGGGTTCATCCGTCTGCTGGTGACGGCTACGTATGAGGGCAAGGAGTATCGAGGATTCGGGACGGCCGGCTTCTCGCCGGAGGCCATCGAGCCAACGACCGTGTTGCCCGAGGATTTTATGACGTTCTGGGACAAGGCCATCCGCACGGCCCGCGAAACGCCGCTCGATGCGAAAATGACGCTGTTGCCGGCGTATTCGACGGTCGAGGTAAACGTCTACCACGTCTCCTTTCAGAACGACCGGTCGGGCAGCCGCATCTACGGGATGTTGAGCATGCCGGCGGCGCCCGGGTCGTACCCGCTGGTGCTCCAGGTGCCGGGGGCCGGCGTCCGTCCGTATACCCCCAACGTTGGCGCCGCTCGGCGGGGCGTCATCCATCTGGCGATCGGGATTCACGGCGTGCCGGTGAACATGGACGAGCAGGTCTACCGCGACCTGGCGGGTGCGTCCATCGCCAACTACTGGACGTTTCGACTGGACGACCGCGATGCGTACTACTACAAGCGCGTTATCCTCGGCGCTGTACGCGCCGGCGACTTCCTTCACAGCCTCCCCCAGGCCGACGGCTCCCGCTACGGGGTCTACGGCGGCAGCCAGGGCGGGGCGTTATCGATCATCACGGCGGCGCTGGATTCCCGGATTACGCGGCTGTCGGCCATCCATCCGGCCATGGCGGATCATGAGGGTTATCTGCACGGGCGAGCCGGCGGGTGGCCGCACCTTTTCGCCCCCTGGAACGATCACAACACGTCCGCTAACATCGAAACAGCCCGGTATTACGACGTCGTGAACTTTGCGCGCCATATCCGCGTGCCGGGCTATTATACCTGGGGCTTCAACGACACCGTGTGCCCACCCACGTCGATGTACGCGGCGTACAATGTGATCCAGGCGCCGAAGGAACTGGTGGTGCTCCATGAGACGGCCCACTGGACGTATCCCGAGCAATGGGAGGCGTCGCTGGATGCGTTGATCGAGGGGGATTAGGAAGATTCCTGTTACGATCTAGTGCCGGAGGGTACAAATGTCATCGGAAATGTGTCTGGTAAGAATACCAGCTGCCCAACTCCCCGCGCAGACCCGAAGGGTCTCAAACCTCGGCGCTATCATGAAGGCACAGCGGTTCAAGACCCTTCGGGTCTTCGTCGGAATCGTTTTTTTGACCCTCGCCATCGTCAACCCCGCCCGGGCCCAGGACCACCCCGCCCGTGTGCGCGATCTGGTCGTCCGCCTCGGACTAGCCGATGAGGCCCGCCACGCCCTCGACATGCACATCTATGCCCTCCGCGAGGCGCGGCCGGACGTCTTCGGTGAGTTCTGGGTCGAATTTATGTCAACCGTCCGTACCGACCGCCTCGTCGATTCCCTCACCGCTCACCTTGCCGCCTCGCTGACCGAAAGTGATGCCCGGGCCCTCGAACACTTCGCCGCTACGCCTGATGGGCTTGACGCCCTCCGAGCCTGGACCCGCGCCGCGCCCGAGGTGGCCGCTCTCAAGGTCCAGTGGCGCGCCGGCATCGACCAGCGACTGAACGACGAACTGGCGAAACTGGAGGAGAAATAGCTCGGCGGGATGATCCTAAGCTTCGCCGCTGGCGCTGTTCGACCGCAGCCCGTCGAACGCGGGTGAGGTATGAATTTAGGACCTGACAAGAGCGCTCTAACCGAGTTATATTGCTATTTTTCAGGATTCTTACGCGAACCTCGATGAAAGCGCATTTCCTCTTTGTGGCCCTGACTACCATGGCAAGTCTGGCAGCGGCACAGCCGTATACCAAACTGTTCGACCCCAATCCGCCCAATGAAGCCGTATTCGGTAAAGCCATGGTATTCAGTCAGGGTGAGCTGCTGATAGGGAGTGCGGCGGATACAGAAAAGGGCGCTTACGCCGGCGTAGTACACGTGTATTCCGTTGTGGACGGCGAATGGCAGGAGACGGACCGCATTCAGGATCCTACCGGCCATGCCGGCGATGTGTTTGGCGCTGCAATGGATACCCAGGACAGTCTGCTTGTGGTAGCCGGCTATACGAGCGACTTCGTGCATCTTTATGTGCGACGCCAGGGCAGATGGGTGGCAAAACAAGTACTGATTGAACGCGATACCGATACCTCCGATTTCTGGGGGCCGGTAGCCATAATCGGGGATTTTATTTTCGTGGCGACCATTGGGAAGCGTTTCGGTATGTATAGCTTTTGGGATGGTGGAGAAGTAATGGTTTTCAAACGAGAAGGGGATGAATGGAGGTTATCTCAACGTCTGTCGGCCTCAGCCGAAATCGAAAGGTTCGATGGGAGTTATGGATCTCCATTTTGCGTAGCGGGTGACGTCCTCGTCGTCGGTGCGCACCGCGACTTTGAAGGTGGGGATTGGGCGGGAGCGGCCTATGTTTATGTACTCGAAAACGGCGTGTGGAACGAGCAGGGAAAAATCGTTTCTCCGGGTATCGAAGCGTACGATCAATTTGGTAGGATGCTGGGATGTAGCCCGGAAGAGGTGGTGATCTCCTCGTACCGTTGGAATAAAACGAGTCGTTTTAAGTCCGATGGCGGAATCTGGACAGAGCAGGGCGCCGGCATTCCTCCACCATCCTCTCCTCAAGCCACGACGTTCCTTACCCAGATCACCTTTGCGGCCGATCGCCTTTTTCTCGGTGGTGAAGAGCAGTTCGGCGATAGCCTTTCGTATGTGGGCACCCTGTACGAGTACGCCCGCGAAGGAGATGATTGGGTATTGGAGCACACATGGAATGCACCGGAACCCAGTCAGGGCGATGGGTATGGGTATGTTCTCGCCGTTGACGAAAACTATGTCGCCGTTTCGGCGCAATACGAGGACCGCGAATGGATCAATCCGATCAACGGGACCATGCGGTACGGGGATGAGGTGGGTTCTGTGATCGTCTACCCACGAGCCGATTTTCTGGCTACATCCAGCGAGGTTTCACCTTCGCCGCGTTCCTCCGTCATGCGGCTTCATCCCCCTTATCCAAATCCATTGCTGGAACGTACGACGCTGACCTATTCGGTTGACCTGACTTCCCGCGTGGTCGTGCGAATCGTGGATGCCATGGGTCGCGCTGTGGTCACGCTGCTCGATCAAACTGCTCCAGCCGGCACCCACTCGATTGCCTGGGACGGCCGGTTCTCGGACGGCAGGCAGGCGCCGAGCGGGGTGTATCTTGTCGAAATGATCGCCGACCAGGAACGGGAGGTGCGGAAAGTGGTCCTCGTGCGCTAACTTGCGGGGTGTGTATCATCGATCACTTACCCAATCCCCCATGACCCTCCACGAAGTCCGCCGCCTCTTCGCCTACAACGCCTGGGCCACCGCCCGCACCTTCGAAGCCGTCGCTCCGCTCACCGAGGAGGAATGGAGCCGGGAGATGGGCAATAGCTTCCCGACCATCCGCGACACCGTCGGCCATATCGTGAGCGCCGAGTGGGTGTGGCTCCGCCGCTGGCAGGGGAACAGTCCGATGGCGCCGGAGGCCTGGACGAAAGAGCCCTCGCGGACGCTTCTGCTTGAGAAACAGCAGGAGGTCGAGGCCGACCGGAATGCCTTCATCGCCGCGCTGTCCGAGGCGGACCTCAAGGGGGAGCGGCCCTACACGTTCATGAGCGGCAAAGGCGGCAGCCTGCCCCTGGGCACGCTCTTTCAGCACCTCGTGAACCACGGTACTTACCACCGCGGCCAGGTCACGACGCTGCTCCGCCAGATCGGCCGGCCGGCGATCGGGACGGACCTGCTGTTTTTTGCTATGGAAAACCCGGAATGATGACATTGGCCTGCCTGGAGTGCGGCGTTCAGGCCTAGATGCCCCCGCCCTGAAGGACGGGGGCTAGAATGCTGCATCGCCATGCGATGCGGCAATGGGCCCTGGAACACAAATCACACTCATTTCTGAAGCCGCCATCCTATATTCGGATTTGACCATCTCCTCAATGCCCTGCCGTCGCCATGTATCGTCCCCTGGGTACCCACCAAATTCTCTTCCTTGCTGCCCTCATTCCGCTGGCGTGTCAGCCGCCTGCCGCGGAGCCGGCCGCTGAACCTGATCTCTACACTTTCAACCGCGCCCCCCTCGCCGAGACGCCCTTTGCCGTGTTGCCTCTTGGCGCTGTCAGGCCCGAGGGCTGGTTGCTGGAAGAACTCCACCGCCAGGCCAACGGCATGACCGGGCATCTGGACGAGTGGTACCCGACGGTCGGCGCCTCAAACGGATGGCTCGGCGGCGACGGCGATGTCTGGGAGCGCGGTCCCTACTGGCTCGACGGCCTCGTCCCGCTTGCCCACATCCTGGGGGACCAGCGCCTCGTCGAAAAGGCGCAGCCCTATATCGAATGGACCCTCGCCAGCCAGCGTGAGGACGGCTATTTCGGGCCGGCGCCCGAGGATACCTCGACCACCAACACCGCCCAGCAACAACGCCAGAACGCGGCCGACTGGTGGCCCCGCATGGTGATGCTCAAGGTGCTCCAGCAGCACTACGACGCTACCGGCGACGAACGCGTGCCGGCGTTTATGACAAAGTACTTCCAATACCAGCTTGACCGCCTCGATGTCGAACCCCTCGGGCACTGGACCGGCTGGGCCACGGCCCGCGGCGGCGAGAACCAGGCCAGCATCCACTGGCTCTACAACCTCACCGGCGACGCTTTTTTGCTCGAACTCGGGCAACGGATCTTCGACGAAACCGTCGACTGGACGGGCGACTTCGAGCAGGGGAAGGTGTCGGAGGACTACTGGCTCACACACGTCGTGAACGTCGCGATGGGCGTCAAACAGCCGGCGATCCAGTACGTCCAGTCCGGCGAGGAACGCTACTTGAACGCTGTTCGAACGGGGCTGGCCGGCCTGATGGCCAAACACGGCCAGGCGATCGGGATGTTTTCGGGGGATGAGCTCATCCACGGCACCGACCCCACACGCGGCACGGAGCTGTGCGCCGTCGTCGAGCTCATGTTCAGCCTCGAAACCCTGATGGGGATCACGGGCGACGTGGCCTATATGGACCGGCTCGAGAAGATCGCCTACAATGCCCTCCCGACCCAGGTGAACGACGACCACACGGGCCGGCAGTACTTCCAGCAGGTCAATCAGGTGCGCGTCCGCTTCGGCGACCACCAGATCTTTTTTGAGCCCTACCAGGATGCCCTTTGTTACGGCCTCCTCACCGGCTACCCGTGCTGCACTACCAACTACCACCAGGGCTGGCCGAAGCTGACGCGGCAACTCTGGATGGCCAGTCAGGACAGGGGCCTCGCGGCGATGGTGTATGCGCCCAACACAGTGACGGCGAAGGTGGGCGCCGACGGCGACGAGGTGACAATCCGCCAGGAAACCGTGTATCCGTTCGAGGAGCAGGTGCGCTTTGTTGTCAGCACCGCGGCGCCCGTCACTTTCCCGCTCCATCTCCGGATTCCGGAATGGGCCGAAGGGGCGCGGCTGCACATCAACGATTCCGACTGGGAGCCCCGGACCGCCGGCGAGATGACCCGGATGGATCGCACGTGGCAGGACGGCGATGTCGTCACCCTCGAACTGCCTATGGCCGTCCGCCTCAGCACCTGGCACGAACGCTCCGTCGCCGTCGAGCGCGGGCCGCTGCTGTATGCGCTGGCCATCGACGAGACGAAGACCCTGAAGGACGCCCCCAAACCCGGCGCGGAGTCCCACACCCACTGGGAGGTGGATCCGCAAAGTGACTGGAATTACGGCTTCATGATCGACCGCGACAACCTCGCCGCTGCGTTCGAAGTCGTAAAAACCGAAATGCCGGCCTACCCGTGGTCCCCCGAAACGGTCCCGATCCGTATCCATACGAACGGTGTTCGAATCCCCGGGTGGACCGAATACAACGGCTCCGCCGGCCGCATCCCCCCCAGCCCGAAGCGTGTCCCCGACCCTGTACTCGAACCCATCACCCTCATACCCTACGGGGCGTCGACCCTCCGCGTCGCGGCGTTCCCGCAGGTGGTGCGGTGAGGCATAGGGCGCATCACGTAGAGACGCTCCACAGGAGCGTCTCTACGATATTCTGAAACGCACTCGTATCGTGTTTATGCACTTATTGAACGTCTGTCGCGGCCTCATCGCGTTGGTCCTCTTCATTCTTGTTAACCCATTCGCCGCGGTGGCCCAGCCTGATCTGGCTTCGCGCATCGAGGGCCTGCTGATCGGCGGCATCATCGGCGACGCGGCCGGCGGTCCCGATGAGTTTCTGGATCCCGTGCAGAGTGTGTGGACCTCTACCGACACCGTCCTTACCGCCGAAGGCATCGCCCAGCTCCGCGCCCGTTTCCGCCTCAAGCCCTACACCCGCCGGCCGTACCCGGAGTCGTACGCGCAGTGGCGGGCCGATTCGCCTCCGGGCACCATCACCGACGACTCGCGCTTCAAGATCCTCTTCTTCAACAGCCTCGCCGAAACCGGCCGGCCGGATCGCCTCGCCTTCGCCCGGGCCCTCCTCGCCTGGCGGGCCGATACGCTGGGGGTGTATGGCACGCTTCCGCGCGAGTGGTTGGATGAGTTCGCCTACGCGGCCCGGTGGGAGCTTGGCGAGCGGGATCCACGGATCGCGCGTCCGCCC
>JBGSPJ010000187.1:0-3934 GCA_041738655.1 Rhodothermales bacterium | reverse complement strand
GCGGGGCGATCGCGCCCGCGCCGGTGGTGTTCGCGCCTTCGCTTCAGGATGCCCGCGCCGGGTATCGGTTGGATTACGGGGCGTCGGTCGGCCAGCTCGAGCTGGTGAACGCCGTCCCGGTGCTGGAGGAAGGGCTCAAGGGCGCCGGCGTAAAGTTGGGCATCATCGATACCGGGATGGGCGATCTGGTCGATACGCATCCTTCGACCGCGGCGATGGTGGCGGAAGGGCGGTTTATGGCGAGCCAGGATTTTACGGGCCAGCCCGTGGATGCGAGCCGGCACGGCTTCTCGGTCCTGTCCGTCGCCGCGGGGTACGATCCTGGCCAATTGATCGGGCCGGCGTACGGGGCGACGGTGTACCATGCCCGGACCGAATATACCCCCACCGAGACCAACCAGGAGGAGGACAACCTCGTTGCCGGGCTCGAATGGATGGAGGCGCAAGGGGTTGATGTGGTTAATATTTCGCTGGGATACAGCACCTTCGATGCCGGGCAGACCAGCTATACGACGGGCGACCTGGACGGTGATACGGGCATCACGACGATTGCGGCCGACCTCGCGGTCGAGCGCGGGATGGTCGTCGTAGCCGCCGCCGGCAACGAAGGCTGCGGGGCCCCAACTTCGTGCTGGTACTACATCTCAACGCCGGCCGACGGCCAAAACGTGCTGGCGGTTGGCGCCGTGAATGCCTCGGGTCAGGTGACGAGTTTTAGTTCGCGAGGTCCTACCGCGGATGGGCGCACCAAGCCCGACGTGTCGGCCCAGGGCGGCGGTGTTTATCTGGGCACCAGCGCCGGTTACGCCAGCAGCAACGGGACATCCTTCGCGAGCCCGATGGTGGCCGGCGTCGTCGCTCTCCTGCTCGAGGCAAACCCGGCGCTGACGCCGGCCGAGGTGGCCGAAATCCTGAAAACCACCGCCAGCCAGTCGGGCGCGCCCGATCAAACGCTGGGGTGGGGCATCATCGACGCGGCGGCGGCCGTCGCCGCGGCTCGCGACCGGGTGATCACGGGCGTCGATGCATCGGAACAGACGCCGCGCCTGGTACTGGACGCTCCATACCCGCAGCCGGCCATGGACCACGTTACGATCGGAGTGGTTGTCGAGGGGGCGCCTCGCTTTGTCCGCCTTACGCTGTACAACAGCCTGGGCCAGCGGGCGCCGGCGGGCTACGCAGGGAATCTGCCGATCGGTCGCCATCGGATGGAGCTCGATGTTCGGGATCTGGCGCCGGGGGTGTACCTCTACCGGGTGGAGACGGAGGATGGAATCGCTTCCGGTCGGCTAATTGTGATGTGATGGGTGGATATGTAGATGGGTTCGACAATTCTTTGTCGAAAAAAAGCGCAACTCCGCGCGATTAGTGTGCTTTAACCCTTTGTTGCCCACCCTTCATTCATCCACAAAAACAATCCATGAAAAACTATCTGACGATACTGACCCTCAGCCTGGTATTCGCGGCATGTGGCGGTAGCACCGAACAGCATGACGCCATGCAGCATGAAACGGAAGCAGTAGCCGTGCCGGCCGCTGAAGTCGTGACGCTGCCGGACACCCTGGTTGCGACGCCGGATTCGTTGGGGGCCATGCCGGATACGACGGTGGCTATGCCGGACACGGTAGCCGCTGAAGTCGACGCCGAAGGCTGATAGATCTGCGTGCGTACGTCTCCCGCGCCCGTAAGCCCGGGAGGCGTACAGGTTTAACGGCGTATCGCCGGCAGGATCCGATCCTGCAGCAACCGCCAGGTGGTGCGTGGCGCATCGATATCCCACGCGTTAAATACCGCCACGATATCGTATTCCGGGGCGACCAGCACGAACTGGCCGCCATATCCGTTTCCGGCAAATACGGTGGCGCGACCGTTCTCCTGGTCGGGCACCCACCACTGGTAGCCGTATCCGAGGTTGACGTTGTCGCTCGCCGGCGCAATGTCCGCCACGACCGGTGCGGTTGACGCATCAATCCATTCTTTGGACACGATCTGTTTCCCCTCCCATTCCCCTCCGCGCAGGAACAGGTAGCCGATGCGCGCCAGATCGTGGGTGTTTAGATAAAGTCCCCCTTCCGTGTCTGCTTCGCCATCCGGGGTGATCTTCCAGTAGTAATCCGTGATCCCGATCGGTTTAAAGAGTCGCTCGGCGGCCCATAGATCGGCCCGCATGCCGGTGGCCTCGGTGATGATCTTGCCCAGGAGGACGCTCGCTCCGTCGTTGTATTCGTACACCGTCCCGGGCTCGGCATCCATCGGGCGGTCGACGATGTACCGTATCCACTGGTCACTCAGCTCCATCACAATCGTGCTGTGTTCCGTATTCCCATATCCCCCTTCGGTGTACCAGTCGATCCCACTCCGCATCGTGAGCAGGTCTTCGATGGTCATCGCGGCTTTGCGGGGGTCGGATACATCAGGCGCGTAGGCCTGGAGATACGGCATCACCGGCGCATCCACTCCGGGGACGAGTCCGGCGTCAATGGCGATGCCCAAAGCGGCCGAATTGACGCTTTTGGTGACGGACTGGAGGGTGTGGAGGTCGCTGCCGTGGTAATACGGGTGCCAGTTCGGGTGGCTGTAATTGTAGGGGTGATCGGTAGTATCGGGGGCGTCGGCTGGCAGGGTGTAGGTGCGGTCGAAGTGCCGATCGGCGACGGCGCGGCCGTTGCGGATGAGCAGGAAGTGGTCGACGGAGCCATACACGCCGGCAGCGAGGTCGGCCTCGATCGCGGCCAGGGTATCCGGGTCGATGCCCTCGGCGGCGGGGGTGGAAACGGGCCAGCTGTCACCGGGCCAGCCAGGGCCGGCCAGGGCGATGGGCTCCGGGTTGTACCGGCAGGCGGAGGTGGTCAATACCAGCACACTGGCGCAGCGTAAGGAGAAAGCGGCGAGTCGACGGAGCATGGCGGAGTCGGTTGCTTGAGGAGAGCGAAAGTCCACGGTAGGCAATCGCGCGTCGCGGAGCAAGACAGGCACCCGTTATTCCGCCAGCGCAAGCCGGCTCTTTTTTGTTTTAGGCTCATCCACGTGGAGGCCCAGATGGCGTTGCCAGGATTCGAGCATCATGGGATCGAGCGCAAGAACCCCATCACGCGACACGCCGGCCGGTGGCTCGATATGGGCGACGAGCCGGTCGTAGACGAAGCCGCGCTGGGTGAGGTCGACCCGTGGGATCAGCTGCCAGAGGGTGATCGCGTCGTCGAAGCCGGCTTGGCGGACAATATCCGCCACGGCCCCGGCGCCGCCGTCCTCAAAATCGAACCGGATCAGTGCCTCTTGCAGTGCCTCGGAGGCGGAAGCGTGGAAAGCCGTCCCTGGTCCGTGCCCCGGTCGTGCGCGGCACATCGCGCCGGCCGGCACGAGGGTCTTCCGGCCGGCGTGGTTGAGCTCGACATAGCCGGACGTCACGTGCAGGAGGCTGCCGCCCAGGCTATCCACGGTGAGGGTGTACGCGCAGCCCAGGTCGATAGCGAGTGCGGCGGGAGTTTCGACAAAAAACAGCCGGGGCGGGGCCCAGATAAACGCCTCGATCTGTCCCTCGGCTAGGACGAGCCGGTGGTCGTCGGCCTCGGCGCCACGCAGTTGGAGGCGCGTGTGCGGGGCTACATCGACGGTGCCGATCTCGCCTACGTCGATTCGTGCGCGGGAGTCGGCGTCGGTCTCGAGCCACTGGCCGACGCGGAGCCGGCCGTCGCCGCGCAGCCCGTGTTCATCAACGGAAGGCAAGCCGGCGAGGGCTTCCACTTCCCAGCCCGAGGCGTTGGACCGGGAGAACACCCAGAGCAGGCCGAGCGAGACCAGGGTGGCGAACACGAATTGGACGGCCATCCGGATCCGGAGACGCGAGGCGCCGCCCGGTTGCGGCGGACGGTCGGCTGGCGATGCAGAGCGTGGCGCCGGCTGTGTTTCGATGCGGGACTGGATGCCGGCCCAG
>JBGSPJ010000180.1:0-3283 GCA_041738655.1 Rhodothermales bacterium | reverse complement strand
CCGGCCGGCATGGCCGGCGTGAACCAGCGGGTGCGGACAAGGTCGGGCAGAATGCCCGTTCCCGAGGCACGCACGGCGTCGATCCGGGTGTTCCAGCCGGCCTGGGTGCCGATTTTGGCTGCGGTGTCACACGCGATCAGGCGGTGCACGCGTTCCGGGTAGCGGATGGCGAGGTTCAGCCCGATCATCCCCCCCACCGAAATGCCCACGACCACCGCCGCGGCGATCCGGAGGCTATTCAGCAGGCCAACAAGGTCGTCCGTGTGATCGTCGATGGTATAGGGCGCCGGCGGGGCATCGGACAGCCCGTGCCCGCGTTTGTCGTAGCGGATAAGGGGATGTTCAAAGCCCGGATCGGCCGTGAGCCGGGCCACGACCCCGGCCCATGTCCGCAGGTCGGTCCCGAGGGAGTTGATGAAGACAATGGGCACGCCGGCCCCCCCGCCGTCGCGGGCGGTGGAGAAGATGTGGTCGTGGATGTGTAGTGGGTTCAAGGGTCAACGCTCAAGGTTTAAGGGCGTGATCATCTTCCAACGGCAGCCCCACATAGTTCTCGGCGATGGACTTCCGGCCGGTCGGGGTGCCGGTAACATACTCCAGCTCGGCTTGTTGTAGCCGGTGGTCGATGGGGATGTCGGTAAATTTGTGCAGGAGCGAGGTGTACCACCACGAGAACCGGATGGCGCCCCAGACACGCCGGAGGCAGGTGGCGGAGTAGGCGTCGAGGCCGGCGGGATCCTGCTTCCGATAAAACCGGGTGAGGGCGCGGGCGAGGTAAAATACATCGGACGCGGCCAGGTTGAGCCCTTTGGCGCCGGTTGGCGGGACGATGTGGGCGGCGTCGCCGGCTAGGAACAGGGTGCCGAACCGCATCGGCTCGGCGACGAAGCTCCGCAGCGGGGCGATGCTCATTTCGAGGCGCGGCCCGGTGACGAGGCGCTCGGCGACCTCCCCGGGGAGACGCCGGCGGAGCTCGTCCCAGAACGCATCGTCCGTCCAGCGCTCCACCCGGTCGTCGAGCGCGCACTGGATGTAGTACCGGCTCCGCGTGGTCGTCCGCATGCTGCACAGCGCAAAGCCGCGCGGATGGTTCGCGTAGATCAGCTCGGGGTCGACGGGTGGGGTGTCGGACAGGATGCCGAGCCACCCGAACGGGTAGGTCTTTTCGTAGATCGTCAGCCGGGAGGGGTCGATGTGCGCCCGGGCGACGCCGTGGTACCCGTCGCAGCCGGCGACGAAGTCGCAGTGCAGCACCTGGCGCTTCCCGGCCTGCTCGTAGACGATCCGCGGTGGCCCGTCCCAGAAATCCTCGATGGCGACGACCGGGGCTTCGAAATGGATCGGTCCGCCGGCATCGAGCCGGACCTGGATGAGGTCGCGCGTGACTTCCGTCTGGCCATAGATCATCACGGTTTTTCCATTCGTCGGGCCGGCCAGGTCGATGCGCGCCACACGGTTGTCGAAGGCCAGCGAAAACCCTTCGTGGACATACCCTTCCCGGTCCATCCGTTCGTGGACACCGATCGATCGCATCATCTCGACCGTCCCCTGCTCCAGCACGCCGGCGCGGATGCGGGCTTCGACATGGGCACGGCTCTGCCGCTCCAGGATCACCGAATCGATGCCCTGGCGCTGGAGCAGGTGCGCCAGCAGGAGCCCGGCGGGGCCGGCGCCGATGATCCCAACCCGTGTCCGTTCGTTGGCCATCCGTCACACCACCCGATTGCGTAAAACGCCGATGCCCTCGATCTCCAGCTCCACGACATCCCCCGGCTCCAGCGGTCGATGGACTTCAAAATTGTTCTCGATCAGGCTGCCCCATCCGACCGTCCCAGACCCCAGGGTATCCCCGGGCATCAACCACACGTCGTTCTCCGAGGCACGCTCGATCATCTGCCCGAAGGTAAAGTGGATCGTGTTAAAATTCCCGTCGCAGATGAGGACGCCGTTGATACGGACGCGCATCGCCACATCAAATCGACCCCGCTCGCCGAGGTACTCGTTCATTTCGTCGCGCGTGACGATACACGGCCCGATGGCGTTGGCGAAGTCCTTCCCCTTGTGGGGGCCGAGGGGGATGGTCATTTCGACGCGCTGGATGGCGCGGGCCGTCCAGTCGTTGTAGACGGTGTACCCGAAAATATAGTCGTCGGCGTCCCCGGCGGCGATGTTTTTGCCTCGTTTCCCGATGATGCAGGCCATCTCGATCTCGAGGTCCAGCCGCGTCTCGCGCGCCGGCCGCTTGATGGCGTCGTCGGGTCCGTAGATGGCCTGGTGGTTCGTGAAATAGAAGATCGGCATCTCGTACCACGCCGGCCCGATCGTGTGGCCGAAGGTCTTCGACGCATTGAGCATGTGTTGCTCGAAGCAGATAAAATCCCGAAAACTGCGCGGATTGGGGAGCGGGGCCAGGAGCCGGACATCTCCGAGGGTATAATGCGGCGCGAAATCGCGTAGCGTCTGCGCGATGGGCAGGAACCGCTCACTCCCGTCGATAAACGCCAGCATGTCCGCCGGCAACCGGGGGTCGGCCCGGTGCATGTCGACGACCCCGTCGCCGGACAGCCAGCCGGCGCGGGGAGGGCTGTTGGGTGGGGCGAAGGTGATGAACTTCATATTGCTTCCGTCAGCCCCATGAGCGTTTTCCCCATGAGCGCGCCCATGTTGGCGCCTTCGGGGAGGGGGAGGCCTTTCCATTCGCGCTGCTCCCACTCGGCGAGGGTGTTGGACACATCGACGACCGTCTTGCACCGTTCGTACCGGCGTGTCATGAACCGGGCGAGCGCCTGGTCGAGGGCCGTATCCCCGCCCAACAGCTCGGCCAGGACGACCGCATCCTCGATGGCCAGCGCCGCGCCCGAGCCCAGCTGCGGGATGGAGGTGTGCGCGGCATCGCCGATCAGGACGACGCGGTTTTTGTACCAGGGCGCCGGCATGAGGAGCGTTTCGAGGGGCCGGTAGATGACGCCGGCGGGGTCGGTGATCTGGTCGATGATCGACTGGAGCATCGGGGCCGGGAAACCGCGCAGGTGGGCCTGGAGTCGCGGTACAAGCTCGTTTTCGGGGATATGGGGGTTGTCGTCGCCCTCAGCGGCCACGAGGAAGAGGTACATCGTGTCGCGGGTCATCGGGATCAGGCCGGCCTTGGCCTGCCGGCCGAAAAACATGTAGCCCGTGTCGAGGTCCGGATGCCGGGGGAAGGCGTAGCGCCAGACGGACGAGCCGACGTAGCGCGGCGCGAAGTCGCCAAAGACCAGCCGGCGGACCGTCGAGTGCGCCCCGT
>JBGSPJ010000164.1:0-6248 GCA_041738655.1 Rhodothermales bacterium | reverse complement strand
GCCAACCAGGCGGCCGGGCCGCTCAACGAGTTGATCCAGCTCTCTCGCGCCGGCGACCTCGACACCGAACAGGGGCTGCGCCGGCAGGGGGTCTTGCTCGATCAGGCGCAACAGGCCCTCGAGGCCTCGATCCGGCTCAATCCGTTCGACGAACAGACCCAGAGCGTCCTCGCCCGTGTCTACACGGCCCAGGCCCAGCGCCTCGGTCGGGATGACGCCTACGAAGCGTCCATCGAAGTGCTCGAAAAACTGACGCGGCTGCGCCCCGATCAGCACAGCCTCTTCCTGGCCCTCGCCAACAACTACTACCAGACGCGGCAGTGGCGGCCGGCCCTCCAGCAGTACGAACGCGCAGAGTACGTCTACCTCGCGACGTACGACCTCGTCCCGGATCCGGCCGACGCCGTGCTGGATTCGATGCTGCTGTTCCAGTACGTCACCCGCCAGGCCGACGTCCATGTCTACCTGCGCGATGCGCCAGCGGCCCTTGCCACCTACGATCGCGCCCTGGCGCTGGCCATCATCCCGGAAGATGTCGCCTTCGTGCGCGGCGAGATGCAGTGGATCGGGTGGGATAATGGCAACATTGCCGCCAGTTTTGCCCGCGATTCGCTGGTCGCGCTCGAGCAGGAGGGGCAGCTTGCGGGGGCCGAAAGTGGATTCGGCCGGCTTCTGGGCGAACTCGCCACCCAGCCGGCGCGCGACGAAACCGAGTGGCGCCTGGCGGCCGTCCAGTACAAAAACGGGAAGGGGGATGAGGCGGCGAGTCGGCTGCTGGCGCTCGTGCAGCGTACCCGCGTCGATTCGGCCGGCTTGCCGGCCGACTCGCTGTATACACGCTATTTTGATACGTTTGGCACGATCTGTTTTAACCAGGCCATGATCTACCTGGGAGAAAAGCGGGATAACCGGACGGCCCTGAAGTACCTCGAACAGGCGGCGTCGATTCCCTGGAAGGATCGACCCCGCGCCTACCTCGAGAGCGCCAAGTTGCTCCGCAGCAACGTCGCGGAAGCCCGCCGCCGGGCCGAGCGTGCCCTCGTCGAAGTGGACCGCCTGTCCACCGTGGATCAGAAAGACCTGTATGGCCTCCTCGCCACCTTCCACCGAACGGAAGGGAATTTTGCCGAGGCGCGTAAATACCTCGAACTCTACCGGGCGATGTGAGCCGGCGCGGCTCCTTTTTGTCGACCAATCGAGATACCGACATGACGACGTCTTTTCGAACCCTGGCCCGAGCGGTCCTGCTGGGCTGTCTGTTGCCGATCGCCGCCTCGCCGGCGCTGGGGCAGCGGCTGGACTTCAGCCAGGTCACGCGGCCCGTCGTCGAGGTCCAGGATCCGCCGCTTGTGGCCTTCCTGCTCGACGCGCTTATCATCCTCACCGAGGGGGAGACGAGCTCGCTCGAAGTGATCGACATCACCCGAAATGGTTTCGGGCCGGACGATGTGGTGGTCGTCCACCCCTCCATGGAAACCCACAAACTGCCGCCCGTGCTTCCGGCGGATGTGCAGGAGATGATGAATGGCTGGCAGCTTGAGGCCAACACCCAGTACGACGGCGCCAACGACCGCGCCTCCGTCTATGACCCCGAGCGAGACCCCGAGCTGCGGACGAGCCAGCAGAAGGCCGAACGCGCTGTCTTGTACGATCTTCTTCGCTCCCTCGAACGCAACTACCGCGACGCGCCGTTGAGCATCCTGTTCGAGCGCAATGAAGAAGCGTTCACGTTCCAGATGTGGGATTACAACGAGAGCGCCCTGGCGTACACCCCGCCGCCGCCGGCCCAGCCAGACACCGTCAACGCCTACGACATGCTGTTCGTGCTCCGCCAGGACTCCCTCATCATCGCGGACACGGTGCTCTACGACCTGTTTTACCTCCAGAAAACCGTCGAAGAGATCATCTGGATGCCCGATATCCCGGAAAACCGCGAAGGGCCTACAGCGGCCCGGTTCGGCGAGACGCCGTTTCGGCGGCAGTGAGGGATTGACGTGACGCGTTGCGCGTTTTTCCGTTGAACGTTTACATAGGGTATGATTTCAGCATGCAACGCATAACGCGCAACGGATCAACGCGTAACGGCAATTACTTCGGCAGCCCGAACATATTCTCGATCGCGTTGCGGACCATCGGGTCGTAACTGACACGGTGGATGAGGATAATGCTGCCTTTGTGGTACACTTCATAGAGAGCGAGCGTTTCGGCCACGTTGGACTCCTTCAAGGCCTGCTCGTCGTCCCGGAAGAAATACACATCCACAATATCCCGCTCGTTGAGTAGGAGCCGCTCGCCAAAGGTCGATGTGATGGTGGTTTCGGAAACAGGCCCTTCCTCGCGTGCCGTAACACCCTGCATCGAGAGCTGCTGCATGAAGTCTGACAGGTGGAGGCGAGACGGATTCTGACCGGTTTCCTTGAAACTGGCGCAACCGCCCATAATCAAGAGTGCGATGAGCGAAGCGGAAAACGTAACCCGTGAGCGCTGATGCATTGGTGCTGGGGAAAGGAGTGGTTGAACCTGCCGCGCCAGCGCTCGCCGGCCCGGGTAACACATGGGCGCATCGGGAGAATACGATTTTCCGCGACGAACTCATACACTAGCAGACAAACGACAACGAAGCAGGTTGCCGGCGGCATTCAAGAAAAGCCCACGGACCGCCGATATCTCCTGGAAACCCCGGACTCACTGCGTGACGTAACGAGTTGACCGTTTTTCCGTTGAACGTTGTGTTTTGGTGCGCCAATCACCAGCGAAACGTGATTCCAGAACGAAACGCACAACGTGCAATAAGTCAACGCCTAATGTCAGTCCCTTTGGAAAAACGCGCCCACCGCGCCCACCGCGCCCACAAGAACGCCAGGTCATCCCACCGCAAGGGCAGAAGTTTTTGCGCTTTCGGTGGCCGGTTATTTGTGGGATGATTCTATATTATGAGAATATGATGAGCGCATAAGGTTTTTCGCTATCAACCATTTTCCACCATGGTTCACGTCAAAAAACTCTTTCTACTCGGCGGTCCGCCGGCCGTCGGTAAATCGTACCTCATGGATAAAATCCACGCGGGGGGGCTTCCGGCGGTTGTCGACGCGTTGAACCTCGGCGACCCGGAGCAGCTGGTCTATGCACGCGCGGCCACCCTGAAGGATATTCAGGCGCCCGTGGTGGATCGGCTCATATTGCACTACGATTTTCTCGGGCCGTTCGTGAACGGCAAGCAGGATTATTTCGCGCAGGACGCCCTCGGGCTCATCGCGGATGCCGACGAGGTCGTTTTTGTGACGTTGTGGGTGCCCCAGCCGGTGCTCTCCAAGCGGATTCATGATCGGCGCGTGCGCGAGACAATCGCGTTCATGCCGAAGTTGGCCCTGGGCAAGGAGGGATTCTCGCAGCAGATCCACAAGCTCAAGCGGTTCAAGATGATCCAGGATCTGTACGACAACCCGGAGCGCCTGGGGCAGCAGTACGCCAAATGGCTGGCCTTCTGCGCCCAGTACCCCGGCCGGCCGCATCTGGTGCTCATCAATATGAAAAACGAGGAGACGTTGTTTCCGATCGAGCGGTGGGATGAGATCCAGAAAGATTACAAAGGCGTCATCCGCTCGCGCCGGCCTTCGGCGGCCAGCATCGTGATGTGATCCGAGTTTTTTGTCTCGACGACGTGTCGTATCCTGAGACTTCTTATTCCCACACGCTCGCGATACGCCATGCCGTTGCCTCGTTCCTTCGCCCCTGGGGCGGCCGTCCTCCTGTTGCTCCTTCTCCTGGGCATCGCCCCGGGCCGTGTCGCCGGCCAGTCGATGACGTCGGCCGATGTGGTGGCGCGGAGCCTGGCGCTGCACGACCCCGCCGGCGCCTGGTACCAGCGTGCGCATCGTCTGAAAGTCCGCGAAACACGACCTGAGGCCGAGGATCGGCTGACGGATATCGTGCTCGACTTTCCCGCCGGCCTGTTTGTGATGACCACGATGCGCGACGGGCGGCGCATCGAGATGCGGCTTCAGGATCAGGGCGGATGCGTGGCGACGCTCGATGGGTCAACCGAAGTCGCCGAGGCCGATCGGAAAAAGTACCGCATGGACTGCGAGGGGATCGCCTGGTGGCGCGGCTACCAGGAATACCTGTACGGACTCCCCATGAAGATCCGCGACGCCGGCGCTACGCTTGCGCCCGATGCCGAGTCCGCCACGTTTAATGGCCGGGAGACCCTTTCCGTGCGCGTCAGCTACGACCCCACCGTCGGCTCGGATGTCTGGTATTTCTTCTTCGACCCCGCCACGTATGCCCTGGTCGGTGCACGCTTCTATCATGACGAGGCAAAAAACGACGGGGAGTACCTCTATTTCGAAGAACAGATCTCGGCTGGCGGCATTGTGCTGCCGCGGGTACGTGCGTGGTACTACAACAGCGACGACCGGTATCTGGCGAAAGATATCATCGAGGCGTACGAACAGGTGCCCTCGGGCCAGAATTGATCCTGTCCTCGTAGAGACGCTCCTGTGGAGCGTCTAATCCCGAATCCCCAACTCTACGTCGCACGCATCCTTACAGGAGCAACGGGGCGAGATCGGCCTTCAATCGCTCGAAATCGGCCCGCAATGAATCCGGGAGGGGCTCCGCCGTATCCGGCAGATCCTCGCGAAGCGGGTCTACCTGGGTGCCGTTTTTCCAGAACCGGTAACACAGGTGCGGCCCCGTGGCGAGCCCGGTGCTGCCCACGAATCCGATCACATCGCCCTGCCGGACGAAGGCGCCGGCCTTCACGCCCTCCGCGATGCCGGAGAGATGGAGATACCCGGTGGTGTACGTGCTGTTGTGCTTGACCTTCACGTAGCGGCCGTTGTTCTTTGTGTAGGCCGCTTCCTCGACGACCCCGTCGGCCGTGGCGCGGACGGGTGTGCCCACGGGCGCGGCATAGTCAGTGCCGAGGTGGGCTCGGTAGAGCTTTAATACCGGATGAAACCGGTTGCCGGAATAACGAGAGCTGATCCGCGAGTACGAAAGCGGGGCGCGGAGAAACGGCCGGCGCAGCCCGTTCCCGTCGGCGTCGTAATAGTCCACCCGCCCATCGTGCTCGAACCGGTAGGCGGTGTACGTCCGTCCCTGATGGACAAATCGAGCCGCCAGAACCTTGTCCACCCCGATCGACTCGCCTTCAATGTACTGTTCTTCGTACACGGCGGCGAAAGAATCCCCCTTCATGATCCGGTAGAAGTCGACCTGCCAGGCAAAGACATCCGACAGAGCGACGGCCAGCTGGGGATTTTTCTCCTGGTTCTGGAGCGTAAGATACAGCGACCCATCGATGGCCCCGCCGGCCTGCTCGCGCCGCACATTCACCGCGCGCTGGCCCTCAACGCCGTGAAGGCTGTCGGAAAGGTCGAGCACGACGAAGTCGACATTGTTCTTTGAATACACGAAGTAACGCGGTGATTCGGGGGGTTCGGGAGCCGCGTTAAACCGAGTGTAAAACCGATACGCATTGCCGGCGCGCATGCGGCGGTCGTCGAATATCGGACGCGAGGCCTCGGCAATGGAGTGGATGCGGTTTGGCTCCACGCCGTGCCGGATGAGGAGGTCCGAGAAGGTTTCGTTCCGCTGGATCCGGCCCTCGGCCACGTCGAAAGCACCTTCGCGCATGCCGAACGCGTCGAAGACGAGAGGCAACCGGGCGGTGGAGAACGGCACGGGCGGCGCGCCCGTGGTCCCGATCGAGGCCGTCGACCGCGGATAAAACAGGAAGAGGCAGACAAAAAACAGGTACGTTCCCAGAAGGGCGCGTACGTAACGTCGTCGGTGGGGCATGCGAAAGAGCCTTTGGTGGCGCCAGGGGTAGCCTGGCCTCGGCGATGTCGGCAGTTGGTTGTCGGGGCGTGTTTTGAAACTACGAACGACCGGCGAGAAAAGCATCCACCGGTGTGGACATCATCCCGGAATCCAGGGCATTTCGCCCGAGCCGTCCCGGTGGTTTACCCACCGCGCGAGGACAAACAGAAAATCCGACAGCCGGTTCAGGTAGATGGCCGAGGACGGGTTGACTTCCTCCTGTTCGGCGAGGGCCACTACCAGCCGCTCGGTGCGCCGGCAGACGGTTCGGGCGACATGGAGCGCCGCGCCGGCCGGCTGCCCTCCCGGCAGGATGAAGTGTTTAAGTGGCGGCACCTCGGCGTCGTGCTGGTCGATGGCTGCTTCGAGGCGGGCCACCTGTTCGGGCGTCGTCCGCGGCACCGAGGCGCGGGCATCGAGGG
>JBGSPJ010000108.1:0-6015 GCA_041738655.1 Rhodothermales bacterium | reverse complement strand
ATGCGCCCGTGGCCGATGTCGTGCTAGTGTACGCCGTTACGGATGCTGAAAAGCGCGCCGATGGGGGCATCACGGCCTTTGTGCTCGATGTCGCGACCCCCGGCATCCGCCGCGGCCCGAGTCAGGAGACGATGGGCCTGCATACGACGGAAGTGGGCAGCCTGGTATTCGATAACGTCCACGTCGACGCCGGCGCCGTGCTTGGCGCCGTGGGCGGCGGCGTCGCCGTGTTCGAACACGCCATGATGTGGGAGCGCAGCCTGTTGTCGGCCGGCCAGGTCGGGCAGATGCAGAAGATGCTCGACAAAACCATCACGTACGCCCGTTCGCGCAAGGTCGACGGCAAACAAATCGGCAAGTATCAGTCGGTATCCCACAAGATCACCGACATGAAGATGCGCGTCGAAGCGGCTCGCCTGCTGACCTACCGCGCCGCGTGGTCGCTCGATAATCGTCCCCGCGAAGCCGCGCTCAACGCCTCGGTCAATAAGGTGTATGTGAGCGAAGCCTACGTAAAAGCCTCGCTCGATGCCGTCCAGATCATGGGCGGCAAAGGGTATCTGGCCGAAAACAACGTAGAGCGGCTCGTACGCGATAGCATCGGAGGCACCCTCTACTCCGGCAGCAACGACGCCCAGCGTTCGGCGATCGCGGCCGCGCTGGGACTTTGAGAATGGTCGATGGTCAATAGTTAATTGTCAATTGCTGACCATCGACCATTGATCATCGACCATTGATCATTATCTACTTCTTGTCTGGGGCATGATCGGAAAACTCGCAGAATCCTCCGCTGGCCCGCTGGCCGGCGCCTCGTTTTTCGACCAGGTGAAAACCGACGGCGGTAAGTTCGTGTTGGTGGCCGCGCAGTTGGCTCTGGTGCTCCTGGCCATCCGCCTTTTCCAGGTCGAAAACGGTTTTGGATTTCAGGACCTTCTTCCGCTGATTTTTGGCGGTTTTGCGGTGCATGCCTGGCTGCCCGAGCGCTGGCGCCAGCCGTTTTTTGTGGGTCTCACACTGGCTGGCATCTGGTTGCTGTTTGGCGTCGTCGGGGGTTCGTGGCTGATCGGGATCGGGTTGATGATGATCGGGCTGGCGCATCTGCCGGCGCCGTTCTGGCTCCGCGTGTCGCTTGTTACGGCTGTGGGCGTAGTGTTGACGGCGTTTCGCGCCGGCTGGATGCAGACGTCGTGGTCCGGCGGCATTATCGCCATCCTCGGATCGATGTTCATGTTCCGGATGGCGCTCTACCTCTACGACATGCGCTCGGAGAAGAAGCCGGCGACTTTGTTCGAGCGGCTGAGCTACTTTTTCCAGCTGCCGAACATCGTATTCCCGTTTTACCCGATCGTGGACTACATCACGTTCCGGCGGACGTACTACGACCGGGACGCGTACGAGATCTACCAGAAGGGGGTGCTGTGGATGCTCCGGGGCGTGGTGCACCTCTTGATGTACCGCGTGGTGTATTACTACTTCACGCCGGCGGTGGAAGAAGTGCAGGGGCTGGGGGGCGTGGTGCTTTTCATCGTGAGCGCGTACCTGCTGTATCTGCGGGTGTCAGGGCTCTTCCACTTGATCATCGGGCTGATGTGCCTCTTCGGGTTCAACCTGCCCGAGACGCACAAGCGCTACTTCCTG
Organism: Rhodothermales bacterium; assembly: GCA_041738655.1. Classification (GTDB taxonomy): domain Bacteria; phylum Bacteroidota; class Rhodothermia; order Rhodothermales; family JAHQVL01; genus JAWKNW01. The sequence goes on along the minus strand of JBGSPJ010000108.1, from coordinate 4,377 downwards.
GCGTCGAGCTTCAACGACTACTGGCGGCGGATCAACATCTACTGGAAGGACTTCATGATGAAGCTCTTCTTTTACCCGGTGTACATGCGGGTGCGTCACTGGGGCAACATCCCGGCGCTGGTGTTTTCGACGGTGATCGTGTTTGCGTGCACGTGGATACTGCACAGCTACCAGTGGTTCTGGCTCCAGGGTGATTTTCCGCTGACGACGGTGGACGGGGTGTACTGGGGCGTGCTGGGTGTGCTGGTGGCGATCAACTCGGTGTGGGAGTCGGTGAAGGGGAAGAAGGCAAAGAGCCTGAGCAAGAAGGGATGGACGCTTCAGGGGGCGCTGGGCCTCTCGCTACGGACGGTGGTGACGTTCCTGTTTCTGGGGGTGATGTGGTCGTTCTGGAGCAGCGAGTCGGTGGGCGAGTGGTGGAGTGTGATGAAGCAGGTGGGCACGAGCGGTGCGCCGGAGTGGCTGCTGCTGCTGGGCGGCCTGGCGGGACTCTACGTGGTGCTGGTGGCGCTGGACGCACTGGAGGCGAAAGGCTTGAGCCCGTTCTTTGAAGAGCGCGGGATGTCGTTTTCGACGGTGGCCGGCCGCACGGGCGTGATGGCGCTGGCGCTGGCGGGGATCGGGCTGCCGCAGGTGCACCAGCGGGCCGGCGAGCAGGCGTCCGGCTTCATCAGTTCCATCCAGGAGACCCGGTTGAATTCCCGCGACCAGGACATCGCCGATCGCGGCTACTACGAGGGGCTGATGGACGCCCACGGCTACACGTCGCAGCTCGCCTGGGCGGAAGAAGTGCAGCGGCCGGACGACTGGAAGGCTACGATGAACTCCGAGGCGACACGCCCCGGCGAAGGGCTGCTGGTCTATGAACTCATCCCCAATTTCGATGGCATCGAGAAGGAGACGCCGTTTAAGACGAACCAGTGGGGGATGCGGGACAAGGAGTACTTGAAAGAAAAGCCCGAAGGGGTCTACCGGATGGCCATGCTCGGCGCCTCGTACGAACAGGGGTCGGGCGTGACGGAGGAAGAAACCTATGAGGCACTCATCGAGACCCGGCTCAACGCCGAACTGGCCGGCAGCGGCTACGCCGGCTACGAGATCCTCAACTTCTCGGTGGGTGGCTACAGCCCCGTGCAGAACCTGGTGGTGGCCGAGAAAAAAGCGTTCGACTTCCAGCCGGACGTCGTCGCCTACGCCATCCACTCGACCGAGAAGCGGCGCATGCTCATGCAGGTTGAGCGCATGATCAAGCAGCAACGCGAGATCTCCTATCCGTACCTCAGCGAGCTCTTCGCCCGGATCGGGGTCAGCCACGAGATGACACAGACCGAATTGCGCCGGCTGCTCGACCCGCACGGTGAAGAGATCTTGAAGTGGAGCCTGGAAGAGCTAAACCGCAAATGTAACGAGCGCGGTATTCCGCTGGTGGTCCTGTACGTTCCGACCACAGAAGAGATTGACGGGCTCGACCCCGAGCGTGCGCCCGATCTGCTCCGCATCCTGGAGGAGACCGGCATCCCGACCCTGATGGTCGACGAGCCCTATCGGGGGCGCACCTCGGCGGAAGTGCAGTTGCGGCCGTGGGACACGCACCTGAGCAAAATCGGTCACGAAGTGGTGGCCGAGCACCTGTACGACGTGTTGCTGGCGAACGACGCCCTCTTGAAGCTCCGCACGCCGGCGCCGGCCGTTCCCTGAACCGCGCGTCGGTTTATAAACCGGATCTCCTCATCCGATACATCCTCCGATACGTGAGCCCAATTTTAACCGTACCGGGGGCGATTTGATGGCGTGTTTTGCCCCTGTCGTACGCATATCCGGATAGAGATTCGACGCCAACCCATTACCCTGACGATTCAATCCTTCGTTCATCATCACTACATAAAACACGGAGTTTATCATGGCTGCAAATATTCAGCAAGCGCACATCGAAGAAATCACCGAACCGGTCAAGCGGTTCATCCTCGACACCTTCCTGCCTGGCGAGGACCCGAGCGCGCTCGAGTACGATACCCCGTTGATTTCGGGTGGCATCATCGATTCGATCTCGACCCTCAAGCTGGTCACGTTTCTCGAAGAGGAGTTCGACATCCAGGTGCAGGCGAACGAGATGAACTCGGACAACCTGGACACGCTCGAAGAAATCACCTCGTTTGTCCTTTCCAAGAAGTAAAGGCATGCAGACCCATCACGATACGCTGCACGGCCTGCTGGAGCGCTCGGCCGCTCGCCGGCCGGCGCATACGGCCGTCGAAGACCCCGAACGGAATAATGCGGTTTCTTATGGCGACTTCAACGCCAACGCCGATCGCCTGAGCGAAATGCTGCGGCGCATCGGTGTGACGAGCGGAGACCGGGTGGGCATCTACGTGCCCAAATCGATCGCCTCGATCACGGCCGTGTTCGGCATCCTCAAGTCGGGCGGCGCCTACGTGCCGGTCGACCCCGGGGCCCCGCCCCGGCGCAACGCCTTCATCTTCCAGGATTGCGCCGTGAAGGGCATCGTGGTCGCCAACGACCTGATCGAGGGGCTGAAGGCCGAGTTCGACGACACGTACACGCTGACGGTCGAGCCGCTGTCCTTTCTGGATGGATTCGCGCTTCCGGTGAGCCTCGTGCGGATCGTCAAGGCCGGCGAACAACCGGCGCAGCCGTCCATCGCCAACCTGTCGTACATCCTGTATACCTCGGGGTCGACGGGCAAGCCGAAGGGCGTCATCCACACCCACGCCAGCGCGCTGAGTTTTGTGCGTTGGACGTCGGACACGGTGCCGTTCACGGAGGACGACCGGTTTTCGTCGCACGCGCCGTTCCATTTCGACCTGTCGATCCTGGACATCTACGTGCCGATGCAGCACGGCGCCACGCTGATCCTGATCGGCGAGGATCTGGGCAAGACGCCGGCGCGCCTGGGCCCGATGGCGGCCGAGCGCAAGATCACGGTGTGGTACTCCACGCCCTCGATCCTGCGACTGCTGGTCGAATACGGCAACCTGGATCAGCACGACTTCAGCGCGATGCGCGTCGTGTTTTTCGCCGGCGAGGTCTTCCCGATCAAGCACCTCAAGAGCCTGCTCGAGAAGTGGCCGCACCCGGTGTATTACAACCTCTACGGCCCGACCGAAACGAACGTCTGCACCTACTACAAGCTGCCGCCGACGATTCCGGAGGATCAGGTCGATCCGTTCCCCATCGGTCCGGTGTGTGAAAACGACCGGGCGCTGGTGGTGGATCTGGACGACAAGGTCGTCGAGACCGGCGCCGAGGGCGAACTGCTCATCACGGGCGGCTCGGTGATGCAGGGGTATTGGAACCTGCCCGAGCGTTCGGCCGAGGCCTACTTCATCGACGCCGAAGGCACCCGGTGGTACCACACGGGCGACATCGTCCGAGAGGCCGCCGGCGGGGTGTTCATCTTCGTCGGCCGGCGGGACCGCATGGTCAAACGCAACGGCTACCGTGTCGAGCTCGGCGAAATCGAGGCCGCCCTCTACCGCCACCCGGCGGTCACGGAAGCGGCCGTCGTGGCGGTGCCAAACGCCGAAAACGGCACGGTCATCAAGGCGTTCCTGAGCTGGTCGGACGGAAAGCCGCGCGGCATTATTGAAATGAAGAAGTTCTGCGCGGACAACCTGCCGAAATATATGATTCCGGACCGCTTTTCGTCGCAGCCGTCTCTGCCGAAGACGTCGACGGATAAGATCAATTATCAGGCACTTAAAGAACTCGACTAATGGAATTAGCACCCACGAAGGAGCAGAAGCAGGTTCAGAAGGAGTGCATCACGTTCGCGGAGAAGCACCTGAAGGACGCGACATTCGCCGACCGCGATCGCGCGCATACGTTCTCCCGCGCGTTGTGGCAAAAAAGCGGTGAGCTGCGGATTCCCGGTCTTCTCGTACCGGAGGCGTACGGCGGCCGCGGCCTCGACGCCATCAGCACCGCGATGGCGCTCGAAGGGTTGGGGATCGGGATCGAGGACCAGGGGCTGTTGATGGCCCTGGGCTCGCACCTCCTCGCCTGTCAGGCGCCGCTCGTGGCGTTTGGCACCGAGGCGCAGAAGGAGCACTTCCTGCCGGCCCTGAGCGATGGCTCGAAGATCGCGACCAGCGCGATGGCCGAGCCGGACGGCTCCAGCTGGGCCGACCTCTCGACGATGGCGGTTAAGGACGGCGACGGCTACCGGATCAGCGGCGAAAAAACGATGCTGACGAACGCGCCGGTGGCCGATGTCGTGCTCGTCTACGCCGTCACGGATGCCGAAAAGGGCGCCGCCGGCGGCATCACGGCCTTCGTGCTGGAGACCTCGACCGCCGGCATCCGCCGCGGCCCGAGCCTCGATACGATGGGCCTGCACACAGCCGAAGTGGGCAGCCT
>JBGSPJ010000076.1:0-8480 GCA_041738655.1 Rhodothermales bacterium | reverse complement strand
GCGCCAAAGTATGCCTGTATGGCCGCGCTGCGGTCGCAATTCTCGGAATGGAATGCCTGGTTGGACGGCTACGATGTGGAGGTGCCGGTGGACGAGGCCGGCCGCGTGGCGTATATCACGCAGAAATTCCAGGAACGCGATGCCTCGGTGGCGGATGCCTATCGGGAGCTGCTGGTCGACTACTACGGGGTGGAGCGTGGGAGGGCGATCGTGTACGCGGAAGCGTTCGAGATGTCCGAATACGGCAGCCAGCCCACCCGAGAAGAGCTGAAGCGGCTGTTTCCTTTTTTTGATTGACGGGATCGGCTAGTAGACCGACAACTTGAATTTGCCGGATGCGGTTGTGGCGTTCCGGGTTCAGAGTTCCGGGTGCTCGCACGATACGGATGCGCTTGCCCGGAACACTGAACACGAAACCCGGAACGGATACTCCGCAAGTTCAACGTGTCAGACAAGTAGTAAGGGATCATCAGGTAAAGATGTTCAGGTAAGGATGATCAGTTTGCATACCAGGCATGCTCAGAGAAACGCGCGTGGATCATTGCGGATATTTTCTCATTGGCGCCATCACTGGGATGAATACCATCACTCTGGTAATCTTCTCTTAAATAACAAACACCACTACCATTCTCTACATTTGTCTGGCAATCCGGAGCCCATAAATAAGGCCCCCATCCGTGCCAGACACCATCGACATTCGAGTTGTCGGATAACCACGCATTGAGCGCGTGTCCTTCCTCGTAGGATAACGGCTCGCCGCGCGTTTGTTTCTGACTGAACCCTCCATAACTCCGACTGGTGGTATACACAGCCTGGACATTGGGGAAGAATGTTTTTACACGATCAGCAAACAACCCGAGATTCGTGTAAAAGTTGAAGTAATCAGCATCAGCATCCGGGTAGGGAGGATAGGCAACGTCTACGCCCGGTACAAGCCCAGTGAACATATTCGCTGCTTTATGATAGATCACTCGAACCTGATCAGCCGTTATGCCCGATTGAGATCCCAGCTTTGAATTGATACATTTTTCCCACAGACTTTTGTCGTATGCTGGATCTACCCATCGCTCAATGGCATTCCCTCCAACCGCACAATTCACCATTTTGACTTGAGGATTAACCTGGCCACTTACGGATGGCGAAAACTGTGAGATAAAGTATTCACATTCCTGGCTCGAATTACTCATGCCAATACACACGACACCTATAACATTATTGACGGCAGTAACAGCCGGCTCACCATTGTCACTGAGGCGCAGAGGAAGATTTTTGTAAGTGCCCGGAGTTGACGCTCCGACATCACCCATATCGATTGGGAAAGGTGTAGTCGTATTAGGTCCGGGAACATCGCCACCTGGCGGCGGCGGAGGAGGATCGATGATCACACCTACCGCAACCGTTTGGGAACTTGAAAGCTTGCCTGTAGATGTTCTTGCTGTCAGCTTGACCTGATACGTACCTGCGGCAGCATACGTATGTACTGGACTAAACTCAGCTGAACTTTGAGAATCGCCAAACTCCCACTTATAATTATTGCCATTTGTGATTAAATTCTCAAAAGTGACCGTGAGGCCCTGCGCAGTCCATGAGAACAACTGCGCGGGAGCAAAAAGATTCGATTGAGACTCGTTATCCACACTTTGACTTACAGGATCCTCCGAACATGCCGCCAAAGAAATGGATAAAACACCCATAAGGAATAGGAGAGGAATCCAATGTAATTTACCCTTAAAATGCAAAGTGGATTCCACGAGGAATCCGACCCCTCGTCGGATCAGAGATGCAAATCTTTCTTCCATATATTTACGCTCATAACGGAGCTATTGAGTTGAGATGCCATGAATGGGAATATTCCCAGCGTCAGGATAATTTAATCTTGCATCAAGTCATGTGAGAGAAGCACTCGATTGCATGTAGGCGTCCTGGAACAGTTAGGAATATCTATACTTTCTGAGTACTATGAATTTTAGACAGGTTTGCGGTGTCACTGCGGGATGATCAGAGGATCACACTGGGTACGCAGGTGAAAAAGCCGATTACGGGAAGATAGGAGTCGGCTGGAAGGGAATGCCGTCCAATTCGGACGCTGGAAAGGCATGACATTATAGCAATGAGAAAATGAGGGCCGCATTTGGACGATTGTCTGGCTACTGGTTATATTTATTTTCGTCTCTTCAGCGTTACGCACTCTCATCTAAAACACGTGACGAAATGAGCACACGAGAAAATTTAATACCCGAATTCGATCAGGAAATGATGGTCACGCGCCGCGTCATCGAACGCGTGCCCGACGATAACCCCGATTGGAAGCCTCACCCGAAGTCGTTCTCGATCGCGCATCTAGCGCAACTCCTGGCCCGGATGCCTGGATGGATAGGCCAGACGCTGACCAGCACCGAGTTGGAGCTCACCTCGGGTACCGGCTATAGCAACGAGCGAACAGTCACACTGCTCAAGCTCTTCGACGAAAACGTAAGCCAAACGCGTGAAGCCCTCGCCTCGGCGAAGGATGCAGATTTCGACGTGCCGTGGTCGTTAAAATTGAAGGGAAATGAGGTGTTTACCTTGCCTCGGGGGGAAGTCATTCGGCAGCATATCAGTCATCTGAGCCATCATCGAGGACAGATGACCGTGTATCTTCGCATGCGCGATGTCCCGGTGCCGTCCATCTACGGTCCAACGGCCGATGAGCCCTGGTAGGTGTAATTCAATTATTCGATCTCACCGGTACTTCTCCAACACCGCCGCCACATCCGGACCCATCGTATCCCGCATCCACTTCACATAATCCGGGTCGGTCTTGCGGACGAAGGCCAGTGCCTTGTTGCGGTATTTCCCGAACGCCACCATCACCGTATCGCCCTCCAGCTTGAACCGTTGGCCGTCGTCCAGATAGGGCTTCCGTAGCTCCTCCTGCAGCGCCCGCGGCGTTCCGTCCAGATTGTAGCGCTTGATCTGCTCGCGGAGGATGTTCATCGCCGCCTCGGTGTCGTCCATCGAGCGGTGGGCGCGGGGCATTTCCTCTCCCAGATAAAACGTGTGGGCCCAGCCGAGGGTGCGCACCTCGTACTTCTTCAGGATGGTGAGTGGATCCAGAACGGCCCGGTCGGGCAACGCCGGCATCATCATCCCCGCCCGTTTGAATTCCGCCGCCAGCATCGGCACATCGAAGCCGATGGCGTTGTAGCCGGCGAGGTCGGCGTCGCGTATCAGTCCGCCGAGCGTATCCGCGATCTCGCGGAAGAGCGGCGCGGAGGCCACCATCTCATTGGTAATCCCCGTCAACTCCGTCACCTCGGCCGGGATCGAGCGCTCCGGGTTGAGAAACGACTCGAACCGCTCCTGGCGCTTGTCCGGGTGGACCTTGATACACGCGATCTCGATGATCCGGTCTTTTTCAGGGTCGAGCCCGGTCGTTTCAAGGTCAAAAAAAAGGAGCGGGCGTTCGAGTCGCATACGTGTTCGATTCAGTTGTTTTGAAACGCCCAAGGTACCTCATTTATGCCCCCGGCGCCAGCGCCGGCGCCGGCCGCGAAGATTCCGTTGTGCATTGACTCTTTTTGTGATGGCCCGTATACTTGCGCCATGACCAAAACCCTCTCCCATAGGATGCCCGATACCGCCCGCCGGCGCGCGATTCGACGTCTGCCCACGCAGAACGTGTACGCGCCCGCGTCAGCATACAGGCAGGTGGAAGCCTGATTCCTACCGAGAGGTTTAACCTGTTTGCTGCGCTGGTTCTGTCCTGAGAATCAGCGTTTTTTTTTATAACCCCCTCAGACTCCATCTAACGCCCCATGGCCATAGTTCTTGCTTTCAGCGGCGGTCTGGATACGTCGTTCTGCGTCCCTTACCTGAAGGAAACCCACGATGAGCCGGTCTACACGGTCACCGTGAACACGGGCGGCCTCTCCGCCGAAGACGAGCAGGACCTGATCGACCGCTCCCGCACCCTCGGCGCGGCGGCCCACTATACCGTCGACGGTCGCGACGAGCTGTTCAAGAACCACCTCAGCTACCTCATCAAGGGCAACGTCCTCCGCGGCAATGTCTATCCGCTGTGTGTAGGCCCCGAGCGTGTTACCCAGGCGCAGAAGGTGGTGGCGATGGCCCGCCAGCTCAGCGCCCGCGCCGTGGCGCACGGGTCGACCGGCGCCGGCAACGACCAGGTCCGCTTTGACGTCGCCCTTCGCCTCCTCGCGAGCGATATCGAGGTCATCACCCCCATCCGCACTCTCGGCTACAGCCGCGCGCAGACGACGGAGTACCTCACCCAGCGCGGATTCCCGGTCAAGGCGTCCACCACGACGTATTCGATCAACCGTGGCCTCTGGGGAACCACCATCGGCGGTAAAGAAACCCTCGGCACCTCCGAGCCGCTGCCGGACGAGGCGTACCCGGACACCGTCTCGCCGGCGCGCTGCCCGGACAAACCGCTGGACATCAAAATCGGCTTCGACGGCGGCCAGCCCATCTCGCTCGATGGCGCGACGATGGACCCCGTCCGCCTCATCGAACGCCTCAACGAACTTGGCGGCGACCACGGCGTCGGCCGCGACATTCATGTCGGCGACACGATCCTCGGCATCAAAGGCCGCGTGGGCTTTGAGGCACCGGCGGCCATCATCCTCATCCGCGCCCACCAGGAACTGGAAAAGATCGTCCTCACCCGCTGGCAACGGTTTCAGAAAGACCATCTGAGCGACTTCTACGGGATGCTACTCCACGAGGGCCAGTACTTCGACCCCGTCATGCGCGACATCGAGGCGTTTATCGACTCGTCCCAGAAGGTGGTCAACGGCACGGTGACGGTCCGCCTCCTGAAAGGCCACGCCAGCGTCCTCGGATGCACGAGCCCGTTCTCCATGTTCGACCTCAAGGTGGCCAGCTACGGCGAGACGAACACGCTCTGGAATGCCCGCGACGCGAGCGGCTTCACCCAGATTTACGGCATCCAGGCGATGCTGGCGCATAATGCTAGGAAGAAAAATGCATAGCCGTTTCACGGCTGTGCGTTTAAGGTTCGAGGTTCAACGTTTAATGGTATTGATCCTCAGCCCCTCCTTGAACATCAAACCTTAACCCTTAAACCGATGAGAGTCGCCCTATTACACGGCGCCGGCTACACCGGTGGTGAACTCATCCGGCTGTTGCTGAACCATCCGAACTACGAACTGGCGCTGGTCACGAGCCGCTCCCAGGCCGGCGAGCCGGTGTGGAAAACGCATCCGCACCTGCGAGGGCAGACGGAGTTGCGTTTTGCGGAATCGGATGACACGGCGATGGATGGGATCGACGCGGTGTTTATCGCAGCCGAGCACGGGCAGAGCGCGGTCCTCACCGCCGGCTTGCTGGCGAACGGATACCAGGGCGCGATCGTCGACCTGAGCTCGGACTTCCGCCTGAAAAACCCGGCGGACTACGACACGTGGTACGGCCTTAAGCATCCGCACCCCGACCTCATCCCGCGCTTCCAGTACGGGCTCGCGGAGGTCTATGGCCCCTATACGTCGGGCACCCGGTACATCGCCAACCCGGGCTGTTTCGCCACGGGTATCGGGCTGGCGCTGTGGCCCATCGCGCGCCGGCTCGGTACGTTCGACGCCGCCATCACGGCCATCACCGGAGCCTCGGGTTCGGGCGCGAAGCCCAGTGCCACCACCCATTTTCCAACACGCGACGGCAACGTCCGCGCCTACAAGGTGCTGGGCCATCAACATACGCCGGAGATCCAACAGACCCTCGGCGCGGGCTGCCGACTGCTGCTCACGCCGGTCTCTGGCCCGTGGGTGCGCGGCATCTGGGGGACGATCCAGGTGACGCTGCCGGAAGAGTTGGCCAGCGGGGCGGCTATCGCCAGACTGTTCGAGGAAGCCTACGCCGGCCGGCCGCTCGTCCGCCTCTGGCCCGACGAGCTGCCCGAGCTACGCTACGCGGTAAACACCCCGTTCTGTGACATCGGGTGGATTGTCCGCGGCAACGCCCTTGTCATGGGCTTTGCCATCGACAACCTGCTCAAAGGGGCCTCCAGCCAGGCCATTCAGAACCTCAACCTCGTGCTTGGTCTGCCCGAAACGGCCGGCCTGATCCCCGATAACACGCCCATCGCCCAATCGATCTACTGACGCCCATGCTCGAAACCTCGATCGTCGAAACCGAAGACGCGTTCCAGATTCCTACCTATAAAAAATTCCCCATCTCGCTCGAACGGGGCGAGGGCGTCTATGTGTGGGATGCCGAGGGCAATCGGTACCTCGATTTTTATGGCGGACACTGCGTCACGCTGCTGGGCCATTGCCCGCCGGCCGTCGTCGCCGCCATCCAGGAGCAGGCCGGCCAGATGATGTTCTACTCGAACGTCGTCTACAGCTCCGTCCGCGCCCGCGCCGCGCAACGGCTCGCCGAAATGGCGCCGGCCGGCATGGGCCACGCGTTTTTCTGCAACTCGGGCACCGAGGCCAACGAAACGGCGCTCAAGCTGGGGCGGACATGGACGGGCAAGCCGGGTGTGGTCGCAACGATAGGGGGATTTCACGGCCGGACGATGGGCAGCCTCGCCGCGACCTGGAATCCGCACTACCGCGAGCCGTACCAGTCGGTCCTTTCGCCCACCCACTTCATCCCGTTTGGGGATGCCAATGCGCTTGAAGCCGTCCTCAAGGCCCACGACGACATCGGGGTGTTTATCCTGGAGCCGATCCAGAGCATGGCCGGCATCGTCGATGCCCCGGACGCCTACTACCGCGCCCTACGAACCCTGTGCGACCGCTACCGCGTTGCCCTCGTATTCGATGAGGTGCAGACCGGCGTCGGCCGCACCGGCACGTTCTCGATCAGCGATCACTACGGGATGCGGCCCGACCTCATCACCCTCGCCAAAAGCCTCGGCTCGGGCATCCCCATCGGGGCCGTGCTCACGTCCGACGCCATCGCCGGCACCGTCCACTACGGCGACCACGGCACGACATTCGGCGGCGGGATGATCGCCATGGCGGCCATGCTCGCCACGCTCGACACGATCGAGAATGACTGCCTGCTGCCTCGCGCCCCGGCGATCTTCGAGATGATCTCCACGGCCATCGCTCCCCTCGTGAAACGTGTCCGCGGCCGCGGGTGCCTGATCGGGGTCGAGATGGACCGCCCCGTCGGCCCCGTGTCCACTCGCCTCCGCCAGCTCGGCGTGCTCGTCGGCGGGTCGGACGACCCGAACGTGATGCGCCTCATGCCGGCTCTCAACACGCCGGACTCGGCTATTGAGGAGTTCATCGCTGCCTTCAGATCCGCCCTGACTGCCTAATTTTCGCCCACACGGTGTCACCCCGGACTTGATCCGGGGACCAGCCGTCTTGCAAACCGACGGGATCCCGGATCAGGTCCGGGATGACAATAAAAACCATCTACCATGCCCCGCCACCTCATCGACTGGCACCTGATCGACGACGCTACCTGGGAGCGCCTCATCGAGCGGGCCCTGCATCATTTTCACGCCACCAACCGCTGGTCGACCGTTGCCGCGAAACGCAGCGTCGGGCTCCTGTTTTTTAACCCGTCCCTGCGCACCCGCACGTCGATGGAGCTCGCCGCCGTCCAGCTCGGCGCCCATGCATCGACTCTCAATGTCGGCCAGGGGACGTGGGGCTTTTCGTGGGAAAAGGGGAAGGTGATGGATGGCGCCGAGGCGGAGCACATCGACGAAGCCGTCGGGGTCCTCTCGCGCTATTACGACGCCCTCGGCGTCCGTGTCTTCGCCTCGCTCACCGACGCCCAGAAGGACCGGGACGAGACGCTGCTCCACACGTTTATCCAGGCCTCGACGGTGCCCGTCATCAATCTTGAATCGGCCTTTTATCACCCCTGCCAGGCCCTCGGTGACGCGGCCACGATGATGACCCACTTCAACGGCGACGTGCGCCGCAAGAAGTTTGTCCTCACCTGGTGTTACCACCCGAAGGCGCTCCCCATGGCCGTCCCGAACTCGGCCCTCCTGACGGCCTCGCGGCTCGGGATGGACGTGACGCTGGCCTGTCCGCCGGCGTATGTGTTGGATAAAAAGATCACCGACCTCGCCGCCGGCTACGCCCGCCAGCACGGGGCGTCATTTGATATCGTGCACGACCAGGCCGCCGGCTGCGAGGGGGCGGATATCATCTACGCGAAAGCCTGGAGCGGCCCGGCCGTCTACGCCGGCGCCGACCAGGAAGCCGCCCTACGCGCCGAAAATCGCGACTGGCGCGTGACACCGGGCATCATGGACCGGACTCATAACGGCCGCTTCATGCACTGCCTCCCCGTCCGCCGCAACATCGTAGTAGACGACGCCGTCCTCGACAGTCCAGCCTCCATCCACCTCCAGCAAGCCGAATTCCGACTTCATGCGCAGAAAGCCATTCTGGAGCATGTGTGGGGACTGGGAGTGTAAAAGGCAAAGTGAAAAATGAAAAATAAGAGTGCCCAACTCGCTATTCGCTAACCGCTAATCG
>JBGSPJ010000060.1:0-4063 GCA_041738655.1 Rhodothermales bacterium | reverse complement strand
CCTCGCCGCCGGCACCGCCGGCACGGCGACCGTCACGGTGACGGCCACCGACGGCCAGACCTCGGGCTCGACGACCTTCACCTGGGCCATCGACGCGGCCCGCGGGACGTGGATCGACTACACGGACGACGCCTCGTCCCGCCTCACCATCTCCTCCGTCCCGACCACGGACGCCGAGGAGAAGGACGTCGTCACCGGCGACCTCGACAACGATGGGTGGGACGATGTCGTGGTGGTGCGTAAAGCACCGTTCATGGAGACACAGGCGAAAGTCGACCTCCTGCTGATGAACGAGTCCGGCACCCTCGTGGACCGCACGACGACCTACGCCCCGGGCTTCGCCGCCCGCCCGACCGTCGCCCGCGACGCCGTGATTCACGACTTCGACGGCGACGGCTGGGACGACCTCGTCATCGCGAACACCTTCGGCGATCAGCCGGTGTTTTACCGCAACCGGGGCAACGACGCCTCGGGCAACTGGCTGGGTCTGGCGGATGAAAGCACCCTCCGCCTGCCGACGCTGAATGTGGGCGCCATCCAGTACTGCGGCGTCTCCGCCGGCGACATCGACGGCGACGGCTCGCTCGACCTCTACTTCGCCAACTATGTCATGGATGGCACCACGCAGGACGTCCTCCTGATGAACGACGGCACGGGCCACTTCACCGACGAAGGCGACGACCGGCTCGGCGATCTGCTGAACACCGCGTTTGGCGTCCAGGCGACCATCATCGACTTTGACAAGGACGGCGACAACGACATCGTGAAGCTCTCCGCCGAGCGCGCGGCCCAGCCCTGGGGCGCGGACGGCATCTTCATCCTCTATAACAACGGCGCCGGCCAGTTCGCGAACTGGTCTACCGTGCCCTCCTCCCTCGCCTACATGTACGCCATCGGCGACTTCGACGACGACGGCGGCTACGACTTCTACGTCGTCGACGACGAGGCCGACTACGTCAACCTCTCCACGGGCGTCACCCCCAACGCCGGCGCCAGCTTCACCCAGGCGACGACGCCCTGGGCCCGGACGGCCGGCCACGGCGCCAACCTGCGGCTGGGGGATCTGGATGGGGATGGCGACCTGGACATCGGGGTGGCGGATGTGGACACCTCGTTCCCGCCGTGTGACCCCGGCGTAGGCAGCTTCCGCTCGTTTGTCATCCTCGAAAACGAGGGGGATGCCACCGGCACCTTCATCGATCCCTTTGGCGCGGCCGACAAGCCCTGGAGCGAGAACCTGTTCGACTTCGCGTTTGTCGACATAAACAAAGACGGGAATCTGGATATCTTCTCGGCCCGGTGCAGTGGCTACGGCGTGTATGTGAGCACGCAGGAGCCGGCGTCGAACCCGGTCACCCTCGCCCTCGGCGCTATGAACCTGGGCGTGGCCGGCATCGAGACGCCCACCGGCACGGGGTACATGATGTACTCCGAAGAAAGCGTCCACACCCGTTTCGCCGCCAACGCCACCAGCACCGGCAACGCCGATCATCTGATCAACGTGAAGTACATCAACGGGGCGTGGAATTACGACAACAACAAGAAGTACAACGTCTTCACCCCGCGCCCGTCCGACCGGCTGCTGGCCGAGTTGAGCTTCTCGAACGACGGCGTGACGATGCTGCAAGGTGCGGCGACCACGATCAACGGGATCTACGCCGGCTACATCGCGAGCGACCTGGTGATCACCCCGGATCGGTGGGGCGGAGCGGTGAATAACGGCGAGTACGGCGTCGCCGGCACGTATATCACCATCGCCGGCTCGGACGATGGGATGAACACGCCGCCAATGATCACGGGCATCGCAGACCAGACCCATGTCGTGGGCACGGCCGTGAGCGTGGCGGTCGAGGTGGTGGATACCGATGGCGATGCCCTCACCTTCAGCGCGACCGGGTTGCCGGACGGCGTGTCGATTAACGGCACCACCGGGGCGATGAGCGGGACGCTCGCGACGGTGGGCATGTACACCGTAACGGTCACCGTCTCCGATGGGAAGGGGGGATCCGATAGCGACACGTTCAGCTGGACGGTCGACGCCGGCGACCCCACGGGAAGCGTCGTGCTGACGCTCACCCCGTTTAACCTCGGGATCGGGGCGCAGGAGTCCGCTTCGGGCGTGGGGTACATCATGTACTCGGCCGAAAGCGTCCACACCCGGTTTTCGGCGAACGCGCCGAGCACGGGCAACGCCAACCACCTGATCGCGGTCAAATTCACCGACGGCGTCTGGAAGTACGACAACAATAAGAAATACCACACCTTCACGCCGGCCCCTGGCGATCGCCTGCTGGCCGAGGTGCAGAACTCGACCGATGTGGTGACCATGCTGGAGGGCGTCAACACCGTCGTGAATGGCATCCCGAGCGGGTACCTGGCCGGCGACCTCACCGTGATCGCCAATCAGTGGGGCGGCGTGTTCAACGATGGGGAATTCGGGCTCACCGGTTCATTCGTGGAAGTGCCGGGTTCGGCCTCCTCGAAGCAGCAGGGGGCGTACGACATCTTCGCATCGGTAACGACCGACGCTTCCGGGCTGCCGGAGCAGTTCGCCCTGGGCGCCGTCTACCCGAACCCGTTCCGCACGCAGACCTCGATCGAGTACGCCCTGCCCGAGGCCTCGACGATTCAGCTTGAGATCTACAACGTCACCGGGCAGCGCGTCCGCGCCCTGATCGACGGCATCCGCGTGCCGGCCGGCTTCTGGCGCCTCGAGTGGGACGGCCACGACGACGGTGGCCGCGAGGTAGCATCCGGCGTCTACATCATCCGCTTCCAGGCCGGCGCGTTCGCGAAAACCGGGAAGGTGGTGGTGGTGAGGTAGTGGGTTTAAGGTTCAAGGTTTAAGGTTCGAGGTTTAAGGGGCAGATTCCTTAAACCTCGAACTTCAATACTGTGGACAGATTTCGTTCAATCTGCTGGCACGATAGGATGTGATGATCCCCTCCTCTCCGATGAGGGGGAGATCCCGGCGGCGATGTATCGAAGCCGGGATGGGGAGGTGGGGCCGCAGGGGGGTATTTACCACCCCATCCCGACCGATGGTCGGGATTGCCCCTCCTCTCCGAGGAGGGGATCCTCCTGTCAACCAACCACTTCGACCCCCTTCCAGAACGCCACATAGTCCTTGATCTCGGCGGCGGCGTCTTTGGGGGAGGGGTAGTACCAGGCGGCGCCTTCGTTGGTCTGGCCTTCGACAACGAGGTTGTAGTAGCTCGCCGAGCCTTTCCATGGGCAAATGGTTTTCATCGGGTTGAGGCGGAAGTACTCCGAGTGGATCGCGTCCGGCGGGAAGTAGTGGTTGCCTTCGATGACGATGGTTTCGTCGCTTTCAGCGACGACGATGTTTTTCCAGATGGCTTTCATGCGAGGTGCGGCTTGAGACCGTGAGGGCGATATGGAAACAAAGGGATGTGTGGGATCCCGGTGCTAACGTCGTTTCGCGCGATGCGTTTCACCGGCCGGCGGCGAGGGCGTAGGCGAGCAGGCCGGCGCGGAGGGCCCAGGCGACCGTGCGGATCCAGTTGGT
The DNA here is from genome assembly GCA_041738655.1 of Rhodothermales bacterium. Classification (GTDB taxonomy): domain Bacteria; phylum Bacteroidota; class Rhodothermia; order Rhodothermales; family JAHQVL01; genus JAWKNW01. The sequence goes on along the minus strand of JBGSPJ010000060.1, from coordinate 534 downwards.
GCGGACGAGTTTCCCGTGGGCATGGACGGAAAAGCCGGCTTCCAGGCGGGTGTGTTGCGGCACCTGGAGAAAGGCGGTGGAGGCCCAGATGATGCCGACGAGGCCGAGCCCGGCCCATGCCAGCGGGACCGGCAAGCCGGGTGCCGGTCGCACCACGAGCGCGATCGCCGTCGCCAACTCGATGGCCATGGGGGGAAAGACGACCCACGTGATGGCCCGTTCGTGGGCGCGCTGGTAGGCGGCGAAGCCCTCGCGGCCGACCCGGCTGAAGAGTGGGTAGTGAACGATCTGGATGACGAGGATGACCCCCAGCATGAGCCAGGTGACAACGGCGTTGACGAGCAGAAGATCGATACTCATGGGTGCGATGCCGGCGACAGCGGGATCTGTTCGGTTGGGAAGCGGCCCAGTTGATGCCGCAGCGCCGGCTCAAGATCCGGGTACTGGAAGATAAATCCGTCGTCGATCAGCCGAGCCGGCGCGAGGCGCAGGCTTTGAAACAGCGTCTCATCCGCCATCTGACCCAGCGCGGCA
>JBGSPJ010000058.1:0-14627 GCA_041738655.1 Rhodothermales bacterium | reverse complement strand
GGGGCGCTGCTCAACCCGGCGCTGGCCCTCGCCGGCCCCGATGACCCCAACGGGGTGCTTGGAGGATACCACATCCCGCCCCGCGCGAAGCGGATCGTCTACCTGTTCCAGAGCGGCGGGCCGTCGCAGATGGAGCTGTTTGACTACAAGCCGAAGCTGAACGAGATGCAGGGCGAGGAGCTGCCGGCGTCCGTCCGTATGGGCCAACGGCTCACGGGGATGTCCGGCTTCCAGAACAAGCTCCCCCTCGCGGGCTCCCGCTTCGCCTTCAGCCAGCACGGCGACAGCGGGGCGTGGGTGAGCGAGCTGCTACCCTACACGGCCCGGGTGGCGGACGAGTTGTGCTTCGTGAAGTCGATGCAGACCGACGCCATCAACCACGATCCCGCCATCACGTTTTTCCAGACCGGCTCGCAGATCGCCGGCCGGCCGTCGTTCGGGTCGTGGTTGAGTTACGGGCTCGGCACCGAGAATGAAAATCTGCCGGCGTTTTGTGTGCTCATCACCAAGAATAAAGGGGGCCAGCCGCTGTATTCGCGGTTGTGGGGGAACGGGTTTTTGCCGTCGTCGCACCAGGGCATCCAGTTTCGGTCGGGGAACGACCCGGTGTTATACCTCAACAACCCGGAGGGCGTGAGCGAAGCCGGCCGGCGGAAGCTGCTCGACCGGCTCAACGATCTCCATCAACTCCGTCTCGAGACCGTGGGTGATCCCGAGATCGAGTCCCGCATCTCCCAGTACGAGATGGCCTACCGGATGCAGACCTCCGTGCCGGACATCATGGACACCTCCGACGAGCCGGACCACGTGTTCGACCTCTACGGGCCGGATGCTCGCGACCGGGGCACCTTCGCTGCCAATTGCCTGCTCGCCCGCCGGCTCGCCGAACGCGGCGTCAAGTTTATCCAGCTCTACCACCAGGACTGGGACCACCACGGCGGCCTCCCCGGCGGCATCACCCGCGAGGCGAAGCAGACCGACCAGGCCTCCGCGGCCCTCATCATCGACCTCAAGCAACGCGGCATGCTCGACGACACCCTCGTCGTCTGGGGCGGCGAGTTCGGGCGGACGAACTACTGCCAGGGCCGGCTCACCCCCGAAGATTACGGCCGCGACCACCATCCCCGCTGCTTCACCGTCTGGATGGCCGGCGGCGGCGTAAGGCCAGGCATCAGCTACGGGCAGACGGATGAGTTCGGCTACAACGTCGTCGATAACCCCGTCCATGTGCACGATTTCCAGGCGACGCTCCTCCACCTCCTCGGCATCGACCACGAGCGGCTGACCTACAAACACCAGGGCCGGCGCTACCGGCTGACGGATGTCCACGGGAAGGTGGTGGAGGGGTTGTTGGCGTAGATGTGTCGAGTTACGGTCCCGGTTGTGAATGTCGGGTTACGGTCCCGGTTGTGAATGTCGGGTTACGGTCCCTGGGGGGACCTAACCCGACCTACGGGGGGCGGCTGTCGGATGGAATTGCCCTTTACACCCCGAACTGCTGGAGGTGATGATCGTGGTGTTTATACATGCTCCAACCCTTCTCCTCGGCGGTCATCGGCCCGAAGAACGTGTGAGGGATCTGGCTGGCTTTTTCGGGGCCCAGGACGATCATCGTGTCCAGTGCCGCGCGGAACCGGGCTTTTTCGCGGTTGAAGTCCCGCGCGTCGGCGACGATGTACTGGGGATGGGTGGGGTTATTCCGGGGGTAAGGGGTTTCATCCGTGACTCGCTTTCGGATGAGGCCCTTCAGGAGCTTGATGAACCAGGACGTGTTTTTGAGTTCTTTCCCATTCATCACCTCCTGAACCTCCGCACAGTGCGCCAGCATCTGGGCGACGTTCATCTTGCCCCACTGGGGCTTTGAATCGGGGGTGAGGTTGTCGATTCGGGCCAGGAATTCCCGGTAGACGGCCGGCTCGAAGAGGTTGCGTTTGACGAGGGTGGGCATGGCGGGTTGGGTTTGGTGAAGGTCTGTGGTCTGGGGCAAGAGGGCGGCGCCTCGTGCGAGGTCGCAGTGCATTATTGGATGTGTACGATCGTCTGTTGCCCCAGCATGCCGGCGTCTTTGGCCACGAGGCGAACGACAAATAGGCCGCTTGGGACGGGTCGCCCTGCGGCATCCCGGCCGTTCCAACTCACTTCGTGTGTGCCGGCGGACCGCATACCATCATCCAGCACGGCGATGCGGCGTCCGAGGAGGTCGAAGACCTCCAGGCGGATGACGTCTGGTTCGGACAACGCGAAGGAGAACTGGACCCGCTCCGAAAACGGATTCGGGAAACCCGGCGCCAGGGATGCTGCTGCGGGCAAAGCCGGATCCGGATCGACAGCCACGCCCTCCGCCGCGATGAATTCGAACACATCGGCGCTACTCAATTTGTGGAGCGGCGCGAGGAGATAGGTATCGCCGGCTACCGGGAATTGCGTGCTTAAGTTGGAGGTGAACCGCAGCTCCCACGCCGGCGCGGGCTCACCGTCCGGGCCGGGTTCGAGGATATAGAGGAGGTCCTGGGCGGAGGGCCTGCCGTCGCCGGCGAGGTCCTTGTAAAGCACCTCGCGTAGAATCCCATCCTCCAGACCCCGAACGGTGAATTTCATCCCCTGCGCCGGGATGGCGAACAGCGCGAGCGACGTATCGACGATCGCGTCCGCCCACTCGATGACGTAGTCGGTCTCCGTAGCCAGGAGCTGCGTCCGGTTGAGGGCCAGGATGGCCGTTCCGCCGTTGACAGTGATGCCCAGGGTACTGGCGCCGAGTGTCCAGCCGGTGCGCTCCGGGTCGGGCATGCCGGTCTGGAGGTCCTTGACGACAAGCCGTATCCCGTCGAATAGCGGGCTCTCGCGGACGCCGTCCGATAGCGGTTCGTCTTCTAACACCGTCGCGCCCAGATCGAGGTCGGCCACGCTGTAGGTCTTGGCCGCCGGGTCGAGGTCGTCGAACGTGATCCGATAGCGATGACCGGTCAGTGCCGACGGGTCGATAAAATGGAGCGCGATCTCGCCGACGCCTTCGCCTTCGAGGTGTTCGGTATAGTCGTTCACGATGCGGGGCGAATCCTTGATAAACACCGCTGTCGTGTCGGAGACGGTGTGCGTGCCGTCGCTGACATCGAGGCGCACCCGGGTTTCGGCGCTGTTGGGCCATCCGGTGGCATCGACGACCAGGGTCTGCCGGCCCAGGAAGGCCGGGAAGCTGCCGAACGCCATTACGGCATACGATGTACCGCCGTCGAAGCTGGCCGCCAGGTCCCAGGTGAGCTCGCTGCGCTCGGGATCGCCGGTGAAGAAATCGATCTCGACCTCCGTGGTACGGACGGAAGTGTCGAGGCGGAAGGCGTCGTGGTCGATGGCCAGGTAGGGCGGTGCGTCGCCGGCATGGTCGATATAAAACGGCTCCGAGGTTGTTTTGCCGTCGATCCGGCCGGCCTGATTTCGGGTGAAAAGCCGGATGCGAGCGACCGGTGTGTCGGCCACCGAGGTGGCATCCGTTGTGAACGTCCCTGAGCCGAGCGGGGCTTCGCCTGCGAGCGACCACGTGCCGCCGTTGTCTTCGCTGAGCCAGACCTCGACGGTGTCATCCGCCGGATGCGTGGAGGTCCAGGTCACCGATCCATCCCACACCGAGCCCGGCGCCGGCGTGTCGAGGGCGATGGCTTCGGGGTCGACGCGGGTTTTCGAGAAGACCCACTCGAAGAGGCGAGGATGATCGTACCAGACGTCCCAGGGGCCGTGTCCGCCGGCTTTTTTGCCCGTGAAGATCAGGTCGGCGTGGTCGCGGATGGCGGCGGCGAGGGCCGAGTCCGGCATGACACCTGGGCAGTCGAAGTTGGCGACGCCGGCAGGCGCCTGCCGGCAATCGGTGTAGAGCACATCGCGGAAGTAGTCGTGCGCCAGTGTCCGGATGATGGCGCGCGAGCCGGAGACCGGGACGACCGTGTCGGACTCTCCATGAAACGCCCAGATGGGGATGTGCTGGATTTGTCTGGCCAACGTGTTAAAGGCATTCCCGCTCATAGGAACGGCGGCGGCAAACCGTGCAGGCTCGCGGTCGATGAGGTTCCAGGTGCCATGCCCGCCCATCGAAAGGCCGGTGATGTAGACGCGATCCGGGTCAATGTTGAACTCGTTGGCCAGCGAGTCGAGGATGGCGAATGTAGTGAGTGCCTCGTTGTTGTTGGTCCAGCTCCCGTTGGGAGGCGCCTGCGGGGCCACGACGAACGCCGGGTAGGTCGCCTGGTTGGCCGGGTCGGCCCAGGAGGTGGCGAGGCGGTGGAGCTGGATGTGACGCTCGTTGTCGGTGCCGCGCTCGCCGGCGCCGTGCAGGGCCAAAACGAGTGGAAAGGCTTGCGTGGAGTCGTACTCGGCCGGCACGAACAACCGATAGGGCAGCGTAAATCCGCCGCGTGTCTGTGTGCGCCGTTCGAACTGGTTGACGATAGCCTGCTGGGCCAGGGCTTGCTGGGTCAGGAGGAAAAATAGCAGCGTGAGGATAAAACGCATGACACCAGGTACAGGACGATGGATGGGAATGAGGCATATGAATCGCCCGTCATTCCGTTCCGAGGGTTTGAGCCTGCCGCCTGATCAACATCACGCGTTATCATGTCGGGGACGGCGAACCGGGAAAACTGCGTCACTGCACAGGTAGAATTCCACCCGAGGGGCGTGGCCCCATCATCGCCGCAACACCACCTTCCCGGTCACAACACCGCCACCGGCCTCCACCCGGTAGACATACACCCCCGCCGGCAGGTCGCCGGCCTCGATCGCCACCTCCTGCGCGGCGGCGGCCGGGAGGTAGCCATCAAAAAGCACCCCTCGCTCGCGCCCGAGGAGGTCGTACAATACGGCCCGAACCGGGCCGGCGGCGGCAAGCTGGAGGGAGAAGGCGGTGCGGTCGGTGAAAGGGTTGGGGTGAGGGACGTCAATTTCGGCGCGGACGGGCATCGACGCCTCTTCACGGCTAGTCACAATCACCTGACCTCCGGTGTCGAAATAGCTCCGATCCATGCGGACCACGTAGCTGGCGGTGCTGAATCGGTCTAACGCCTCTTCGATCCGCATACCGGCGATCCGCCACACCTCATACAACAGGCGATCGGGCGTTTCCAAACTTTCCAGTATCTCGGCCTGTAGCACCTCGGCCATGGCCGAGATGCTGTCTGGAGGCGCCGAGGAACGGAAGTGAACATCGATCGTGCCGCCCAAATAGGCCGGCGCCTCGATCGTCACCGTATCGGCATACGCGACGCCAAAGTGTGCCATGAGCGTATGTAGGCCGTCTGTCGACGGAATACCCAGGCGGGTTGGATCCAGATGCCAACGCCATGTGCGCTGTCCGCGGGGTGGAATCGTCTGCGGAGAAGCATCCGCGGTACAGACCTCAGGTAAGCTGTCTCCGTCAAAATAGAACTCTGCCTGACAGCTGGAAGACGTAAAGATGGTATAAGCGCTGTCGCTATCGTTTACAAAGGCATAGGTAATGACGATGGGTTCGCCGTACGCGTAGACTGTCTTGTCGGTCGAAATGGACCCCGTTCGCTGGGCAAGGGCCGGCGCTGAAATGGCCAGCAAGACTAAGGCACATGTAGCAAATAGGCGCATGGTCGTTTGGCGGATCTATTTTTTTGTGCAACGTCATCCCCCGGCATGATCGGGGGAACGACGAAGTCTACGTAGAGACGCTCCTGTGGAGCGTCTCCCTTCCGGGCGATGCCGGGGAGGATGGTACCCTATCTATACCCCACTACGCATCCTGCAAACCCGGGATCCTGCCTTCCTCGAAACGATTTACACCTCCAAATCCAACGCCCGTACGGACACGCCACGGCGTGTCCCCCCACACCAGCGCATGATGCAAAAAGCCTCCCTTTACGAAGAAACCCTCGCCGGCATCGACGCCCTCCTCGGCGACGACGCCGACTGGGTTTCGGCCATGGCCACCGTCGCCTGTGAACTCCACCATGCGTTCGACTACTACCACTGGACCGGCTTCTACCGCGCGGTGACGGACGACCTGCTCGTTGTCGGACCTTACCAGGGCGGGCACGGGTGCCTCCAGATCCCCTTTTCTCGCGGCGTCTGCGGCGCGGCGGCGCACACAAAACAGACGCAGCTCGTCCCGGATGTCGAGGCCTTCCCGGGGCACATCGCGTGTTCGTCGACCACGAAGTCGGAGATCGTCGTCCCCATCCTCACGCCGGCCGGGCGGGTCCTGGGGGTCCTGGATGTGGACTCCGACTTTCCCGACGCCTTCGACGCCATCGACCAGCGCTACCTCGAAAAACTCTGCGCCGGCTTGGGGGCGCGCTTCGAGTGGATCACCGCCATGTAGACTTACCAGATCGTTTTGACGGCGTAGGCTCGTAAACGGCACTCAGCAGGAGTCTGCTCCCCGTATCTTCGCATATCTCCCTCGTCATTGGGGATCAGGAGTGTTAACAAAAATCACAAAGCATCAAAAAGACAGCTTGTCATCCCGCACGTGATGCGGGATCCAGCCGGATGAGCCATTCTTCTGGATCCCGGATCAGGTCCGGGATGACAATGCGGTGAGAAAATGCGTTTTATTAACAGCCCTGATTAGGGATAACTTTTTCGGCTCAAGCGTGAGCCAGAGGAAGGTGCAGGTATCCAGCAGAAAGGTGCTCACGATAACGGGTCACCCGGTTGCGATTCGTACCAGAGCGCAAGCTCTTCTTCTGGCAGGGGCTCGTTAAAATCATCCGGCACAGTACCAAGCCCTTTCGCTAGGCCCAGCGGGCGTTTCCCTTCTGCCATGCTCAACATCAGGCTGGCAATAGTGTCCTGTTTTTCCGGCGGCAATTGCTGGACAGCGACGAGTGCTTTTTGAAGCAACTGTGTCATGGCCCTAGACGATAGTTAGAGGATAGATGTGGCTCTTTACGCTTCGAAGCAAATGCCGGTTGCCAGATGCAATCACGTTCGTACGATTTCATGTAGAAAGACGCGGGGCAACCATACAATCGTCCGACTGGTCCAGTCGTTTCGTTTGCGGGCTATTCGAAAGCGCCCCCTGCATCTCCGCCCCACCCTCGAATCTCCCGCGCCCGCCGATCTTCCCCCAAACCCGCCGCCTCAAACGCGGCCAGCGCCTCCGCCAGCAATCCACGAGACTCCTCCACCCGGCCCTGAGCCAGAAGGTTATACCCGAGCGTCCCGCGTGCCTCGGCGAGCAGGACATCCTCCGCAGGCAGCTTCTCCGTTCGCACCGCCACGGCCTCCCTCAGCAGGGCCTCGCCGGCGGCCGCGTCGCCGATATCGGTCTTGAGCCGGCCCAGACTCACCAGCGGGAACGCCATCTCCACCCGCATCACTTCCTGCGCCCGCCAGAATGCGATGGAGGCGCTCAACTGCTCCTCGGCCTCGGCATACGATCCCCGCAGCCGCAGGATGGTCCCGAGGTTGCTCCGGGCGTTGGCTACATTCTGGTGGGCGTCTCCAAACAGCTCCTGGTAGATCGCCAGCGATTCCCGCTGCAGGCGTTCGGCCTCCTCGAACTCGCCCTTTTCGCGGTGGACCGACGCCAGGCTGCCTAGCCCGCTGGCCACATACCGGTGGCGCGGCCCGAGCATCCGGGTGTTGACCTCGACGGTCAGCCGGTAGATCGGCTCCGCGCCGGCGTAATCGCCTTTGCGGAAGAGCAGGCCGGCGAGATTGTTGAGCGACTGGATGGTTTCGGGATGCTCCTCGCCGTACAACTTCCGGCGAATTTCCAGGCTTTCCTGCACCAGCGGCTCTCCCAGTTCGAATCGCCCCGTCGTCCAGTACAATCCACCCAGATTATTGAGCGTAAATGCGAGGTCAGGATGGTCCTCCCCGAGATGTTCGCGCTGGATCGCCTCGGCCTTGCGGTACTGCACTTCCGCCTCCTCCAGCCGGCCGCTCGAATGCAACGCCCACCCGTAGTTGTTGATGCTCCACGACAACTCCATGTCCTCGGGCGGCAGCACCTTTTCGTTGATGGCTACAGCGCGCTCGTACAGTGGGATGGCCGTCTCAAAATCTCCCAGCGAGCGTTTGTTGCTCGCCATCTGGAGCAACGTGGCGGCTACAGGCGCACTCTCGGGGCCGTAAAGGCGTTGTTGGATGGCTAGGGTGATCTGCGTGAGGGAGTCCTCCGTGGCGAAGTCGCTCAGCGAGTGCCGGATGTTGGCGCGTTCAGTCAGTAGATAGAGGGTCTCTTCGTTTTCCAGGCCGGCGCGGGCCTCGACGAGCGCGAGCGCGCTGGCATAGGCGCTGTCCGCCTCGTGATACAGTCCGAGTCCGCCATACGCATCGCCAATCGCGCGCTGAAGGCGGGCGCGGACCTCCGGCTGCTCGGCCAGCTCTCCCTCGATCCTCGCCGCGCCGTCGCGCAGCATGTCGACGGCCGTGAGGGTATCTCCCCGCGCTACATGCGGGTTGGCGGCGTCGAAGAGGCTGATCATGAACCGGGTCGCCTCTTCGGCCACCTCGGCTTCGCGTTGGGCGGCGTCCCGGGCCTCGCTGAGCTGGAGGGTGTAGGCGATGACGACGGCGGCAAGCAGAAACAGGAATACGACGCCGGCGATGAGCATCGACCGGTGCCGCCGGCTGAACTTGGAGGCGCGGTATCGCCACGTATCCGCCTGGGCGGCGACGGGTAGCCCGAGGCGGTGGCGCTCCAGATCCATCCGCAGATTGCCCGCCGAACTATACCGCCGTTCCGGCTCCTTGCGCAGCGCCATGAGGCAGATGGTGTCAAGGTCGCCCCGAAGCTGTGACGCTATCTTCGCCGGCGCGGCAGCATAGCCGGCGTTTAGTGGCTCCTCCTGGAGAAGCGTCAGGCTGGGGCGTTTCGGGATCTGGTGGCAGACGACCGCCTCGACCTCCGCCGGCGCATGACTGGAGAGCTTCAGTGGACGCACGCCGGCCAGCAGCTCGTACAACACGCCGCCGAGCGCGTACACGTCCGTCTGCGTCGTCACCGCACCGCCGCGTACCTGTTCGGGAGCGGCGTATTCCGGGGTCAGGATGCGAAGGCCGGCCTCGGTGAGGGGGGCGCCCGTTTCCGAGTCATCCTCGAGCGCACGCGCGATGCCGAAATCGAGCAGCTTCACCTCGCCGGCGCGGGTGACGAGGATGTTGCCCGGCTTGAGGTCGCGGTGGACGACCAGGTTCTGGTGGGCGTGTTGGACGGCGTCGCACACACGTTCGAACAAGGCCAATCTCTCCCCTACATCCAGCCCGTGTTCGCGGGCATACGCGAGGAGCGGGAGGCCATCGACGTACTCCATCGCGAAATACGGCCGGTCATCCTCCGTCATCCCGCCATCGAGGAGGCGGGCGATGTTCGGGTGCTGGAGGCGGGCAAGGATCTGGCGCTCGGCGAGGAAGCGCTGAACGATGCGCTCGGAGTCCATCCCCCGCTTGATCAACTTCAGGGCTACCTGCTGGGTGAACTGCCCGTCCGCCCGCTCGGCGAGGTACACGACACCCATCCCGCCTTCCCCCAGCCGGCAGACCAGCCGGTAGGGCCCGACCATCCGCCCCTCCAGCGTCTCGCTGGCGGGGGCGTCGCCGGCGTACGTAAGCGCCTCGAGTGCATGCCCATCCACCAGGCTGTTCATGAGTTGGTCGGACTCCAGCAGCGACGCCACCTCCCGGTACAGCGCCACATCCTCCGCGCACGCCGCCTCCAGGAAGGTGATCCGGTGCGACGGATCCTGCTCAAGCGCCGCCTCGAAGAGCGACTGGATGTGTTGCCAGCGTTCGCTGTCCATCATTCCTTCGCCAATGCCACGTACACGTCGTTCGACGCATCCGCATTGTTGTAGATGACATCGTCCCGGTTGTCGCCGTTGATATCTCCCACCAGAATCGTGAACTGGCTCCAATCGTCGAACGCCGGATGGTCCTGGGAGACGCGACCGAGGTCGAAGTTCCCCGAAGCGGTGCCGAGGCCGAGGAAGCTGCGATTGACGGTGCCCATGGTGTTCATGAGGAGATCTTTTCGGCCGTCGCCGTTGACGTCGAGGAGGCGCAGCACGAAGGGGCCTTCGCCTTCGGGGGCATTCTGGAGGGCGCCCTCTACGAGGGCCGGCGTGCCGCCTGTGGTAAGGTCGCGATGTATGGGGTTGGATGCGGCGATCGAGTTCATCCAGACCAGGTCCGCGCCGGCGACGCCGTCGATGTTGCCTACCACCACGTCGTAGTTTCCCCAGCCCGTGATGCTGCGCTGAAAGCGGTCGCGGAAGGTGAAGATCGAGCCCTGGGTATCGCGTACGGACTCCGCGAAATAGACGTGGTGCACGTTGAATCCCTTTGTGTACCAGACCAGGTCGTCGCGCCCGTCGCCGTTGAAGTCGGCCACGGTGAATGTCTCGGAGTTTGTCCATCCGGTGACCGGGTGATCGTGCCACTGGTTGGCGATGCCCTCGAAGTTGTTCACCCCGTACGTCCCATCGCCATTGGAGAAGCTGACGTAGGTGCGGTTGGTGCCGTTTCGGGTGTTCCAGACGAGGTCGTCGCCATTTCGACCGTCGATGTCACCCACTTCGAACTGGTAGTTCTGGCCCCACGCCGCAGACTCACGGGTGAACATCGGCATCTCCTCGAAGGTGCCGTCGCCGTTGGAAAGGCCGATGTAGGTGGTGTTGGTGGTGCGTACACGGCCCCACGCGAGATCGTCGCGGCCGTCGTTGTCGAAGTCGCCCACCTTGACCACATACTGGCTCCATCCGTCCGCCGGCGTGGCCGAGTAGCTCGTTGCGGCGCCGAGGGTGAAGGTACCGTCGCCATTGGAGAAGCCGACCACCGTCTCGTTCGAGCTCGCGTTCACATGGTTCCATATGATGTCCTGGTCATCGTCGCCATCGACATCCCCCATGAGCGCGGTGGCCGGCGTGCCGATGGGCAGGCTGAGCGACTGGCGCTCGCGGAAGGTAAACGTGCCGGGCGTCGCGGCGCGCGCTTCGCAGGTGGTGATGTTGTACTCGGTGGTTTCGCTCACCGACGCGATCGATCCATCCCCCAGATTCCGGAAGGTGTAGGATAGCGGTGCGGCACTGGAGAGCGGGGCGTTGTCGGTGAAGTAATCTGCCCAGTTGCCCGAACGAATGATGGCGAGGGAGGCCTCGGCGTTGCCGCCCAGGGAGGTGACGCGGATTTCGGATTCCTGGAGGATCGTTTGCTGTTTTGTCGATAGATCCCCGGCGCCGCCGCCGCCGATGCCTTCGTAGGCCACACGCATGGTCGCTCGGATGTCGGATTCACTCGCCGTCGACGTCATCGAAAACATCATCATCCGCCCGTAGACGACGGTGGAGACATAGACCGGCAGGTTGTCCGGCCCGACGCGGCCGAGGTCGACCTGTTGCTGGAGTTTGTCGGCCGTGAAGTCGTTGCTGAAAAACGCATCCGGGGTTTGCGGTGGGGCTACCACCACCTCGTACATTTTCTGGTAGAACTGCGCAGTGACCGTGGTTTTCGAGGCGTCCAGGTTGACCGAGCCGCGGGCAGAGGCTTCGAAGCCCAGGTAATGGCCGGACAGGCCGGCCTGCAGCGCGAACTGGCTTTCGGAGTGGTAACTCTCCATCGAGAAGGTAATCGTGCTCGGTGTCGATAGGCCGGACGCTGTCGCGTTGCCAATCATCGATCCGATTGCCTGGCTGACTTCCGCCTGGGATGGGGTCTCCACCTGACGAAAGTTGTCGTCGTTGGCGAGGCTGGGGATGGAGACCTGGATGGGCGCGCGTTCGGAAATCGGCAGGCTGAGCAGGCTGCCAAGCCCGTCTCGATGGCTTTTTCCCTGGATCAGGGCGCCGGGCCAGAGCAGATCCACATCCGGGCTGTAGAGGACGATCTGCTGGGGGTTTTCGGTGAGGGTGAAGGGTTGTGTCTGGCAGGAGTAGGTGACGTCGGGCAGGATGGTCACCGTACCGTCTTCCTCGATGACTTCGACGTCGAGCATGACGTCCGGCTCGACGGTGGCCTCAGCGGTGGATGTGGGCGCCTGCGAAGACATCTGGGGGCTGAATGTCCTCCACGAGGGCAGGGCGTTCATGTAGTCGGCCACGCCTTCGACCTGTTCGTCGGGGCCGGCGCCGCTGTCGCAGCCAGGCAGAAAGGTGAGGGAAAGGAGGAGGAGGGCGGAGATCGGGATGACCAGAACTCGTTTCATGGATCGCTGGGTGTTGGGATGGTCTGGGCCGCCTTTCTAGCGGTTCTTATTCCCTGACGCACCTTTCTCGCGAGCGATCGATCACGAACGGTCAACTTTTTCGCACGAGATCAGCCGGCCAGCTCCCGATTCAGCCACGCCCGCGCCAGGCGCCAGTCCCGCCCGACGGTCGGGACCGAGATGCCCAGCACCTCGGCGATCTCTTCGTGCTGCAGCCCCCCGAAATACCGCATCTCCACCACCTTGCTCTGCCGTTCGTTCAGTGCGGCGAGGCGTTCGAGGGCTTCGTCGAGGGCCAGGAGGTGTTCGGACCGGTCCTCGCGGACGATCAGGTCGTCCAGCAACGTCGCCGGCGCGGCCCCGCCACCCCGTTTGCCGGCGCGGACGTTCCGGGCGTGGTTGATGAGGATCCGCCGCATCACAATCGACGCCACGCCCAGGAAATGCGCCCGGTTTTTCCAGGTGACCGCCTGCTGGCCGACGAGCTTCAGATAGGCCTCGTGCACCAGCGCCGTCGTGTTGAGGGTGTGGTTCTGCCGCTCGCTGCGCAGATACTGGTGCGCCCGCGCCTGCAGTTCGCTGTAGATCAATCCAAAAACGGCATCCAGCGCAGTGGCGTCGCCCTCTTCGAGGCCGGCCAGCAAACGTGTTATGTCCCCATCGGGTCGTTCCATGCTCCGGTAAGATGAAAAAAGGCCATCAGGTTCCATGGCGGATCCTGATGGCCCGTGGAATTCAGCCCGCCCCCACTACGCCACGCCCAGCTGCTTCGCCGCGTCTTCGACGAGCCCCTTCGCGGCCTCGAACGTCGGCGCTTCGGAGTAGACGCGCAAGACGGGTTCGGTGCCGGACGGCCGGACCAGCAGCCAGCCGTTTGTGGTCATGTGCTTAAAGCCGTCCAGGGTGTCGAGCTGCTTCACCTTCTGGCCGTGGATCTCGGAGAGCCCGCCGGCCTTGAGCCGCTCAAGGATACCTTCTTTTTTCTCGTTCGTCGTGTGCACGTCGATCCGGTACGTCTCGTGAGGCCCGAACTCGTCGAACAGTTCCTGCACCAATTCCGACAGCTTCTTGCCGCGCTTCACCATCATCTCGACCATCAACAGCCCGATGTAGACGCCATCGCGCTCGGGGATGTGGCCCTTGACGGCCATGCCGCCGGACTCCTCGCCGCCCACCAGCACGTCGCCTTCGACGATCAGGGAGCCGATATACTTAAAACCGATAGGTGTGGTGTGGACCTTCAGGCCGTACTTGTCGCCCATCTTCTGGAGCATCGAAGTCGTCGAAAACGTCTTGACGATGTCCCCGCTGAGGCCTCGCTCTTCGTGGAGGTATTTGACGAGCAGGGCAAGCATCTGGTGAGAGTTTACAAACTGCCCCTTCTCGTCGTACATCCCGATCCGGTCCGCGTCGCCATCGTTCGCAAGGCCAACGGCGCACTTCTCACGCACGACCGTCGCGGCCAGCTCCGTCAGGTTTTTCTCGATAGGCTCTGGTGCCTGGCCTTTGAAACTCGGGTTGAAGTCGTTGTGCAATTCCACCACGCGCTCGTTACCCAGCAACTGGGCGACTACGCCCTGGCCGGCGCCGTACATGGCGTCATGCGCGATCTTGATCCCCGAGGCCTTGATGGCGGCGATGTCCAGCTTCTCGCGGAGCATCTTAACGTAATCGCCCGCGACATCGTGCAACTGGATCTTGCCGGCGGCCACGAGGTCCTTAAACCCCTTTTTCTCGTACGGCTTCAGCTGTTCGAGCTCCGCCTCGACCTCCGCGATCATCTCCGGCGAGGCCGGCCCGCCAAAGCTCGCCTTGATCTTGAATCCGTTGTATTCAGGAGGATTGTGGCTGGCAGTGATCACGATGCCGGCGCTGCATCCGTAGGCCTTCGAGCCCCAGCTGATCGACGGCGTGGTGGTGAAGGTATCCGCGAACAGGACGTGGATGCCCTGCGAGGCGAGGACTGAGGCCACCAGTTCGGTGAACGTGCGTCCCATGAAGCGGGTGTCATGCCCGATGACGACGCGCGGCGCCGGTCCGTAGTTTTTGTGCAGCCATTGACCCGTGGCGCGCGCGACGCGCTCCAGGTTTTCAAACGTGTAGTCGTCTCCGATGACGGCCCGCCATCCATCGGTGCCGAACTTGATCTTTTTGGTAGCCATGTAATCGTTATAAGTTGAATGCGAGCAAATAACCGTGCCTGGGCGGCCGGCGGAAGGGGAGGTGCGTGAATAGCCGGCGCCCGCAGACTCAACGATCGTCACACAGCAAGGCGCATCCGGGAGGCCAACACGTTTATTCGGCGAAATTAAGCGAACCGACCCTACAGATGCCACCGCACCCGCTTTTTTCGGGCAAATATAGGCTCAGGCCACCCGTTCGACTCGCCGGCCGGCGGCCATCAACTCGCGCGCGCTCTGCAGCGCCGCATCGGTGATCTCGGCGCCGCTGATGAGCGAGGCCA
>JBGSPJ010000013.1:0-1828 GCA_041738655.1 Rhodothermales bacterium | reverse complement strand
GCTCGAAGCCTATGCGAGCCGCCGGGCCAAGGGAAGCGCCTCGCTTGGCCGGCGGGGGGCGGGCAGCAGCGCGATGTGCGCCGAGGTGGAGCGACGGGGTAATGGGTGAGTTGTCTGGGATTACTCAAGTTGCGATGCTTAGCTAGGCCGTGAACCCATAAACCAGTCAGGGGATGAGAGCGACGTGCGGCTGAATGCAAGCAGCTGCATCCCGCAGCGCAGGTTCATTATCGCTCGTGAGGGCTAGGTAGCTCAGGGAATGCTCATAGTAGATGCGCAATGGCACCGCCCCAAACTGTAGCGTGCCTTCGATGAAGTCCTCGTCCGCTTCGTAGGCTGGCAGCTGAAGGTCGGTCTCCGCGTCTTGCCCAAGGGCGCCTGCAATGTCGGCAAGCATCGTTCGGAACGGCGTCGTGTAATTGAACGCATCGAAGATCCAAAATATAAGCTGCCAACCGCCTTGCGGATCAGCCTGTATCTCTAATGGTGAGCGCACTTCGATCATAGCTTGGTATTCGGCGCTTCCCCTGTGAGGGAAAGCTGATTCAGCGTCAGCATGAGCCGATATGTGCCATTGGGGACAGCTTTCCCATCACCCCATCGGTCGCGCAACAAAGCCGGGCCCACTGTGTCATAGGCAAGCGGCCCCGGACAACGCGCCCGTCAGCGTGGGCCGCGCAAACGCCATGGCGAGGCAGGCCAGCGCCAGCATCCGGAGCGCCAGCAGCAGCAGCTGTTTGATGCGCACGCGCTGCATCGTACTTTTCTGCAGCTCTTTCAGAAAGGCCAGCGAGCTGAAATCCACCCGGCGCGGCCGCCTGAAGTTGAACAGATGGATGATCAGCGGGATGGCGGCGACAAAGAGCCCCAGCAGCAGCAGCGGGTTGAGAAAGGTCATGGAGTAGAGGCCTGAACGCGTTAAACGTATCCCCCGGTACACACGGATGAGGCGCCGCGTTCCATCCACCGAGCCCGCGCCGGGAATACCGGGCCGGCCCGGGTGTCCAATACGCATCCCCTTCTCATTGCCATTACCACGTCCGACACCTCCGTGAAACACCTCCTCTGGCTCCTCCTCCTCGCCCTGCCGGCCTGCGATTCCGGCTCACCGGAAACGACTCGCATCTACGTGGCCGATCAAAAGGCCGCCTGCGTGGGCGTTGCGCCGCAGGAGTGCCTGCTCGTCCGCGAAGACCCCGCCGACCCGTGGACATTGTTTTACGACGCCATCAACGGCTTCACGTTCGAAGCAGGTTATTTCTACACACTGGATATCGAAATCCTGCCCGTCCCCAACCCGCCGGCCGACGGGTCGAGCGAGCGGTGGGTGCTGGTTCGAATCATCGAAATACAGCCGGCGGATTGAAAAAAAGACCTTTGGGGTTTTGAAAAGCCCAAAGGTCTCTTGGTAGTCCAGGCCGCGGCGAAGTATTAGCGGATAAGCGCCACCGTGTGGGTCATCGTCTTGCCGCCGGACTCGAGGCGAACGAGGTACAGGCCGGCCGGCTTGCCGTCGGCATCCCAGCGCAGTTGCTGCACGCCGGCGGGGGCGCTCGCATCCGAGAGGGTAGCCACGCGACGCCCGAGCAGATCGTACACCTCCACGCGGAGGTGCCCCGGTGCATCCAGCGTCACGTCCACCGTCAGGCGGTCGCGCACCGGGTTCGGGAAATCGGTGAACCGCAGGTCGTTCCGATCATCATACCCGGAGACTTCCATCGCCCATGCGATAGCGCCACGGTCCGGCGTCGCGGTGAGCTTAAATCCATCCTTCTGCCCGTCCACTGGCAGCTGTCGTTTTACGGCGGCGCGGTGGGCGCCACTATGG
>JBGSPJ010000009.1:0-30855 GCA_041738655.1 Rhodothermales bacterium | reverse complement strand
TAGCGCCGGCTCGGGCTCGACCGTTACCTCTACCTCCGCGACATCCGAATCCGAGCTCAGGTCGAAGCTCCCACGCGGCGTGAAGGTCGACAGGCTGTCCGTATCCAGACCGAGCAACGTAATCCCCCAGCGATCCGCGTTCAGGGCACGATCCCGGCGCCAGTCGCCGTAGGCGTGGGCGTAGTCGGATACATAATACAGCGCATACCCCCCGGGTTCGAGGCGTAACACATCGAATTGCTCGCGGTTATCGTCGCTGCCGCCGGCGTGCAGGCTGGCGGGGTAGGACATCTCCCAGAGGGTCTGGGAAGCATCCGGACTCGCGTCGCGCCCTGTCGGCTGCCCCATGCGGCCGGCCGGCACCCGCTCGATCCAGCCGTAGTCGAACCGGTCGTGCTCGGTGATCTCGCCCATCCCGTAGACCATAAACACCGTCGGTTCATCAACCGAGAAAAAGGCCACCTTGAAGGCATCGTTGCCGACGCGGTCGATCGAGGCCAGCGGTACGCCATCGCTCCAGGGGTCGATGGTGTGGATGGCCGTCTGCCGCGCCGGATCGGCGAGGGTGATGGTCATCCCCCAGCTGGCGGGGTCGTACGGAGGGTTTGCCAGCCAGTCGTCGTACGCGTGGGTCTGATCCGTCTTGTACACCGCGCGATAGAACCCGGCTGGCAGGGTAAGCGTCTCGGCGGCCGCGCGGTTTTCGGGTGCTCCGCCGGCGGAGATGGTCTGGTCGACCGTCATCTGCCACACGACGCGGCCAGTCTCTACGTCTTCGAGCCACCCGCTATCGTTCGTTTCGCTGGTCACCTCCCCCGTGGCCCGGACGTTTACCGAAACAGCATCGGTGAGGCGGAACAGGGTGTACCGGGTTTCGTCGTTACCGACCCCCGTCGCGCCCCATACCAGGGAAGACGACGCGGCGGCCGGCCACTCATCGGGGTCGACTTCATTTGCGCCCTTGACGGCGTCGTCGGTGGGGTTGATCACGAGCTGCCAGCGGCGGGCGTCGTCCTGCCAGCGCTGCCGGGTCAGCAGCCGATCGAAGAGGGTGTTGGGTTGCTGCCCGAGGCTGGATCCGGAGAGAAAGCCGCCGTATGAGGCGAAATACACTTCATAGTCGCCAGCGGAGAGCACCAGGGAGTCGTCGCTCTGGGCGAGGAGCCCGCGGCCGGCCACCGTGTTGCTCGCGGGGTCCATTTTCCACACAGGCTGCCGCGATTCGCGGTCCAGGATCCAGGCATACGCCGCGAGCTGGCTGGCCGCGGGGCCGCGGTGGTCGTACGCGCCGACGGCATGGATCGCAAGCCGGGTCGGGGCGGCCAGCGAAAATGCCTTTTCGTAGAGTTCGTGGGCTTCCAGGTCGTCCAGGACGATGAGGCCATCCGGCGAAGGCGGCCCCGAGACGACACGCACGAGCAGCAAGACCGTGATGCCGGCGAGTGCCATCAATTGCCAGCGAACGACTTTATTCTTTTCCATGAGCGCTTTGGGAATCCGGCCAAGTGGGAAGCATGCCCCTGCTACGAACACGTGGGCGCGAAGTTACCGCCGGCCCGGTTTTTCACGGGCGGGCGCCGGGGGGGCGAATGTCCCACGTTTGACGTAGCTTGGATCCTGTCCCGTCCGGCATCCGGTGTAACAAATCACCATCTGGTCAGTAGGAGGAGGGGTTCCAAAACTCGCCTACGGCCTGCTTTCCGATCTTCGCCTCCAGGCGCCGCACATGCCCGTTCCATTCCTAGCCAAGGCAGTCGACAGTACGCGCTGGTCGAAACTGGACTCGCGGGCTGGCCGTACCGCGCTGCTTATCGTGGCGGCCGGCAGTGTCGTGCTGGGCTTCGTGTACCATGTCATGGCCATGCGGGCCGGGGCGCCGCCGTCCGCGTTCCTCTCGGTGCTTTATAACCTGATGGTGATGGCCGGCTACGGGGCGATCGGGCTCCTCCTGGCCTTCCGGTTTCAGCGACGAAACTCATCCCCGGCGCGGGTTTTCTGGACGATTCTTTTCTTCGGGCTGATTTTTATCGCGATCGCGAGCTACATCACATCGGTAGGCCGGGAAGTCGATGAGGCGCTGCTGGACCTCTATGAGGCGGAGGGCGAATTCGACTACTACACGGGCGTGCCGCGGGTCTTTGTCACGGTGATCAAGATCAACGTGCTCAGCCTGCTCGGCGCGGTCTTCGCCTTCTACGTCCTGATCCGCATCGGCAGCCTGGTCCTCTTCAAACGCACGAAGCTCAGCCAGCGGAACTGGCAGCTCATGCTGGCGCTGTTCGGACTGACCGCGGTGACGGCGTTCATGAAATCGCCGCAGTCGGACCCAGACATCTACCAGCTCGTAGCGCTTATTCCGGCGATCGGCTTCATGGTGGTCAACTCGTTTCGGGCGTCGTGGATCGTCTATATGACGTTCCAGGAAAAGCTCATCAGCATCGGTCTTTCGATGCTGCTGTTGCTCTGCCTGATGATCGGGTTGGGCATCACCTCGATCGCCAACCCGCTGCCGTTCCTGTCGGACCTGCGGGTCTACATGCTCTACTACAACTATGTCCTGTACCTCTTCGTGATGCTCGTGCTGGGCTTCGGGGTGATGTACACGACGGCGTCGCTCTTGCTGCTGCTTTTCCACCTGCCCACCACGGGCGACTTCCAGCGGCGCACCCATGAGCGTGTCGTCATGCAGTCGCTCACGAACCTGGTTTCGCAAGCGTTCGACCCCGAAAAACTCTATACCACGGTCGCGTCTTCGCCGGTCGAAGCCGGCACGGCCGACACCGGCTGGCTGGCCATCGCGGACCCGAAGACGGGTTCGCTGCAACCCGATATTGTGGCATCGGCCAATATCACCCCGAACCGGGTCACCCGGCTGATGGACATCGCGGCGCTGTATGGCGAGCTGAGCGCTTCGCGCTCGTCGCTGTATCTCGAGCAGGCGTCGACAGACCACCGGCTGAACGTGCGCCCCGGCGATGGCTTCAGCAGCCTGCTGGCCGTCCCACTCGTGGCTCGGGAGGAGATGCTCGGGGCGCTGTTTGTGACCAAGGAAGTGGCGCACGGCTTCGAAAAGGACGACATCGAGTCGATCCACATGTTCGCCGCCCAGGCAGCGCTCGCGCTCGACAACGCCCGGCTTTTTAAGGAGCAGATTGAGAAAGAGCGCCTCGCGCGGGAGCTCGACATCGCGCGGGAGGTCCAGCGCAAGCTGCTGCCTCAGAGCGCGCCGCGGTTCCGGGGGCTTAGCGTGTCCGCTTCCAACGTGTCCGCGGAACAGGTGGGCGGGGATTATTACGACTTTCTCCAGCTCGACGAGCACCGGCTGTGCCTCGTCATGGGCGACGTGTCCGGTAAAGGCGCTTCCGCGGCGTTTTACATGGCGGTGATGCAGGGCATCTTCCAGTCGGTCGGCCGGCTCGCCCCCCGCCCCATCGATTTCCTCCGCCACGCCAACGCCGCCCTTGCGCACTCGCTCGACAAGAACGTATTTATCTCGCTGATTTATGGTATTCTGGATATCCAACGGGAGGAGTTTGTGTTCGCGCGGGCCGGCCACAACCCGCTGGCCACCATCAATTTGCACGGCGAGGCGAAGTATATTCGCCCCGACGGCATCGGGCTCGGGCTCGATCGGAGCGGTCTCTTCGAGCGCTCCCTTCAGGAGGTCACCCTCCCGCTCCAGCCCGGCGACGCGTTTGTCCTGTATACCGACGGCCTGGTCGAAAGCAGAAACCTCCAGGGGGAGGAGTATGGCTACGACCGAATGCTCGAGGCGATGCGCCGCCATCGAGACGAAGAGGCGTCCGGCCTGCATGACGCGCTGATCGCGGATCTACGGCAGTTCGTGGGTCCAAAGCCCTACGACGACGACATGACGCTCATGGTGCTCAAATGGCATGGGATCGATGTGCCGACCGCCGGCCACGCCACCAGCCATCACCGAACGACGACGCCGCAGGCGTCGCTGCTCGACACCAAACCCTGAGCGGGCGTCCAACGCCATCCACTTGTTGAAGCAACGATAAGACACCCAAAGCGATGAGCAATTTTTCTGTCGGATTCCGATCCAACACGGCGATAGAAGTGCTGGATCTCAACGGAGAACTCGACGCCCATACGGCTTCCGAGCTGGAAGCTGCGATTCAGAAGTGTAAAAACGAGGCTACGTACCGGATTGTCGTCAACGGCGCCAATCTCCAATACATCTCGAGCGCCGGCCTCGGGGTTTTTATGGCGTATATCGAAGAACTGCGGGCCAAAGGCGGCGACATCAAGATCGCCGCGCTGCAGCCCAAGGTGTACAATGTGTTTGATTTGCTCGGCTTTCCGATGCTTTTCGACATTGTCGACACCGAGGCCGAAGCTATCGCCAAGTTTAACCATACCTGATTCCACCCCCCACCTGGTTCCACCCGCCGCCACCCTGCGAACAGCCCACTTATCCATGTAATCTCCGTGGCTCGCTTAATGTATCAACTCTCCATTCCCAGCTCGACGCGCTATCTGGAAAAGGTGCGCCGTTTTGTGGAGACACACACCGTTGAGGCCGGCTTCTCGCTGGAATCGGTGGAGCAGTTCAAGGTGGCTGTGGACGAGGCGTGTACCAACGTCATCAAACACGCCTACAGCGGAGACGAAACGCGGGTGTTGGACATCAGCGTGATCCTCGAAGGTAACCAGTGCACCATCCGTATCCGCGACGACGGATACTCCTTCAAACCGTCCGAATACGCGGAACCGAATATCTTCGAACTCGCCAAAAAACGCCACGCCGGAGGCTTCGGCGTCCACATCATGCGCCGGCTCATGGACCGCGTTGAGTACGACTACGACGACGGCATCAACGAAGTGCGACTGATCAAATTCCTCGACAAGAAGTCCGCGCAGAATGGAGCCTGAGTAAGGCAAAAGGCAAAAAAGCCTGATACACTTCCCCTTTTTGCGTTTTACCTTTTTCCTTTTGCACTTCCTACGCCACTCCTTTATACAAGGACACAATCCCAAGCGTCAGCGGGCGGGCGGCGACGTCGGTGAAGCCGGCCTGGCGCAGTTCCTGAAGGAAGGCCTCGCCTGAGGGGAAGGCAGCGATCGAGTCGGGCAGGTACTTGTAGGCACCGCTATCCTTCGAAATTGCCCCACCAATCCGCGGCAGCAGGACGCGGGTATACAGCTGGTAGATCTGTTTCACCGGGAAGAGGGTCGGCTGGCTGAACTCGAGCACGACCAGGGCGCCTCCGGGCTTCAGCACGCGGCGGATGTCTTTCAGGCCGGCCTTCAGATCCTCGAAGTTGCGAACGCCGAACGCCACCAGCGCCCCATCAAACTGCCGATCCGAAAAGGGCAGTCGCTCCGCATCCCCACGCTGCAACGTAATCTGTTCGGCATAACCCAGCCGGGCGATCTTCTCGCGCCCGATGCGCAGCATCTCCTCGGAGATATCCACGCCTACGATCTTTTCCGGTTGGATCGATCGTGCCTCGATCGCCAGATCGGCCGTCCCCGTCGCCACGTCCAGGATCCGCCGGGGCTTGTACTCCGCCAGCCACGCCACCGCCTTCTTGCGCCATCCCCTATCGATGCCACCACTCAACACACGGTTCAACAGGTCGTAGCGCGGTGCAATCGCATCGAACATCGCCTCGACATGCTTCTTCTTACCTTCGACTTCTCCGACCGGCGGGTAATGTTTCATGGGTCTAGATTAGGGTCAGCTGATCAACTGGGTCAGCTTGAGTAATTCGTAATCGATGTTCTTCTTGCGGCTCCACACGTTCCGCATGGGAGTCAGCTTCACTTCGTTGTTCACGATCCCCACCATCACGTTGGCATGCCCTTCAAGCAGCGCCTCGACGGCGTGAGAGCCCAACAGACTGGCGAGGACGCGGTCGCGCGCGTTCGGGGAGCCGCCGCGCTGGGTGTGGCCCAGGATACACACCCGGAGGTCGATGGCGCCAAACGCGGGATCGGCCTTCAGCATCTCGGCGATCCGGGTCGCTCCGCCAAACTCTTCCCCCTCGGCCACGATGACGATGGAAGAGCGCATCTGAGCGGACATCAACGAAAAGATACGGTCCTTCACCGAGTCCATGTCCGTCAGCGTCTCGGGGATGAGCACCAGCTCCGCCCCGCCGCCGATGGCGCAATTGAGTGCGATGAAGCCGGCGTCGCGCCCCATCACCTCGACGATAAAGAGGCGATCGTGGGCGTCGGCCGTGTCCCGAATCCGGTCGATGTTCTGGATCGCGGTATTCAGCGCCGTATCGTACCCGATGGTCTCGTCGGTGCCAAAAAGATCGTTGTCGATGGTACCCGGGCAGCCGACCGTAGGCACCCCATGTTCTTCAAAAAACAGGGCCGCGCCACGCAGGGTGCCGTCACCTCCGATCCCCACCAATCCGTCGATGCCCGCCTCCTTCAGCCGGGCCGCCGCCTTCTGCCGCCCCTCGGGCGTCCGAAACGCATCCGAGCGGGCACTTTTGAGGATCGTCCCCCCCATCTGGAGGATGTGGGAGACGGACCGGGCGTCCATCTCCACAAAATCACCGTCGATCATGCCGGCATACCCCCGCCGGATCCCGATCACATCAAGATCGTGCGCCAGCGCCGTGCGAACGACCGCGCGCAGACAGGCATTCATGCCCGGCGCGTCGCCGCCGCTGGTGTAGACACCAACCCGTTTGATCACATCCATAGACGTAGCAAAGCCACAAGTGGGAATCCTGAAGGGGCGTTACAGAGGTCTCGCCACCACAATACCGATCTGACGCCGATTGTTTTCCACGTACGATTGAAGATCCGGCGAAACCGTCACCCCGGCGGAGGTCGACGCATGGAGCAAACCAATCCGCCCGTCGCCAAAGGCATACACCAGGCCCGTATGCGTCACATCCAGGCCCTCGATATCGGTCGCCAGCGCCACGATATCGCCGGCCTGCAGCCGGTCGTACACCTCGTGGATACGCGCCTCGGGGATGTACGTCAGGCGGAGCGACTGCAGCCGCTCTTCGATCGACTGGAGCTGGCCAAACAGGCTGTCGCTCTTCGCCAGCACGGGATAACTCGACCGGTGCTCGGTCATGAACGTGAGCTTCTTCTCCAGAGGGATCCCGCCCAACGCCTCGGTGATGGGCGCGACGATCTGACGCCGGCTGTTGTCCGCAATCCACTCCGAGAAATAATGGAGCCGGCTGCAGTACCCCTCGAGTTGCCCGTCGCGGTACCGCTGCTCGGTGAGGTGGCGCGTGAACGTGCCGTAGTCGTACGCCTCCGCGCGGATCCCGCGGGCCATTGCCAGCATGGTCTCGACAAACGTGACGCAGTCGAAGCCCATAAAACCCACGACGAGGGTCTCTTCCTCGGACCGGTCCAGCGTGCCGGCTTCGTAGGGCGTCTCAACCAGGGTTTCCCCGAGCACTTGCATGATCTCACCGATGGGTCGCTCGGACAACCGATTCGCCCGCGCGAAGGCCATGGCCGCCTCGAAACGACGAGCGGTGGCGGTGTCTGGCGGGGCGATCGACGCAGCCTCAATCACCGGCGGAGGTGCTGAAACGGCCGGCGCGGGCTCACGCTGGCAGCCGGCGGAGACCGCCATCAGGATAACCAGAGAGACGAGTACGAGAGAAGGGCGAACCATGATGATCTAGGTAAAATCGGTTTTCCAGGGGCGCGGCCGAACCCGTAGGGCCGTCTGAAGCGCGCGCTCATACGCGTCGCGCGAGATTTCGATCGCGCCAAAACGCACGAGATGCGGCGTCGTGAACTGGGTATCCAGCAGGGTGTACCCGAGCGCGTTTAACTGATCGACCAGATGAACCAGCGCCACTTTGGAGGCGTCGCGCTCCCGGCTGAACATCGACTCGCCGAAGAAGGCCCCGCCCAGCGCGACGCCGTAGAGCCCGCCGACGAGCCGGCCATCCCGCCAGCATTCGATGCTGTGCGCCTTCCCCAGCCGATGAAGCCCCGTATAGGCGGCGACGATTTCGTCCGAAATCCAGGTGCTCGGGCGATCCGCGCAGGCGCGCATCACACCCTCGAAGTCGCGATCCGAAACGACCTCGAAGCGTCGCTGCCGCACCAGTTTGAGGAGATTCTTCGACGTGCGAAACGCCTGTAACGGCAACACAGCCCGCGGGTCGGGCGCGTACCAGTAGATGGCGCCGTCTTCGCGGTCGTCCGCCATGGGGAAAACGCCCATCGCATAGGCTCGGAGCAACAATTCCGGCGTCAATTCGGTATGCATGGCCCGGCGCGATCGAGTCGGCTTCGTAATGAACAACCCTACGTTTCGGACCGTGCAAAGTTCATCAGGCCTCCCCCCCACTCCGCCGGCCGGCAACGGCGGTACGCGTTACCTCGTCCAGGTCCACGATGCCTCCTTCGAGGTTGTGCTGGCCGGGGAGACCGCCCGGGTCGGCGACGCCGCGCACACGATCTCCTTCGAGGAACTACCGGGCGGGTACTCGCTGATAGTCGACGGCCGGAGCTATCTCGTCCAGGGCGAGGCGAACGCTCACGGGGAGGTTGAGGTGACGGTGGACGGGGTTACCCGCGCCGCGACCGCCAAAAACGAGCGCGCCCGGCTGCTGGAGCAATACGGTGGCGGCGACACCGCGAAAGCGGGCGAACGGGAAGTCCGCGCCCCGATGCCGGGGCTGGTCGTCAAGATCCTCGTCGAGGCCGGCGTGTCGGTCCAACGCGGGCAAGGTCTCGTGATTCTTGAGGCAATGAAGATGGAGAACGAACTCCGCGCGCCGCAGGACGGATCGATACACCGGATCCACGTCGCCGGCGGCGAGGCCGTCCAGAAAAATCAGCTCCTTATCGAACTGGGCTGACGCGCCTCAATCGGCCCGGCGCGCCGTGTACACCCCGCCTCCCATGTGAAAGGTGACCGCGGTCGGTTTCCCGTCGGCATCCAGATCAAAGACGAACTTCCCGCCCGTCTTGTCGAGCGCGAACGTGGTGAGCGAGTGCGGTGTGATGTCCAGCTTGCGGCCATTGACCTGAGCGTAGAGCCGGTCTCCATCACGTCCGATCGCGTAGGCATTCCCGCCGTTCACATACCGACCGAAATACCGGGCCAGGACCTCGTCGGACAGCGCGATGGCGCGGCCGTGGTACGGCTCGGCGGCGGCCACGGCCGTCTCATCGAGCTCGCGCAACCAGACATTGCGAAAGAGTACCGGGTTGCCGTGATCCTGGAACGCCAGCGGCAGGCGGTCGGCATGCGCCGCATACGGCTTGTTTTCAAGCCATTCCGTCGGGCCCCAGATCTCCACGTTATCCTGTACCAGCACATTATTGTGCAGGACGGTTACCCGGGCGGGCGCCAGCAGCTGGCCGTGGCTGTCGAAGCGCGGCCGGCGGAAGACGATGTCGTACGACTGCCATTCGCCGGCGGGGCGGGCGACATTAACGAGCGGCGGATACTGGCCGTACACCGCGGCCGCCTGGCCGTCCGGATACGTGTCGTTTCCGTACGAATCGAGCACCTGTACTTCGTAGAGCCCCATCAAGAAGACCCCGCTGTTGCCGCGTCCCTGGCTCTGTCCCATGGCCGGGACGGGCGCTGCCCATTCAATGTGCAGCTGAATATCCCCAAAGCCTTGTTTGGTCCGGACATAACCGGCGCCGGCGACAGACTCCATATTGCCGTCTTCGATCACCCAGCGCGTCGGCGTGCCGTCCGTGGCCTCCCAATGCTCCATGGACGAACCGTCGAACAAGACCACGGCATCGGATGGCGGGGCCACTGGCAGCTGCTGTGCGGGCGGGGTGACGACGGCCGGCCTGGGGCGTTCGAAGTCATGCGCCCTCCAACGGGGTTGGGCGATGACAAGGGCGGGCGTCAAAAGCAGCATCGCCAGGGTGAGAAGGCGGGAACGGGTGCCAAAAGAAACGTGCATGACGATCGAGGTATCCGGTGGGAAAAGGCCTGTTGGCCAGAAGGTAGCCGACGGGTCGGCAAATTCCGCAAAAAAGACCACAGAAAAAAGAGGGAGGGAAAAGTAGGCGAGGCCGTGTCAGACGGCCATCTTAAGGGGATAATCCGCCTCGACCACCCCGTTCGCCATATCGCGCAGCCGGCGCTTCAGCAGACGCCGTCGAAACGGGCTGATGTGATCGATAAACAGAATGCCATCCAGATGATCGTATTCGTGCTGGATGACCCGGGCGAGCAGCCCGCCGGCCTCCATCTCCTGATCGGCGAGTTGCCGGTCCTTGTACCGGATCCGCACCCGGTCCGGCCGAGCGACGTATTCGCGGAGATCCGGGATCGACAGACAGCCTTCTTCGAATTCGATGAGATCGTCGCTTTCCGCCACGATTTCCGGGTTGATGAACACGAGCGGCCCGGTCGGTAGCTCTTCCTCGGCATCCTCGGCCATCGGCGTGAGATCGGCGACGAACAACCGCTCGGACCTCCCCACCTGGGGCGCGGCCAGCCCGATGCCCGACGCCCCATGCATCGTTTCGATCATGTCGTCGATGAGTTGCTGGAGCGAATCCGAGTTCTCGGCGATGGGGAGCGCGGGATGGCGGAGTTCGTCCGCGCCGTAGACATAGATGGGGAGGATCATACGCGTGCACGTCAACTGGTCACGAATGGCACATGATACGATGCCGGCCGCATCGGGTTCGCCTCCACGAGGCGCCTATTCATCGCCCTGTTCGAGGTAATCTTGAAGCAATATGGCCGCCGCCGCGGCATCAATCCGTTCCTTTTGGCTGCGCCCCTTCCGCCCCACGCCGGCATCGACCAGAGCTTCGACGGCGCGTCGGGACGTGGACCGCTCGTCGACCTTCACCAGCGGGACGCCGCGCAGTCGTTTGGCGAGGCGGTTGATGTACTGCTGGACACGCTCGGTCGCCGGCCCTTCCTCTCCTTCGGGCGTCAAGGGCCACCCCACCAGCAGGCACGCAATGCCCGAATCCCTGTGGATCCCCTCGATCGCTTTTACGGCCTCGTCAGGACTGAACGTCCCGAACGGCCTCGCGAAGAGGTGGAGCGGATCGCTGATCGCCACGCCCACGCGCCGCGTCCCGTAATCCACCGCGACGATACGGGGAGGGTCAGTAGTAGCCATGGTCTCTCGCCGCCGGATCCATCACGAGCGAGTACGGCCTGGCGGACTCGCCTCGGATTCGTCCGCGCTGCCGTCGGGGATCGCATACTGGAGCTTCTTGAGCGGGACCTGGAGGATCTTTTTTAGTCGTTTGCTCGGCTTGAAATGGGTCTTGCGCCGGCTGGGGATAAACACCGTCTCATTTGTCTTCGGGTTACGCGCCTTGGGCTTGGCCTTGGTGCGCTTCACTTCGAACACCCCAAAATCGCGCAATTCGATGCGCACTTCAGGATCCGCCTCCACCATCAACTCGGCCAGCGCCTGCATGACGGCGCCCACCCACGGCTCGCTCTTGTAAATCGGCTCGTCCATGATATCCGATACCTTGCGGGCGACGTCTTTCTTGGTGAGCGTCTTGATGCGATCCTCCATGCTGGCGTATCACGTTTGTGGCTAGTGGCATGGAAAGTAATTACTTACACGAAAGAAAGCCAACAAAATAAACGTGATCAATGCCGGCGCGCTAACCGGTTACTTCTCAAATCGGTAGACGCCATGGATACTCGTCACCCGCCGGATGCGCTCCATGAGCCGCTTGAGGTGCTCCAGATCGCTGACACTGAGCACGATCGTCCCCGTGAAAACGCCATCTTCGGTGTCGACGGTAATCGATCGGATGTTCGTCTTCAGGTTCTTCGAGATGACCGTCGTAATGTCGCTCAAGATACCCACACGGTCTTCCCCGACGACGCGCAACGCGGCTACGAACTCGACATCTTTCTGCCGGCTCCACTCGACCTGCATGATGCGGTCCGCGTGGTTGATAAGCAGATACGGCGAGTTCTTGCAGTTCACCCGATGAATCTTGATGCTGCCGTTTTTGCTCAGATATCCGTACACCTCGTCGCCGGGAATGGGGTTGCAGCATCCGGCGTAACCGGTGACGATATCCGAATGGAGTTCGCCATCGATCATCAGGGCCGGCGAACCCGAGGATTGCGCGACATCCAGAAACGAGTTGTACTGGAGTTGCGCCGTGTTTTCCTGGACCTCGGGTGCGACTTCCTCCTCGGACGTCGCCTCGGGCTTGGCCTGGATCTGCCGCAACAGTTCGTTGGGGTCGAATAGACCGGCCCCGATCTCGTAAAACAATTGCTGCGGGCTGGGGAATTTCAGCCGCGTCGCGTGCCGTTGAAGCTCCCGATCGTCGATCTGGATGTGCGCGCGCTTGATCTTGCGCTTCCAAATCGCCAGTCCGGCCTCGACCGTTTGACGGCGTTGCTCGTTGATCCAGTGCCGTATCCGGCTGCGCGCCTTGTGGGTCACCACGAACTTGATCCAGTCCGCCCGCGGCGTCTGTTTCTTCGACGTGATGATCTCAAGCTGATCGCCACTGGCGAGCTCATGGGAGAGCGGCACCATTTTACCGTTCACCTTGGCGCCTATGCAGTGGTATCCGACCTCCGTGTGCACCTGAAAGGCGAAGTCGACCGGCGTCGCGCCCCGGGGGAGATTAAGCAGCGATCCTTTGGGCGTAAAAACGTAGATCTCCTCATCGTACAGGTTCAGGCGGAATTCCTGCACGAACTCGGTCGCCTGTTCGGGCCGGGGGTTCTCGAGGAGGTCACGGACCCACGACAGCCACTTATCCATGTGCACATCCGCGTGCTCGAAGCCCTCCTTGTATTTCCAGTGAGCGGCGAGGCCGCGCTCAGCGACCTCGTGCATCTCCTGGGTGCGGATCTGGACTTCCACGCGCCGGCCTTTGGGGCCAAGCACGGTGGTGTGCAGGCTCTGGTAACCGTTTGATTTGGGCACCGAGATGAAATCCCGGAATCGTTCGGGAAGGGGCCGGTAGAGGTCCGTGATGATCGAATAGACTCGCCAGCAATCTTCCTTCCCTTTGCGCCCGGTGCTTTTGGTGACGATGCGGATGGCAAAGAGATCGTAGATCTCGTTCAGCGGCTTGTCCTGCTCGCGCATTTTCCGGTAGATGGAGAAAATGCGTTTGGGCCGGCCATAGATGTCGAAATCAAACCCTTCTTTCTGGAGCCGATCCCGCAGAGGCTCGATGAACGAGGCCACGTACGCCTCCCGCTCCTTCTTCGTGGCGCTGAGGCCGCGGGCGATCTCGGAATAGGCCTCCCGTTCGAGGGCTTTAAGGGAGAGGTCCTCCAGTTCGCCCTTGATGGCAAAGAGGCCAAAGCGGTGGGCCAGCGGGGCGTAGAGTTCGAGTGTTTCGCTGGCGATCTTGAGTTGCTTCTTTTTTGGCAGCGAACTCAGCGTCCGCATGTTGTGGAGCCGATCGGCAAATTTGACGAGGATGACCCGGATATCCGAGGCCATCGAAAGCATCAACTTGCGGACATTCTCCGCCTGACCGGTTTCGCGCGAGGAGAAGACGTCGGCAATTTTGGTCAGCCCATCGATGATGAGCGCCATCGCCGGCCCAAAATCCTGGCGGATGTAGTCGAGCGAAAACTCGGTATCCTCCACGACATCGTGGAGCAGGGCAGCGGCGACACTGACGTCGTCAAAGCCGATCTCCTGCGCGACGATCAGCGCCACCTCGAGCGGATGGCTGATGTATTTCTCTCCGGAAGCCCGTACATCGTTGCGGTGCGCCCAGTATCCCAGCTTAAACGCGCGCTCGATCAGGTCCTCATCAACACTTTTCAGATTCGCGCGGCAACTCCTGAGGAGCTCCAACAGCTTCTCCTGATACTCCGGTTCGACGCGTACGTCCGAGTTATTAAGTCGCGATGAGGCCTGAATCATATCCTGTTAAATATAGGCGTCTTCAGGACGGTTCCGTTGCGATGTGGGGAGGCCAGGTGAAATTCCATATCTGATCGTAGCGCCCGTGGGGCCGGCAGAAAATGGAAAAGGCGCCCTGGAATGCCAGGGCGCCTGAATCCGTATCGGGAGAAACGGGGCGTCAATTATCGCCGTCGTCCTTCGACTTTTCTTTCTTGGTCGGCGCTTTTTCGTCGCCGGCCGGCTTCGCAGAGCTGCCGCGACGGGTACGGCGGCGGCCGCTCTTGGCGGGCGCGGCGTCGGATTTCGTCGTGTTGTAGTCGACCAGTTCGATCACGGCGAGCTCGGCCGAGTCGCCGGCGCGCTGTCCCAGCTTGACGATCCGCGTGTAGCCTCCGGGGCGATCCGCGACTTTGGCCGCGATCTCGCCGAAGAGTTCTTTGACGGCTTCCTTGCTGTGGAGCGAGCGGAAAGCCAGACGCCGACTGTGCGTCGAGTCGTCTTTCGCCCGGTTGATGATTGGTTCGACAAACATGCGAAGCGCGCGCGCCTTGGTCAGCGTCGTCGTGATGCGCTTGCGGGTGATGAGCGCCGTGGAGAGCGATTCGAGGGTCGCCTTACGGTGGGAGTGCGTGCGCCCGAGTTTAAAGCCTTTATTCTGGTGTCTCATGACTTCAACTGATGATACGGCAGCCGGCTTATCAACCGCGACTGGTCGTTAGGATCGGATCGTGAAGATCGAGATTCCGCCGGCACGCGGCCCGCTTAATCTTGGAGGTATTTGTCGACATCCATGCCGAAGTGAAGGCCGCGCTCTTCAAGCACCTGCATCAACTCCTGCAAAGACTTGCGACCGAAGTTGCGAAACTTCAGCATTTCGGGCTCGTCGCGGCGGACGAGGTCGCCGATGTTCTTGATGTTGGCCGCCTTCAAGCAGTTGTGCGCCCGAACGGAGAGGTCCAGTTCGTCAACTGATTGGAGCAGCAGTTCACGGATGCGCTGGACTTCGGCGTCGACCTCCTTTTCGGCGACCGTCGGCTGGGACGGTTCGTCGATCCGCAGGAAGAGCGCAATGTGGTCCCGCATGATGAGGGCCGCGTGGTGCAACGCCTCGTCCGGAGCGATCGATCCGTCGGTGGTGATTTCGAAGATCAAGCGTTCGTAATCGATGCGCTGTCCGACACGTGTCGGCTTCACCGTGTATTTGACGTTCCGGATCGGGGTAAAGATCGAGTCGATCGCGATGACTCCGATCGGATCGTCGGCCTGCTTATTGTCGTCGGAAGCAACGTAACCCAGGCCGCGGCCCATGCGCAGTTCGACGGAGACTTCGGCCCCATCGGACAGCGTGGCGATGTGGAAATCCGGGTTGAGCACTTCGTAGCCACTGGTGACCTTGCCCAGGTCGCCGGCCGTCCACTCGCCAGGCCCCTTCAGCATCAGATGGATGTTGCTGTCGGACGAGTCGAGCGCCTTGAACCGAACGCCCTTCAGGTTGAGAATGATGTCCGATACATCCTCGATCACACCCGGAATCGTCGAAAACTCGTGCTGCACCCCATCAATCTTGATCGCCGTGATGGCCACGCCCTGGAGGGAAGAAAGCAACACGCGGCGAAGCGCATTGCCGATCGTCACCCCGTAGCCCCGTTCAAGCGGCTGAACCACAAAAACGCCATAGGTTCCTGTTACTTCCTCCGGCTGAACGCCATCCGGCATCTGTATCGCGTAAGTGCTCATAGTGGACAATGCTGTTCTGTTGTTCGGTGACCCGACGTGGCGGGAGTCAGGACGAGGGCGCCCCCATGCATCCTTGGGCGGGGCCCTCTTCGCTCAGCGCGTGGTTACTTCGAGTAGAGCTCGACGATGAGCTGTTCGCGAATGTTCTCGGGTATGTCCGTGCGGTTCGGGAAGTCCAAGAATTTGCCCTGAAGCTTCTGTCGATCCACTTCCAGCCATGGAAACGTACGACGGCTACGCTTGGCGGACTCGCGGATGGACTCGACGTCCTTGCTGCGCGGGCGAATCGACACGATATCGCCGGCGCGCAACTGGAACGACGGGATATTCACCACACGGTCGTTGACCAGGATGTGGCAGTGGGTCACGAACTGACGGGCCTGCCGGCGCGTCATGGCGAAACCAAGACGGAATACGGTATTGTCCAGGCGAGCTTCCAGGAATTTAAGCAGGTTCTCGCCGGTGACGCCCTTCTTGCGCGCCGCCTTTTCGAACAGATTCCTGAACTGACGTTCAAGCAAACCGTACGTGTGTTTGGCTTTCTGCTTTTCCTTCAGCTGTACGGAGTACTCGCTTTCCTTCGTCCGCCGAGTACGGCCATGCTGCCCGGGGGCGTACGGCTTCTTTTCGAGCGATTTGCTGGGGCCAAAGAGCGGCTCACGAAAGCGCCGCGCGATCTTCTGTTTTGGGCCTCGGTAACGGGCCATAGGGTTATCTCCTCGTTTGTGTTAGCACACGAACAAACGTACGACAGCTCCCCGCAGGAGCAGCCGCAACCGGTACTTATACCCGAACAAGCGTCCGGCCTGACGAATCAGACGCGACGCCGTTTGGGAGGCCGGCAGCCATTGTGTGGAATAGGTGTTACGTCGCGGATGGTCGCGATCTCGAGGCCAACAGCGGCCAGCGCCCGGATCGCGGACTCACGGCCCGAACCCGGGCCTTTTACAAATACCTCGACCCGGCGCAAGCCCAGATCGTAGGCTTCCTTGGCCGCCGTACTTGATGCCACCTGAGCGGCATACGGCGTATTCTTGCGGCTCCCCTTGAAGCCCATCTTCCCGGAACTGGCCCAGGAAATGGCATTGCCGTACTGATCGGTCAGCGTCACCTGGACGTTGTTGAAGGTAGCCTTGATGTGAGCCTGGCCGTTGGCTTCAACAACGACCTTCTTCTTGCGTACGGCGCGCCCGGCGGCGCCTTTCTGTTTCTTAGACATAGTGCTGTGCTACAGGATGCTCTGTTATTTACGCGGCGCCTTCTTCTTGCCGGCCACCGTCCGCTTCCGACCCTTACGCGTGCGGGCGTTCGTCTTCGTCCGCTGACCGCGCACGGGAAGCCCCTTACGGTGACGCAACCCACGATAGCACCCGATGTCCATCAATCGCTTGATGTTCATCGACACTTCCGTCCGCAATTGCCCCTCAACCTGATACTCGTCTTCAAGCAACTGGCGAATCTGACGCGTCTGATCCTCCGTCCAGGTACTCGGACGCGAACTCCGGTCGAGACCGACGCGATCGAGGATCTCAATCGCACGGGAACGACCGATCCCAAAAATGGACGTCAGTGCGATCTCGCCGCGCTTGTCGTTCGGTACGTCAACTCCAGAAATACGTGGCATATCTTACCGGCTCAAATACGCATCAAACAGGGGGCTTCAGCCCTGACGCTGCTTGTGCTTCGGGTTCTTCTTGTTGATGATGTAAATGCGCCCCTTGCGACGGACAATCTTGTCGTCCGCACTGCGCTTCTTGACGCTGGCCTGAACTTTCATGGGACACCTGATACGGGTTAACAGCTAATACGGGTAACAGCAGTATGCCTTTTTCCGCAGACACGCCTAAACGAGCACGCCGGCAAAAAGTTCTCTACCGCATCGTCCTGGCACACCGCTAACGCTTACTTATAGCGGTAAACAATGCGTCCTTTCGACAGATCGTAGGGAGACAACTCAATCTTCACACGATCGCCGGGTAAAATCTTGATGAAGTGCATCCGCATCTTCCCGGAAAGCAACCCCAGAATCTCGTGGCCGTTTTCGAGGCGGACACGAAACTGGGCGTTCGGGAGGGCATCAATCACTTCGCCGTCCTGCTCTATGGCGTTTTGTTTAGCCATTGGTAAGTTCTATGGTGTATGGGGCCTCGATCACAGCCTCGATATAGGAAAACGTACTCAATACTTCAGCTTCTCCTCGCCGAACAAGCACCATGTGCTCGTAGTGCGCGGAAGGCGATCCGTCGATGGTCACAATCGTCCAACCGTCCTCCCGCGTCGTCACTTCGTACGTCCCGGCATTGATCATCGGCTCGATGCAGAGGGTCATCCCCTCTTTCAACTTCCGACCCGTGCCCCGACGCCCGTAATTCGGTACCTGCGGATCCTCGTGCAGGCTCTGGCCGATGCCGTGCCCCACCAGATCCCGCACCACACCGTATCCGTGCGACTCGCAGTGCGTCTGCACTGCACCTGAAATATCTCCGATTCGATGGCCAACCGTGGCTGCCTGGATGCCCAGGTTGAGCGCCTCGTACGTGACTCGGCACAACTGCACCTTGTCGGCCGGCAACTCACCCACCGCAAAGGTGTAAGCGCTGTCGCCAAAAAACCCATTCAACCGTACCCCACAATCCAGCGAGAGCAAGTCCCCCTCCCGCAGCACATACTCACCCGGAATGCCGTGCACCACCTCCTCATTCACTGAAATACAGAGCGTGGACGGGAAGTACCGCGGACCCACTTTGTACCCTTTGAATGCCGGCTTGCCGCCATGGCCAGCGATAAACGCCTCGGCCACTTCATCCAACTTCCGCGTCGTGATGCCAGGTCGGATGTGGCCGGCAACCTCCGCCAGTGTCTTGCTCACCAGCGTAGCGCTGGCTCGCAGGGCCTCAACTTCCTGTATGTTCTTTAAATGAACCATAGTGGATTGGCGTACCCTATCGGGCCCGCCCACGGACTCGGCCGGATTTCAGGAAGCCGTCGTAATGGCGCATGAGCAGGTGGCTCTCGATCTGTTGGAGCGTATCGAGGGTCACTTGCACGAGAATCAACAGGCTCGTACCACCAAAGAACAGCGCGAACTGCTGGGTCACGCCGGCTCGCATCGCGAGGGCCGGCAGGATCGCCACAAGACCCAGGAACACAGCGCCGGGGAAGGTGATGCGGGTGAGGATGTTATCGATGAACTCGCTGGTCTGCTTACCCGGACGAATGCCCGGCACAAAGCCGCCCTGGCGCTTCATGGTATCCGACATCTCCTTCGGGTTCACGGCAATGGCCGTATAGAAATAGGTAAAGAACACACAGATCAGGAAGAACACGATCGAATAGCTAACACTGGAGATATCACTAAACCAGCCGC
This sequence comes from Rhodothermales bacterium, assembly GCA_041738655.1. GTDB lineage: Bacteria > Bacteroidota > Rhodothermia > Rhodothermales > JAHQVL01 > JAWKNW01. The sequence goes on along the minus strand of JBGSPJ010000009.1, from coordinate 11,922 downwards.
CAAACTGTTGCATGAACGGGCTGTTCGGGAAGAACTGCGCGATCGTTGCCGGCACGAACATGATGGATTGCGCGAAGATGATCGGCATGACGCCCGCCGCGTTGATGCGGATCGGAAGATACTGGGTCGTGCCGCCATACACCTTCCGCCCCACCACGCGCTTGGCATATTGCACCGGCACCCGACGCGTCCCCTGCGAGATCAGGATCACGAAAGCGATCACGAGAACCAGCACGGCGATTTCGATCAGGAAGACGAAGAAGTTCGGCGCCAGGTCGAATTCGTTGTACAGCGCCTGGGGCAAGAAGGCGATGATGCCCACCATGATGATCAGCGAGATCCCGTTGCCGATGCCGGCCTCCGTAATCCGCTCACCCAGCCACATCACGAACATGGTGCCGGCCGTAAGTACCATCACCGTGCTCAGCATGAACATCGCCGGCCCGGCCACAATGGCCTGCCCGGTGGCGCCATACCGCAGGTTGATCACATATCCAACCGCCTGGATGGCCGTGATAACGATCGTGGCATAGCGGGTGTACTGCGTGATCTTACGGCGTCCTTCCTCACCCTCGCGCTGCATCTTCTGGATCGCCGGGGAGACGGCGCCGAGCAGCTGGAAAATGATCGAGGCCGTGATATACGGCATGATGCCAAGGGCAAAGATGCCGTCCGCACTAAACGCGCCACCCACGAACAGGTCGAGAAAGCCGAACAGGTTGTTCGCGCTGTTCTGTTCGTTGACGACAGCCAGGATGCTCGCGTCGACTCCGGGCAGGGTCACCTGCGCGCCAAGGCGATACACCAGGAGCAGGGTGATGGTGTAGATGATCCGCTTGCGCAGCTCATCCACCTTCCAAATGTTACGGATACTATCGGCAAATCCAGCCATAACGCGTGTTAGTATAATACGTCCACCCCTCCGGGGGCGGAGGGAGTGGCTACTTGATGACTGTTGCCGTTCCGCCGGCTCCTTCGATCTTCGCGCGCGCCGAGGCGCTGTACGCATGGGCCTGGAAGGTCAGCGCGCCACCCGGCTCCCCGCCTCCGAGGATCTTGATGCGTTCGTTCTTGCGAACCAGACCGATCGCCGCGAGCACCTCGGGCGTGATCGGCTGGGAGGCATCACATTGGCCCGAAGCCACGAGCTTCGTGATCCGTTCCAGGTTCACGCCGCGGTACTCGACACGGAAGCGGTTCTTAAAACCGAACTTGGGAATCCGGCGCTGGAGCGGCATCTGGCCACCCTCAAAGTGCACCGGAATGCTCGAGCCGGCCCGGCTCTTCTGGCCCTTGTCGCCACGCGTCGAGCTGTGACCACCGTATCCAGAGCCCACGCCGCGCGCGATGCGCTTGTCCTTTTTTGTCGCCCCTTTAGCGGGCTTCAGATTGCTCAGATCCATGTTACTTGCTCTCTTCGATGGTGACGAGGTGATGCACTTTCACCAGCATGCCGCGGAGCTGTGGGGTGTCCTGATGCTCAACGGTCTGGTGCATGCGGCGCAACCCGAGCGCTTCCATATTGCGCCTCTGGTTCTTCGTCTGACGGATCAGGCTCCGCGTCTGCGTGATTTTTAATGTACCCATGGTAGATCGAGTCTGCGAGATCGTTCTGTGCTGTCGCACGCAAAAACGCCCATCGGGTGCACCGACAGGGCGCGCGTATTACCCTTCGAACACCTTGCGAAGCGGAACGCCGCGACGCTGCGCCACTTCGATCGGGTCTTCAATGGTCGTGAGCGCATCCAGCGTGGCCGCCACCTGGTTGTGGGGATTGCTCGAGCCGAGGGATTTGGACAGGATGTCCTTGATCCCGGCGCATTCAAGCACAGCCCGGACGCCACCACCGGCTTTCACGCCCGTACCCGGCGCCGCCGGCCGCAGTAGCACGCGTCCGGCACCCTGCGTACCCGTCACCGGGTGCGGAATCGTTCCCTTGCGCAGCGGCACGGACACGACGTTCTTCTTGGCGTCTTCCGTCCCCTTCGCAATCGCGCTGGCGACCTCGTTGGCCTTGCCGAGTCCGGCGCCGACCAGGCCATTACCGTCTCCCACCACCACCACGGCGTTGAAGGAGAAGCGGCGACCGCCTTTAACGACTTTCGCTACACGGTTCACCGAAACAAGGCGCTCCATCCATTCTTTCTGGGGGGCGCTGGGCTTTTCCCGGTCGCGACGATTTCTTTCTTTTGCCATGTCCGTTCGATATAGAACCCGGTCGATGCGGTAGCGCCCGACCGGTCAACGTTAAAACTGGAGTCCGCCTTCTCGCGCACCTTCGGCCAGCGCTTTGACGCGTCCGTGATACTTGTACCCGTTGCGGTCGAACACAACCGACAGGATGCCGGCCTCCTTCGCCCGCTCCGCCAGCGCCTGACCGACGCGTTTGCTTGCCTCGACCGGCTTGCCGGCCACATCACCCATCGCAAACGTCGACGCAGAGGCGAGCGTATGCCCCGCCAGATCGTCGATCAATTGCGCATAAATGTGGCTATTTGAGCGGTAGACGCTGAGACGCGGCCGTTCGCTGGTACCCGAAAGCTTCTTGCGGATACGCAGCCTAATCCGCGCCCGACGTCTGTTTTTGTTTGAATTTTGCATGTCTGTGTTGCTCTATAGCCAGAAGATTCCAACCCTCCAGCCCGATGGAACAAAGAGGACATCCGTCGACTAGCGAGCGGCCGTCTTGCCGGCCTTGCGCCGAACGTGTTCGTCAATATACCGAACCCCCTTGCCCTTGTAGGGCTCTGGCGGTTTCAAATTGCGGATCTTGGCGGCCACCTGGCCCACCATCTGCTTGTCGATCCCTTCGATGATGATGATCGTGTTCTTAGTCCGCTTGGTGTCCACATCCAACTTCACGCCGCGAGGCGGCAAGAAGTAGATCGGGTGGGAGTATCCGAGCGCTAGCTCGAGGACACCGTTGTTCACCGCGGCGCGAAAACCGATACCGATGACCTCGAGCTCCTTCTTGAAACCCGTGGTAACACCGGTCACCATGTTATGGATCAACGCCCGATACAGGCCGTGCATCGCGCGGTGGCGCTTCTGCTCCGTCGGCCGCTTGACCAGAAGCTCTGAATCCTCCTGTTCGAAGGTGATATCCGGATCAACCTGCAAAGACAGCTCGCCTTTGGGGCCCTTCACCGTCAGCAAGTTGTTCGAGGCTACGTTGACCGTTACCCCTTTGCTCAAGCCTATTGGCAGCTTTCCAACACGAGACATCGCGTACCCTGACTAAGATCTAAGTGAGTGGCGGCCGCAGAGGCGGCCCCTTCATACAATGGATTAATACACGAAGGCCAACACTTCGCCGCCCACATTGATGCGGCGCGCCTCCTTATCGCTCATCACGCCCCTCGATGTGGAGAGGATGGCGATGCCGAGGCCGTTTTTCACGCGCGGCAATTCGTCCGACCCCACGTACTTACGAAGCCCTGGCTTCGAGATGCGGGTGAGCGTATGAATCGCCGGCCGGCCCTTCTGGTCGTACTTGAGGTAGATCCGGATCAGCCCCTGCTTCCCGTCGTCCACATCCAGATAGCTCTTGACGAAACCCTTTTCCACCAGAATCTGCGTGATGGCTCGCTTCAACTTGGACGCCGGCACATCGACGTGGCGATGACGGGCCTGATGCGCATTACGCACCCGGGTCAGATAGTCCGCAACAGGGTCGGTAATTCCACTCATGGTCTGTTTTTCTTTTCGGGCCGTTTCGCCGTTTCGGCGACGCGCCCGAGTGATCGTAAGGGATGGATTACCAGCTCGACTTCCGGATCCCCGGAATCTTGCCAGCCAGCGCCATCTGACGGAATACTATACGCGACACGCCAAACTTGCGGATGTAGCCGCGGGTCCGCCCGGTCAGGGCACACCGATTCTTGAGCCGCACCGGGCTCGCATTGCGGGGCAGCTTCTGCAGCCCCTCAAAATCGCCCGCCGCCTTCAAGCGCTTGCGCTTTTCCGCGTATTTGGTGACCGCCGCACGCTTCTTGCGCTCCCGGGCCATCCAGCTTTTCTTCGCCATGATCGAACTCGCGATTCGGTTTATACAGGTGTCTGCGGCTCAGCCCGCAACGGCGGCTTCTTCACGACGCACGAATGGCATGCCGAGCGCCTTTAACAGCGCCATGGCCTCTTCGTCCGTGTTCGCGGACGTCACGAACGTGATGTCCAGCCCCGTGATTTTATCAATTTTGTCAACGTTAATCTCCGGGAAAATGATCTGCTCCTTGACGCCGAGTGTGTAATTGCCCCGGCCGTCAAAGCTGCGATCGGAAACGCCCCGAAAGTCGCGCACACGCGGCAGAGCCAGCGTCACGAGGCGATCGTAGAATTCCCACATGTGATCGCCACGAAGCGTCACATGGACGCCGACCGGCATCCCCTCGCGCAGCTTGAAGTTCGAGATGCTCTTCCTGGCCTTGGCGATAACGGGCTGTTGGCCCGTGATTATGCGCAACTCCTGGATGGCGTCGTCAAGAATCTTCTTGTTGCCGGTGGCTTCGCCGATGCCCTTGTTCACGCTGATCTTCACCAGCCGGGGGTTCTGCATCGAACTCCGGTAGCCAAACTGCTTCTGCAATTCGGGGGCGATCTTTTCCTGGTACAGTTGCTTGAGTCTCGGTGTGTACGCCATGGTTGTTATTACGCTCAACAGGTCTATCAGGCAACGAATCGAGCCGGCTTCCGGCCCGCGCCGTCGCCGGGACTAACGGTCCAGTTCTTCTCCCGTGGTCTTCGCAACGCGGATCCAGCGTCCACGCCCGGTTTCGGGATCTTCGATCCGCTTGCGTCCAACACGCGTCCGATTTCCGTTTCCGTCCATCGGGTTGACATTCGAAATGTGGATCGGCATCTCCCGCTGGATACGACCACCCTGGGGATACAGCTGATTGGGCTTCGTGTGCCGAATGCGGACGTTCACGCCTTCGATGATCACACGGTCCTTCTCAGGGTAAATACGAAGCACTTTCCCGACATACCCTTTTTGCCGGTCGGAAGTAAGCGACTTCGCACTGGTGATGGCCTTATTCAGCATCACCATGTCCCCTTTCTTAATGTGCAGCTTTTTCTGCTTGTTCTTCGTGCGAGGCATGATGCTACGAGTTCAATTGAGTTTGCACACAGGTTGCACAACGGCGGCCGGCTTCAACGGGCTGGCGCCTTCGGTTGGGTTCAGAGTACTTCCGGGGCCAGAGAGACAATCCGCATGAATTGCTTTTCACGCAACTCGCGTGCTACGGGTCCGAAAATACGCGTTCCCCTCGGCTCGTCGTTGTTGTCGAGCAACACGGCGGCGTTCTCATCAAAACGGATGTAGGAGCCATCCTTGCGGCGGAACTCCTTGCGGGTACGGACGACCACGGCCGGGCTTACCTCGCCTTTCTTCACGTTGCCGCCCGGAATGGCGGACTTGACGCTGACGATGATCTTGTCTCCGACACGGGCATACCGGCGCTTGGTGCCGCCGAGTACACGGATGCAAAGCACTTCTTTGGCGCCGCTATTGTCGGCTACGGCGAGTCTCGTTTCCTGCTGGATCATGGCTGATATATGCTGTTACAAAGTGAGCGGTACGGGGAAGCAAGCGGTGCCGGCATTCGGGCACGGCGTTTACTTGGCCCGTTCGACGATTTCGACCAGCCGCCAGCGCTTGTTCTTGCTCAGCGGACGCGTTTCCATCACACGGACCGTGTCCCCTTCCCGGGCGTCGTTGGTCTCGTCGTGGGCCATCAGCTTGCTCGTCTGCTTGATGAACTTGCCATAGATCGGGTGCTTAACCTGACGCTTGATGGCGATGCTGATCGTCTTGTTCATCTTCGCGCTCACGACGACTCCGATGCGCTCTTTTCTTCGGTTGCGAATTTCTTCTGTTGCCATGGTCTGCCTGGGCTTGGTGAGCCGTGTGCCGTACCTCACCAACTACCCGTTTAGTGTGTTCGTCAGACGGCCGAAGTGGCCGCCGTGGATTCTTTTTGCGTGAGGATGGTGCTCAATCGGGCAATCAGCCGGCGGGAAATCCGCATCTGGATCGGGTTCTGCACATCGGCAATCGCATGCTGGAACGTAAGGTGTTCCAGCTGCGCCTTCTCCTCGCGAATCCGCTGACGGATCTCGTCGACACTCATCTCTCTAATTTCTTTGGCTTTCATCTCGGCGTCCTGTTAATCGACCCAACGCACGGGTCATGTCGCTTCGTGGTAATCAGGTCTGGTAACGAACTTCGTCTTGATGGGCAGCTTCTGCTGCGCCAGGGCCAGCGCTTCTTTGGCCAGATCCTGTGGGACATCGCCACCAATTTCGAAAAGCACGTTGCCCGGGCGCACCACGGCTACCCAGAACTCCGGCGCGCCCTTACCCTTACCCATTCGGGTTTCAGCGGGCTTCTTCGTGATCGGCTTGTCCGGGAAAATGCGGATCCATACGCGGCCGGCGCGCTTCATGCGACGGGTCATCGCGATACGAGCCGCCTCGATCTGGCGGCTTGTGATCCGGCCCGGCTCCAGCGCCTTGATCCCGAAATCACCAAAGTTGATCACCGTTCCGCGGGTCGCATTCCCTTTGATGCGACCTTTCTGGTGCCGACGGAACTTTGTGCGCTTGGGCATTAACATGACGTCACCTACTCTCCTTCAATAGTTGAATGGTCTGGCTACCGCTGCGGGTTATTCTGCACCCGGTTTACCACCGGCACCGGGCTTTCCGCCGGTACGACCCCGACGCTGACGACGCTGGCGCTGCGGCGGCATCTGCTGCATCTGCTGACGCTGGGCCTGGACGTTCGGGCTGAGATCGGGCTTGCCGATGATCTCGCCCCGGAAAATCCACACCTTGACGCCGAGCGTGCCGTAAATGGTAAACGCTGTGGCTTCAGCGTAATCGATGTCGGCTCGAACCGTGTGCAGCGGCACGCGGCCCTCGAGGTACTGCTCGGTACGGCCCATTTCAGCGCCACCCAGCCGGCCTCCGACCTTGATGCGGACGCCTTCAGCGCCCATACGCATCGCCGCCGTGATCGCCTGCTTCATCGCGCGCCGGAAGGACACCCGGCCCGCCAGCTGCTGCGCCACGTTCTGGGCGACCAGGCTCGCATCCAGCTCAGGACGCTTGATCTCGGTGATGTTGATCTGGATGTCCTTATTGGTCAGCTTCTTCAGCTCCTCGCGAAGCTTCTCCACCTCGGCTCCGCCACGGCCGATGACCACGCCGGGCCGGCTCGTGTGCAGCGTCAGGATCACACGCTTCGGCGTGCGCTCGATCACCACGCGGCTGAGGCCGGCGCGCTTGAGGCGCGCAATGAGGTACTTGCGGATTTCCTCGTCTTCCACCAGCTTTTCAGCGAAATCCTTTTCCGCGTACCAGTTGGAATCCCAGCCCCGGATGATGCCGAGGCGAAAGCCGATAGGATTTGTTTTCTGACCCACTGTAAAGTCCTGTGCTGTTAGAAAATTGGCGTGTAGCGCACTGCGATGCGCGTCTGGCGACTCGCGTCGTTAAGCTCCTGCCCCCTCGACATCGGCCTTCGTGCCGACCACAACGGTCAGGTGGGCGGTCCGCTTCAAGATCGGCTGAGCGCGGCCTCGCGGTCCCGGACGGTACCGCTTGAAGCTGGGCCCTACGTCGACCCGGATTTCCCGGACGATCAACTCGTTTTCGTCGAAGCGCTGATCCTGATGCTGATCCATCAGGTTGTGCACGGCCGACAAAATGGTTTTGCGAACCGTATCGGTCGCTTTCTGCGGCATGAAGTTCAGCGCGCTGATCGCTTCCGAGACGCGCTGTCCACGCACCACGTTAACAACGGGGCGCATTTTCATCGGAGAACTCCGGATAAATTTCCGTACAGCCTTAGCCTGCATAACCTGCCCGATTCGGTTTTATCCGACCAGGACGCCCCGGTCGATACTGTGTTTGGATCGCGTATAAGGATCGCGTGTCGACGACACGCAAAAGGCCGGCGCCTACTTTCTCTTTTCGCCGGAGTGCCCACGGAAGGTGCGTGTCGGGGCGAATTCGCCGAGACGATGCCCCACCATGTTCTCCGTGACGTAGACCGGGATAAACTGCTTGCCGTTATGCACGGCAAAGGTGTGGCCGACAAAGTCCGGCGCAATCATCGATGCGCGGCTCCACGTCTTGATCACCTTCTTCTTGCCGGCGTCGTTTAATACCGACACCTTGCGCTGCAGCTTATAGTGAACGAACGGGCCTTTCTTGAGTGAGCGTGCCATGCGATAAATGAGTCAACTCGTTTGCGCTGATAAAAAAGAGACGCTGGCCGATTATTTCTTGCGGCGGCGGACGATGTACCGATCCGACAGATTCCGCTTACGGCGCGTCTTGAAGCCCTTGGCCGGCACACCACTCGGTGAACGCGGATGACCACCCGAGGCCTTGCCTTCGCCACCACCCATCGGGTGATCGACCGGGTTCATGGCCACACCACGCACCTTCGGCCGAATGCCCAGCCAGCGCTTCCGGCCGGCCTTGCCGTAGTCGATGTTGTTGTGGTCCGGATTACTCGTCGTGCCAAGCGTGGCCATGCAATTGACCGGAACCATGCGCGTCTCGCCCGAAGGCAGACGGAGCGTGGCATACGTTCCCTCACGGGCCGTCAACTGGGCAAACGTGCCGGCGGAACGAGCCAGCTGGGCGCCTTTCCCCGGCTTCATCTCGATCGCGTGAACGAACGAACCCACCGGTACCTGCGCGAGTGGCAGACAATTACCCGGTTCCGGAGGCGATCCAGGCCCGTTGAGGAGGGTCATCCCGACCGAAATCTCATTCGGTGCGATGATGTAGCGCTTCTCGCCATCGGCATATACCAGTAGCGCGATGCGAGCCGAGCGATTCGGATCGTACTCGATGCTGGCCACGCGAGCCGGGATGCCCAGCTTGTTGCGCTTAAAATCGATGATGCGGTAGCGACGCTTGTGACCCCCACCCTGGTGGCGGACCGTAATGCGTCCCAGGTTGTTGCGGCCGCTCATGCTCTTCAGCGGCGCAAGCAGGCTCTTCTCCGGCTCCCACTTCGTGATGGTGTCGAACGCGGAAACCGATCGTTGCCGTTGACCCGGCGTATTGGGTTTGTACTGTCGAATAGCCATGGCTCTGTCGTTTGGTCTACCGCGCGTTACACGTTCTCAAAGAAATCGATTGCTGCGCTCCCTGGCTGCAGCGTCACGATCGCCCGCTTGTAGGACGCCGTGCTGCCCGAGACCAGTCCGCGCTTCGTGAACTGCCGGCGGCGCTTGCCCCGCACGTTCAACGTCCGCACCTCCTTGACCTGCACGCCCGGATAACGCGATTCAATCGCCTTGCGAATTTCAATTTTGTTCGCGCCCGAATCGACCACAAAGGCGTAGTGATTCGCCTCCATGAGGTGCGACATTTTCTCTGTCACAAAGGGCCGCAACAATATCTGTTTGTTCATGATCGCTCCTTTTACTCGTAAGCGTCTGCCAGACCGCAAGCGGCCGATTCAGACGATGCTTTCGCAACTTTCTTGCTTGTCGACTAGCTCGCCGACGGGGCGTGAACGGCTCCAAGCACGCGCCCCAGCGAATCGAGCGCGCCCTCCTGCAGCACCACCACCTTCGCGTTCAACACGTCAAGCGTCGAAACGGCATCGGCGTTGAGCACCTGCAGTTTGGGAATGTTGCGGCCCGAACGGTATACATTCAGATCCACTCCATTTGTCAGGAACAGCACCTTGGATCCGGCCAGGCCAAGCGCGGCGAGCATCGCCACCATGGCGCTGGTGTCCGGAGAGTCGAACTTGAAGTCCTCCACGATACGAATCGCATCCGCGCTCGCCTTGTAGCTCAACGCCGATCGACGGGCCAACTGCGTGGTCTTCTTGTTCACCTTGAAGGAATAGTCGCGAGGACGGGGGCCGAAGATCGTACCACCGCTCCGACGAAGCGGGGATTTGGCCGAGCCGGCGCGCGCACCGCCCGTTCCCTTCTGGCGGAACAGCTTCCGGGTACTGCCGGCGACTTCCGCACGCTCCTTGGCTTTGTGCGTGCCCTGACGCCCGCCGGCCTGGATCCGACGAATATCCAACCAGATCGTATGGTCGTTCGGCTCGATACCAAACACCGTCGCATCCAGAGCAACCGCACGCCCTGTTTCCTTGCCGTCTTTTTGAAGGACCTTGAGTTTCATGTTCTTCCGTTCGCTAGGCATTACTCATCGACCGGCGCCTCTGCGCTTCGGTCCGTCTCCCGGTTATTTACGGTGGATTTCCACCATTCCGTTTTTGGGACCGGGCACCGCTCCCCGCACCAGAATCACCTGATGCTCCGGATAAATACGCACAATTTGTAGATTCAGGACCTTGACGCGGCTGTCGCCCATGTGGCCCGCCATGCGCAACCCTTTCACGACCCGCGAAGGGAAAGACGAGGCACCTATGGAACCCGGTGCGCGGCCGCGATTGTGCTGGCCGTGCGTGCGCATACCCACACCGCTGAACCCGTGGCGACGTACGACACCCTGAAAGCCTTTGCCCTTCGAGGTCCCAACCACGTGTACAATGTCGCCCACGTTGAATACGGACTCGACGCGGGTTTCCGCCCCCAGTTCGACCGCCTCCGCGAAGTCGCGAAACTCGACGACGAAACGTTTTGGCGTCGTACCTGCCTTCGTAAAGTGACCTTTCTGGGCACTGGTAGTCCGCTTCTCCTTGCGCTCGCCGAAGCTCAGCTGCACGGCGTCATACCCGTCCGGGCCATCCGATGTTTTGACCTGGGTCACTACATTCGGGCCGGCTTCAATGACCGTGCAGGGGATACTGTTTCCAGCTTCATCGAAAATGCTGGTCATCCCTATCTTTTTTCCGATCAATCCGCTACTCATGGCTCTATTCGATTCTATTGCCCCGGCTCGCCGTGGAACCGTTGTAAAGTTGTGGCTATCGTCAGGATTAACTCACCCGCTCGATGGTCAATGTGACATCGCCCTCAAGGAGAGATGCCGCCTCCGCGCCCAGAAGATTCCCGAGTACGAAGCTGTCGCCCGTCAGGATGACGGTATCCGCGTCCTCAATCTCATAGTCGAACGGGAGGCTGAACGAACTGCCCCCGAACGGAACGGCCAACAACAACTGCCGGGTGGCCTCATTGACGGTGTACGTTCCAGCCAGACTGACATCGTCTTCCTCCGGGTCCGCGATGTCAACTGCCAGCACGTGCGAGCCATCCTCATCCAGGCTTAACGTAAGGGAACCAAGCGCCGAAAACAGCGCCGTCTTGTCGCCGCCCTCATCCGAGGCGCTTGTAAGTGCCCAGAAACCGACAAACTGCTCCATGTCGCTCGTTTCTCCCGCGTTATCGCAGCCAACAGCCACGAAAACGAACAGTAGAAAGGCCAACTTCGGCAGAATATGTTGGATTCGCTTCATTGTAGGGGGTTTTCTTCTGGTAGACAGGACAGATCAGACCTTGATCTCCACGTCCACGCCGCTCGGCAATTCGAGCTTCATCAACGCGTCGACCGTCTTGCTGCTGGTTGACAGGATGTCAATCAACCGCTTGTGGCTGCGCGTTTCGAACTGCTCGCGACTCTTTTTGTCCACGTGCGGGCTTCGCAGGACGGTATAGATCGATTTGCGCGTAGGAAGCGGAATCGGTCCGCTCACCACCGCCCCCGTCTGTTTCACGGTGCGGATGATTTTCTCGGCGCTTTTGTCGATCAGGCTGTGGTCAAACGACTTCAGCTTGATGCGAATTTTTTGATGACTTGCCATCTTTTGTTTCGTTCGAATCGTGCGTACTTGCTGATGGTCGATGGTCAATTATCAATGATCTATGAAGACTCATTACCAATTGATAATCAACCATTAACCATCAACCATCCCTTTAGTCCAGAATCTTCGACACCACGCCCGCGCCCACCGTCCGGCCGCCCTCACGGATC
>JBGSPJ010000654.1:0-7254 GCA_041738655.1 Rhodothermales bacterium | reverse complement strand
GGGCTTCGCGACCCGTTCCGTCTTTGATCTGATGGCGGCAGCTGAAGCCGGCGGCCACAATGACCGTATCCGGGCCGGCGGCGCGGACGGCGGGGAGCAGGCGGCGCTCGGCCATCTGCATCGACAGGTCGTAGTGCTCGGCCTCGTAGCCGAAGGAGCCGGCCATGCCGCAGCAGCCAGAGTCCACCTCATCCACCGAGCAGCCGGCCGCCGCCAGGGTTTTCTTACTTGGCTCCGTTCCCACAAGTGATTTCTGGTGGCAGTGGCCATGCAGCAGGGTCTTGCGGGGATCGGACGAGAAGACGCCATCGAGATGGCCGGCGGCGGCTTCGCGGGCGATGAACACCTCGAACAGCATCGCGTGGTCTGCGACCTTACGCGCCTTTGCATCGCCGGGCAGAAGCGACAGGTACTCATCTTTCAGCGAAAGCAAACAACTGGGCTCAAGGCCGACGATCGGCAGGCCGCGTTCGGCGAACGGCGCGAGGAAGTCGACCGTTTCACGGGCGGCGGCACGGGCTTCATCCACCAGCCCTTTCGAAATCATCGGCCGGCCGCAGCAGCGGTGGCCGGGCAGGATGACCTCGTAGCCGGCGGCTTCGAGGACCTCGGTGGCCGCGATGGCCACTTCGGGGCTGTTGTAGGTGTTGAACGTGTCGTTGAACAGCACCACCGTACCGCGAGTCGCCGGCGCCGGCGCTTTGTGCCGTTTGAACCACGCCGTGAACGGCTGCCGGGCAAAGGCCGGCAGCGTGCGTTTCTGGCTGATGCCCAGTAGCTTTTCCATCGACCATTTCATCGGCCCCAGGCGGGAGCCGAGGTTGGCGAAGGGCGCGCGCCAACCGCTGGAGAGCCGGCTGAGCGCCGGAATGTTACCGAAAAGGCGCGCGCGGAGCGGTGTGCCGTTCGCTTTGTAGTACTGGGCGAGGAATTCAAACTTGATCTTCGCCATATCCACCGACGAGGGGCATTCGGCCTTGCACGCCTTGCATTCGATGCAAAGGTCCATCACCTCGTACATCCGCTGGCTGGTAAGCTCCTCGTTCGGGAGCCGGCCCGAAAGCGCGTTGCGCAGCGCGTTGGCGCGGCCGCGGGTGCTGTGCTCCTCCTCGCGCGTGACCTGGAAGCTGGGGCACATCGTGCCCGTCGTACGCTTCCGGCAGATGCCGGCGCCGTTGCACATCTCTACGGCGCGGACAAAGCCCTGGTCCGCGCTGAAGTCGATGTGCTCGCGGATCTCCATCGTCTGGTACTCCGCGCCATACCGCAGGTCCTGCGTGATCGGCGGGGCGTTGACGACGTTGCCCGGGTTGAGCAGGTTTTTCGGGTCGAAGATCTGCTTGGCCTGCTGGTAGAGGCGGTAGAGGTCGGTCCCGAAAAACCGTTCGTTGAGCCAGCTGCGGACGCGTCCGTCGCCGTGTTCGCTGGAGAGCGAGCCGCCGTACCCTTTGAGGAGGTCCACCGAAAACGTCGCGATATCCGGCAGCTTGGCCACTTCGCCGGCGAGTTTGGTGTTGATGATCGGGCGGATGTGGATGCAGCCCACGCTCGCGTGGGCATAGTAGGCCACGTTGGTCCCGATGTCGTTGCAGTAGGTCTCGATCTTGGTGACGTATTCAGCGAGGTGCTCGACGGGCACGGCCGCGTCCTCGATGAAGGGGATCGGCTTGTGATCCCCCTTCACACTCATCATGAGGCCCAGGCCGACCTTTCGGACGGTCCACACGTTGGCCTGGCGCGGCGCGTCGAGCGCCGGCACGATGGCCGTCACCCCGATCTTCCGGCGGGCGACGTGGGCCTTCAACTCGTCCATCTTCGCGGCCAGCTCGGCGTCCGACTCCCCGTAGAACTCCATGATGAGGACGCAGTTAGGCTGGCCCTCGATAAAGCTGTCGAGCAGGCGGGCGTACGCCGGCACGTCGCGGCACATCGTGAGGCCGAGGTTGTCCAGCAGCTCGACGGCCGACGGGTTCACCTCCAGCAGCACCGGCACGGACTGGAGCGCCTCGAACAGGCTGTTGTAGTGGACGATGGCCAGGGCTGTTTTTTTCGGGAGCGGGACGAGGTTGAGCTTCATCTCCTTCATCACCGCGAACGTCCCTTCCGCGCCGCACACCATCTGGGCGAGGTTAAACCGATTGTCTCGGGGCCATTTGTAGGTGCAGGAGGAGTCGATCAACCGCTCCAGGTTGTACCCGCCGCAGCGCCGCCAGTGGCGCGGGGTGCCGGCTTCGATGATGCCCTTGTTCGAGGGATCGGCGACGAGGTCGGACACCTGCCGGTAGATGGCGCCCTCCAGGCCGGCGCGGCGCTTCCGCTCCTCCAGGCCGGCGGCGCTCAGTGGCTCGAGGTAGGCCGACGTGCCGTCGCTCAGGAAGACATCCATCTCCATCACGTGGTCGGCCGTCATCCCGTACATGATCGAGTGGCTGCCGGTCGAGTTGTTGGACACGATCCCTCCCATAGCCGCCCGGTTGCTGCTGGCCGGGTCCGGCCCGAACTGGAGCCCCATCGGCTTGAGGTGCAGGTTCAGCTCATCCAGCACGATACCCGGCTGCAGGCGCACCCAGTGCTCGTCTGTGTTCACCTCCAGCACCCGATTCAGGTGGCGCGACATGTCGATCACCAGCGCCTCGTTGACGGCCTGGCCGGCGAGGCTGCTGCCGCTCGTTCGGGGCAGCAGGGGAATCTCGTACCGATGCGCCAGCTCGACGGCCGCGTGGACGTGTTCGAGGGATTCCGGGATGAGCACCCCGTACGGCATCGCCTGGTAGATGCTGGCGTCGGTGCTGTACAGGATCTTGCTGTAGGTGTCGTCGCGCAGCGCGCCGTTGACGACGCGCCGCAGGTCGGCGAGGAAATCGGGCAGTGCGGTGGGGGTGGGCATGGGTGGCTGGGCCACGCTGTCGCGTGGCCGGGTAATGGGTGTGACACGCCGTGGGCGTTTCGGGTGGTGGGAACGATCGAATTAGCGCCCCAGCACGCGGGCGAGGGCGGAGAGTAGGCGGTCAACGTTGTCCGGCCGGCTGTTGTAGCCCATCAGGCCGACACGCCAGACCTTTCCGGCGAGCTGGCCGAGGCCGCCGGCGATCTCGATGTTGTGCTCCAGCAGCATCGTGCGCGCGACAGCCTTGGCGTCGACGCCGTCGGGTACGCGGACGGTCGTCAGGCTGGGGAGGCGAATTTCTTTATCCACATGGCAGGAGAGCCCGATGCCTTCGAGGCCGGCCCAGAACCGCTCGGCGGTTTTCTGGTGCCGCTCCCAGCGGGCTTCGAGGCCTTCCTCGGCGACGATCCGCAGCGCCTCGCGGAGCGCGTAGTTCATGCTGATGGGGGCCGTGTGGTGGTACGTGCGGGACTCGCCCCAGTAGTTGGCCACCATGCTCATGTCCAGGTACCAGTTCGGCACCTTCGTCTTGCGGTTCTGGAGCCGCTCGACCGCGCGCGGCCCGAGCGTGAGCGGCCCGAGGCCGGGGGGGCAGCTGAGGCATTTCTGGGTGCCGGAGTAGGCGATGTCTACGCCCCAGGCGTCGAGGAACAGGGGCACGCCGGCGAGGCTCGTGACGGAGTCGACCAACAGCAGGCAGTCGAATTCACGACAGAGCGCGCTAACTCCTTCAAGCGGCTGTCGGGCGCCGGTCGAGGTCTCGGCGTGGACGAGGCCGAGGACCTTCGGTTTATGCGACTTGACGGCGGCCTTGATCTCGTCCAGGGAGAACGACTGCCCCCAGGGCTTGTCCATCCGGTGGACGACGGCGCCGTAGCGGCCGGCCATATCCACCATCCGCTCCCCAAAATACCCGTTGACGCCCACAACCACGCTGTCGCCGGGTTCGATCGAGTTGGCCAATGCCGCTTCCATCGCCGCACTGCCTGTCCCGCTCACCGGCACCGTCAGCTTGTTGTCCGTCTGCCAGGCATACCGCAGCAGTTCCTGGACCTCATTCATGAGGGCGATAAACTCGGGGTCCAGATGGCCGACCTGGGCGTTGCTGATCGCCTGGAGCACGCGGGGATGCGCGTTCGAAGGCCCGGGGCCCAGGAGAAGACGGGGAGAGGTCTCCAGCTGCTTGGTCTGGATGCGGTGGGCGTTGTTGACGGAGGGTGTGGACATACAGATGGGTTTTGGGCGCGGTCGGTCCGCGCGGTCGGTAAGGGGTTGCTTTGTCAGGCCAAAATAGGGCGAGGGGTATTATTCCGCGACAAATTTTTCGCCGGCCTGCAAGACACGCTGCGTCTGCCCGATGGCGGCGCAGGCGGTCACGAACAGTGCCGGCGACGCGGTGTTGAAAGCGAACATCTCATAATGGCAGGGGATGACGGTTTTTGCCCCGATCGCCTTCGCGAGCCGGGCGGCTTCCTCGCCGTTCAGGTTGCCGGCTACCCGGCGCTCCGGCAGGTTGCCGTTGATGGGCAGCAGCGCCACATCGATTTCGAATTTCTTCAGGAGGTCCTCCATGCCCGGGTACATTAAGGTGTCGCCGCTGTGGTAGAGGGTATACGGCCCGAAGCGGACGACAAACCCCATGTACAGGTGCCGGCCCTCGGCGTCGGTCTCCAGTTCGTTGTGTGCGGCGGGGATGCCATGGAAGGTGAAGCCGGCGATGCTGGTCGACGCGCCGGCGGTGAGGCCGCGCGGCCACTCGGGATCACAATCCAATCGCTTCGCGACAAACGCCCGGTTGGCTTCGGGGATGACGAGTTCGAGGCCGGGGTTGACATCAAGCAGCGGCCCGAGCGTCTCCGCGTCCAGGTGGTCCGTGTGGTTGTGGCTGGACGTGGCCACATCGACGAAGTCCAGCCGTTCCGGCGCGATCACACGCTCCGTCATCCGGACGTGCGGCTTGTCGGTCCGGGCATACTTGCGCGTCAGCGAGTCCGACAGGTACGGATCGAGCAACAGGTGCCGGCCCTGGTGCTGCACCAGAAAGCCGCTCTGCCCGAGCCACCACAGCCGAAACCCGTCCGGCTCCGCGCAGGTCCGCTCGATATCGGCCAGCAAGATGTCGTCGGATTGCAGAGGGGATAGCATGGGTTTAAGGTTCAAGGTTCGGGGTTTAAGGTTTAAGGTCTGGATGCATGGAGTATTAAGAATACAAGATCCTTGAGCATCGAACCTTAAACCTTAAACCATTCATCCAACCGTCTCCGTGATGACGCCGTTGGTTTTGTTTTTCAGGATGCGTTTCACGCGGCCGTCGGGCATGCGTTCTTCCTTGATGAGCACCTGGCCTTCGTATTCGTTGGCGTTGATGCCGATCTTTTTGGTGGTTCCGCCGCGCCACTCCATCTCGATGGGCTCCCACTGCTTCGACTTCACCGATCGGTAGCAGGCGTCGATCACGGCGTTGACGACGTAGCCGTCGTAAAAGTCCTCCATCGGCCGGCGCCCCTGCTCCATCGCCTCGAACATGTCGGTGAACATGTGGACGTAGCCCAGGGCGTGGACCTCGTCGCCGACGGGGAAGAGCCAGCCTTTTTCCGTCTCCGACTTCTCCGCCACGTACCCGCCGGCGGCGCCGGTGGTGAACATCTCGAAGCCCGTCCGCAGAAAGTGATTGAGCATGATGGTCCCCTCCGTGCCGGCCACCTCGTCGCGCAGGTCCATCCCCCCGCGGAAGGCCCAGCTAACCTCGAACTGCCCGATGGCCCCGCTTTCGTAACGGATGAGCGCGATCGCCTGGTCTTCGGCGGCAATCGGGTGGTACAGCGTGTCCGCCCAGCACATCACCTCCACCGGCCGGTTGTCTTTACCCACAAACGTCCGCGTGATCTCGATGCAGTGGCACCCGAGGTCGACGATCGCGCCGCCGCCGGCCTGCTCCTTGTCCCAGAACCACGAGCTGTGCGGCCCCGGATGGGTCTCGCGGGAGCGGACCCACAGGATGTCGCCCAGGGCACCGGCGCGGACGGACTCGGCCGCCTTGAGGGTCTTCGGGGTGTAGGTGAGATCCTCCAGATAGCCGTGAAACACGCCGGCTTTCTCGACAATGTCCAGCATCTCCTTTGCCTCGGCGGCGGTGCGCGCCAGCGGCTTCGTGCACAACACCGCCTTGCCGGCGGCCGCCGCCAGCCGCGTGCACTCCACGTGCCGGTTGTTCGGCAGCCCGATCACCACCGTGTCTGTGTCCGCGTCCTCGATCGCCTCCTTGAGGTCGGTCGTCCACCGCGGGATGTTCCAGTCCTTCGCAAACTGACGCGCACGCTCCTCGCTGCGCGAATAGACCATCGTGACGCGGTCGCGGCCGCGCTGGCTGTGCAGGGTCATCGTGTAAAACATACCGATGAGCCCGGTGCCGAGCATTGTGACGTTGTGAGATTTCATGGGGAAGGTCGCTCGTTTAATGCTGTGGACAGGATTGGTGCATACTCACGGCATAAGTCGCCCCGACTTAGCCATCGCTGCATTCATTTTAATGCGATGTCGAGGTTGAGTTATGAGAAAATGCATAGATATTGGGGGGTCCCCTCCTCATCGAGGAGGGGAAATCCCGACCGAGGTCGGGATGGGGTGGTAGAAGACACCATCGCGGCCCCACCTCCCCATCCCGTCACCGCTTCGCGCTGACGGTATTTACCCCTCCTCAGAGAGGAGGGGACCATCACGTTCTATCGTATGAGCCGATTCTGAGAATATGTCCACAGTATGGCAGATTGCAGGCTTGTCCTGAGGGACGTCGGCTATCACCCGCCGACCTCGCAGGCTCCGCACATTAACAAATCTACCGGAAACCTGAAACCGCAATTTCTGCGGCGCGGGTTGATCTCTGCGGATGGGGCCGCTATCTTGGGCCACGAAAATATCCGAATGTCCGGACAATTCAAATGCGCATGCCCCGTTTTCGTCTACTTCTTGGCGCTATGTTCGCCCTGCTGGCCGGCATCGTCGCCGGCTGCTCCGGGGCGAAGCCGGATATGCTCCCAATCGACGCCTCGAGCGAGGCGATGGCGACTCGGTTCCGCGTGCTGGTCTTCTCCCACACAACGGGCTTCCGGCACGAGGCCATACCCGAAGGGATAGCGGCGGTTCAGACGCTTGGATTGACGCACGGCTTCGAAGTCGAGGCCACCGAGGACCCCGCTGTCTTTACGGATGACTACCTCGCCGGCTTCGACGCGGTCGTCTTCATGAACACGAACGGGACGCTGTTCGACGCCCCGCAGCGGGCGGCGTTTGAACGCTACATCCAGGCCGGCGGCGGCTACGCCGGCGTGCACAGCGCGGCGGCGACGGAGTACGACTGGGCCTGGTAC
>JBGSPJ010000625.1:0-7861 GCA_041738655.1 Rhodothermales bacterium | reverse complement strand
GCCAGGGTCTCGGGCGAGGGCGGCGCCAGCAGCGTCAGGCGGTAGCCGTGGGCGATCTGATCATTGAGGTTCGGACCGGCTTCGGCCATCCGGTTGGCGAGGCCCTGGGCCATCTCGACATACACGGGGTCGTTCAGGGTGACAAACGCCTGGAGCGGGGTGTTGGTGCTCACCCGCCGCGAGACGCACTGCTCGCGGCTCGGGCTGTCGAACGCGGCCATCGAGGGGTAGGGGCTGGAGCGTCGCCAGTAGGTGTAGAGCGCGCGCCGGCGTCGGTCCTCTGCGTCTTCGGCGTTTTTCCACTGGATCTGTGGGCGGAGCTGGACGCTCCAGATGCCCGGCGGCTGCGCCGGCATGACGCTCGGGCCGCCGATCGCCGGATGGAGGAGCCCGCTCACCACGAGGCCCTGGTCGCGGATCTGCTCCGCCGAAAGACGAACGCGCGGCCCACGCGCCAGCCACACATTCGAAGGATCCTGCTCGAGCAGTTCCGGCGTGACGTGGCTGCTCTGGCGATAGGTGGCGGAGAGGACGATCTCACGTAAAAACGGCTTGATGCGCCAGCCGTGGGTGGTGCGGAGGCGGATGGCGAGCCAGTCCAGCAACTCGGGATGGGTGGGCGACTCGCCCTGGGTTCCAAAATCCTCCAGCGTTTCAACGATGCCCCGGCCGAAGAGGCCGGCCCAGAGGCGGTTGGCGAGCACACGGGCGGTCAACGGGTGATCCGGACTTACGATCCACTGCGCGAACCCCAGGCGGTTGCGGGGCAGGTCGGGCGCCATCGCCGGCAGCGCCCCGGGCACACCGGGTTCGACGACTTCCGCGAGATCCAGCCAGTTGCCCCGGTTGAACCGATGCGTCGTGCGGCGGGCATCGCCTTCAAGTTCGACCATGACGGGGGTGTGGACGGAGTCGGCCCGAAGCGAATCGTAGGTGGCCAGGAGCGGAGTCTCGGAGTAATGGTCCGTATCGGCCGTGTTGTTGAAGAAGGCGTACGAGGTGAAATACTCCTCGTGCCGGAACGGGTCGTACGGGTGGCTGTGGCACTGGACGCAGGCCATGGTGGTGCCCATCCAGACTTCCCAGGTGGTATTGACCCGGTCTATCACGCCGGCGACGCGGAACTCCTCGTCGTCCGTCCCGCCCTCGTCACTGGCCATGTTATTCCGATGGAAGGCGGTGGCGATGCGCTGGGAGACGGTGGGATCGGGGAGGAGGTCGCCGGCGAGTTGTTCGATGGTGAACTGGTCGAACGGCATGTCTTCGATAAACGCCGCGATCACCCAGTCCCGAAAAGGCCAGATTTCCCGATGAAGGTCGGGCCGGTACCCTTTCGTGTCTGCGTAACGCGCAAGATCCAGCCAGGTGGCGGCGAGGTGTTCGCCGTAGGCCGGCGCGGCGAGCAGGCTGTCGACGAGGCCCTGATACGCTTCCTCGCTTGGGGCGCGGCAGTAGGCGTCGGCTTGCTCGGGTGCGAGGGGGAGTCCGGTGAGATCGAGCGAGAGCCGGCGGAGAAGGTCGTAACACGCGGCCTCGGGGCTCGGGGCCAGGTCCTGCTCTTCGATCCGGGCTAGGATGAATCGATCGATGTCGTTTCGGACCCAGGCGGACGAGACGTCCGGGGGAGTGATGGCGGGATCGGGAGCGACGTAGGCCCAGTGGGTCTCGAACGGAGCGCCGGCCTCGATCCATCGGGTGAGGAGGTCGATCTGGTCGTCGCTCAGCGGTGGATGATCGAGGGGCATGCGCTCCTCGGGGTCCGTCTGGCTAACGCGGCGGATCACCTCACTGGAGTCGGGATGACCGGGGACGATGGGGATACGGCCGGATTTGCCGGCGATGCGGACTTCCTCGGGGAACAGGAGGCTGAACCCGCCGGACTGGCGGACGCCGCCGTGGCACCGCAGGCACTGTGCGTTGAGCACCGGGCGGATGTCTTCGTTGAACGACACCGGCGCCCGGCCGATGCGAAAGGCCGCGAGGCCGGCGGCGGCCAGCGAAACGCTCAGCATCAACAGGAGGGGCGTTCGCCAATTCATGGGTGCGCGGGCGATGGTGACGAGGACACCCCTAATCTACGGCCTACACCCGAATGGAACACGAGGGAATCGCCGCGTCTCAAGCGGAAAGGGTTGTCGTCAGCCCATCGGCCGGCTTCATCGACAGCATGTAGCGCTGCACGACCCGTTGCAGGGCGCCGGACTGCAGCGGGAGCTGGATCACATTCGCCACCCCGATCGCTTGCCAGGCGCGGCGTCGATCGGCATCGAGATGCATGGCCAGGGCGACGACGTGCGCCGGGCCCTCAAAGCGAAGGGCAGGATCCGCGGCGGCGGCCCGCTCGATGGCATCCATCCCCAGCAGGATCAGCTCGTTTCCACCGTCCATCCCGGCGGCCAGGGCGTCCGCCGGATCGACCACTTCGGCCGAGCAGCCGAGATCGCCAAGCATTTTGATCACCAGACGCTGGTGGAGGGGGTGTTTTTCCGCCACGAGCACGCGCGCCAGGGACAGGCCGGTGGCCGGGATGTAGACATCAGCCGGCCGCACAGCGAAGGTTTCCTGCAGCTTGGCGAACAGATTTTGCGCTCGGACCGGGCGATGCAAGAAGACGTCGGCCGGCAGCGCGCGGTGGCTGGAATCACCCCCCATGGGTGTTATCGCCAGAATGGGGACATGTACACACGACGAGGCGATCACATGCCGGATGGTCTCGAACGCTTCGGGGGGCAGCCGGCTATCGAGTAGGAGGGCATCAACGCAGGTCGATCGGAGCCAGGACGCTGCCTCCTCGGCGCTGGCGCAGGCCTCGACAAACACGTTCATCGCCGAAAGACGCTGGCTCAGGAGGACGCGGCTGCGGGGGTGGGGCTCTACCAGCAGTACCCGACGGGCCACCGCGAATGTGCGATCGGCGACGCCGGCATCTTCCGCCACGGGATCCGCCACGATGGTGCAGTGGAAGGTCGTGCCCACACCCTCCTCACTCTCAACCCACATCGTCCCACCCATCAATTCGGCCAGCTTGTACGAGATCGAGAGCCCCAACCCGGTGCCGCCGTACTTGCGCGTGGTGGACGCATCCACCTGGGAAAACGACCGGAACAGCCGATCGATCTTTTCCGCTGGGATACCGATGCCGGTGTCTCGCACGGAGAAACGGAGCGTGCACCGGCCGGCGGCTCCACGCGCGGCGCTCACCCGGACTTCGATCTCTCCGCGCTCGGTGAACTTGACGCCGTTCGACAGGAGATTGACGAGGATCTGGCGTAGACGCGTGGGATCGGCCAGGATGCGTTTCGGGACGTGGGGATCCAATTCATACAACAGCTCGAGGTCTCGTTCGGCCGCGCGAGTCGCCAGGAGATCGAGCGATCCTTCGATCAGATCGCTCAGATCGACCGGCACGTGTTCGAGTTCGATTTTGCCGGCCTCGATCTTCGAGAAATCCAGCACATCGTTGATGATCCCGAGCAGCGTCTCGCTGGAGACCAGGATCGTCGAAACAAAATCGCTCTGCTCACTCGACAGTTCGGTCTCGGACAGCAGACTCGCCATGCCGATTACGCCGTTCAGCGGTGTCCGGATCTCGTGGCTCATGTTCGCGAGAAAGGCGCTCTTGGCGCGCGTCGCGCTTTCCGCGAGGTCTCGTGCCATTTTCAACTCGCGGGTGTAGTCCATCAGCGCCTGCTCGGCATCGTAGCGCTGCGACACATCCTGCACCAGCGAGCTGACCCCCACGATCCGGCCGTCCTCGGATCGGAGCGAAGTATTGTACCATTCACACGTGATCGATTTCCCGTCGCGGGTTACGTTACGATTCACGCTGTGGGTGCCGCCTTCCCCGTTCAGCAATGAGGCGACGATCGCCTGAACCCGCTCTTGCTCCTCCGGCGGGATGATCGCCGGCAGCCGGCCAAGTACATCCTCCCTTTTGAAGCCAAACGTGCGCTCCGCGGCGGGATTCCATTCGACCACGGTGAAGTTCGTATCCCACTCGATGTAGGCGACCGGCGATTGTTCGATATGGAACCGCAGCCGCTGTTCCGAGGCGCGTGTCGCTTGTAGGAACGCTTCCTGCTCGGTCACATCCTGGATGGTACCAATCAATTTCGTGAGCTGACCCCGCTCATCGTAGGCCGCGCGTCCGCTACTAATGACCCAACGCACCGCTCCATCGGGCATCAGAAGGCGATGCTTGATCGTGTAGGATTCATCGCAATACAGGGATCGCTGGACGACATCGAGGAACAGGGCTGCGTCGGCCGGATGGATTCGCTGGAGGTACCCCTCAAAATCCGGCTCGCCTTCCTCGATCGCGAAGCCGGCGATGCGGAACACCTCGTCCGACCACACGATCCGCCCTTCCGATGGAAAAAAGCTCCAGGATCCCAGCCGGACGAGTCGCTCCGCCTCACCTACGCGGATTCGCATTTCCCCCAGCTCCTCCTGGATCGCTCGGAACCGGGAACGATCCCGCCATTCTACCAACAAGACAGGGGTCGAATCGGGCCCATCGAGCCGGTAGGACGTAATTTCGACACATCGTTCCTCGCCTTCGCGTGTCATCACCCAGCCCTCGGCCCGGAACACGGGCGCGAGCCGGATCCGATCCAGCAGGCTCCCGGTCTCCTCTGGTCGACTGGAGCGGCACACGGCGGAGAGCAGCCGGCCGGCCAGTTCGTTATCGACGAAGCCGGTCATCCCCGCGCCGGCGGCGTTGATGGCCACGATCCTCCCGTCCATGTCCACCAGCAACCGGGCATCGGGCGCCTCGCTGAACATGGGTTGAAACCATGGGGCACGATCGTGCGGCGAAAGCGCGCTCGTACGATCGTATGTGGTCGCTTGCGCGGTCGGTAGTGCCATCGTAGGCCATTCCCTCGTTGAGACAGGTAGCTTATCGGAGAGTATCGGACGCGCGAAGGGGTGCTATAGGTCGGGATCCTGGAGCATGGCTACGTCCGGGTCGACGCGAATCCGGTCAATCGGCCCGGAAACGGTAAAGGAGAATCGCTCGGAAACGCTCGAAACATCCACGGTTTCGCGCCGGGCATTGTGCGCCGATCCGAGGGCGAGTGTGAGCGGAAAGCGGAACGGGGCCTCGCGCTGCGTCTGGTTCACCGTCACATCAACCCGCCCGGCGCCGGCGTCGTACGTCCACTGAACGGCGATCTTCGGATGGCCCGGGCGGTAGAGCCATTGACTAAAAAACCAGGCAAGGTCGCGACCCGAGGCGTCCTCCATGACCCGTTGCAGGTCGGCCGAGGTGGCGTTGGCATCGCGGTAGGTGGCATAGTAGGCGCGGATGCCTGCCCAGAAGGCCTCGTCGCCGACAAGGCGGCGCAACATATGCAGCACCCACGCCCCCTTTTGATAGCTGTTTGTGTTGAGATGTTCGTTCGGATCCGTTGGGACCGGATTGACGAGCGGGGCGCCGGCGTTGCGGCGATAAAAACCGAATACGGCGTCGCGGGCCTCGGTCATGCCTTGTTTCAGTCGCTCCTCGCCCTGCGCGTGCTCGAAATACAACTCGGCGAAGTACGTCGCAAACCCCTCGCTCAGCCAGATGTGCGGCCAGTCGGCTTCCGTCACGGAGTCGCCGAACCACTGATGGGCGATTTCGTGGGCCACCGTCACCTCGTTGGTCCGCTCGCCTGTGATCGCGTTTTCGTTGTAGAAGATCGCGCCGGCGTTTTCCATCCCACCGTACCGGGTCTTGGACTGCACGTTGGCGAGCTTCTCGTACGGAAACGGGCCGATCCGCTGCTCAAAAAAGGCCAGCATGTCCGTCGCGACGCCAAAATCGTAAAAGCCGGCGTCGCGATCCTCGGGGTAGACCCAGGTCTGGATGGGCACATTCTGGTATTCGCCCTCGTGGCGAACGGCGAAGCGGGCCGCGCCAAAAACCATAACCTTGGTCGGCAACGGCGCCTCCGTCTTCCAGTGCGTAAGGCGCATCCCACCGGGTAAATCGGTTTCTTCAACCAGCAGACCATTGGCAATCACCTGGTAGCCGGCCGGCGCACGGATCACGAATTCGCAGGTCGCCTTGTCGGCCGGATGATCGATCGTGGGCAGCCAGTTTCGTGCTCTGTTGGGCCAGTTGTCGCCAAAAAAGGTCCGGTTGCCGTGCCTGTTCCGCGAGACGATCAGGCCGTCGGCCGGCGTGCCGGCGTACGAAATGATAAAAACGCGTTCCTCACCGACCCGCGAGGGTGACGAGAGTGTGAGCAGGAGACGGTCTTCGATCTGGTTAAACCGGATGGGCCGGCCGTTTTCACGTACCGATTCGACCCGCATACCAGCCGCGTCGGGCCGAGGGGCCGAGACCAGATCAAGCGGCAGAGCGACCACCCCGGCATCGGTAAACCGCGCCGTGAGCGTCGCCACCCCTTCGATCCGGTCGGACGCATCACCAAGCGTCAACTCGAACAGGTAATGTCGCACATCCACGCCCGCGACCTGCGCCGCCGCGTGCCGCGCCGGCTGGCCAAATCCAAGAAGCACCAGGCAGATCCAAGCATAGTATCTCATCGTTGTATCCCTTCCGATCATAAAAAGCGGTTTAAGGTTCGAAGCTTAAGGGCGTTTGCACCCCCTCCGCTAAGCTACATACCTTGAACCTTATACCCCGAACCTTGAACCCCTCGCCATGGCACTCGATATTTCACTTCCCGAAAAAAAAGGGCTCGATCTTCGCGAGAAAGGAAAAGCCACCGACGGCGCGGAGCTGACCTCCGATCGCCGGCTCTTCATGCAGCTCCTGGCTTTCAACGGTTGCCAGCATACCCAGCGTCTCGTGGAAACACTTGAAGACAGCGATATCCACGGAGTCCTCTACGAAGAACTCAACGATCCGACCGGCGTCGGTCTACTGACGTTCAGCGAGGACGCCAACTACTTTGTGGACGTCATCCGACCGCTCGTCCATCGCCACCCATTTTCGGACTTGATTTTCAAGCCGGAATGTACGCTTTTCGGACGTACCTACACGATCGGGTACGAAAACGATCTGGACGAAGTACTCATCAACCGGCCGATCCGACATGCGACGCATCCGGAATGGCCGTGGGCCGTCTGGTACCCCTTGCGCCGCAGCGGCCGCTTCGAGCAACTGCCTCGCGAGGAGCAGCGCGCGATGCTGATGGAGCACGGCGGCATCGGGATGGCGTACGGGCGGGCGGATTATGCACACGACATCCGGCTGGCCTGCCACGGGCTCGATGTAAATGACAACGACTTCATCGCCGGCCTGATGGGCAAGGAGCTCTACCCGCTTTCCATGGTCGTCCAACACATGCGCCGGACGCGACAGACGTCGGAGTTTCTCGAAAAACTCGGCCCTTTCTTCGTAGGTAAAGCCGTATGGCGACGCACCGCATGAGCCGTAAAACAGTGGCCGTGATCGGAGCCGGCATCAGCGGCCTCGCGGCGGCCTATACGCTCGAGAAAGCCGCCGCCAACCGGGGGATGGATCTGCGTGTGATCGTGCTCGAATCGGCTACGGAGGTGGGCGGCAAGATCGACACCGTCTACCGCGACGGGTTCACGATCGAGCGCGGGCCGGATATCTTCCTGGCGCGCAAGCCGGAAGGGATCCGCCTCTGCGAGGCCGTGGGGCTGGGAGATGAGATCGTCGGCACCAACGCCGACCCGAAGCGAAAGGGGAGCCGGATCTACTTCAAGGGATCGTTTTATCCGCTGCCAGAAGGGCTCAGCGGCCTCGTGCCGGCCCGCCTCGGTCCGCTCGCGCGCAGCCCGCTGCTTTCGCCGGCCGGCAAGATGCGCGCGGCACTCGACTTCGTCCTGCCAGTCCGCTACGGCGACGACGACGAATCGGTCGGCGCCTTCATCACCC
>JBGSPJ010000541.1:0-1599 GCA_041738655.1 Rhodothermales bacterium | reverse complement strand
GAGTTCTCGGGCTGCGCCCTGCGCTCCTCCTTGCGCTGCCGGTGCTTGCCGGAGGCATCCCTCCGGGACGGCCTTTTTTAAGGTTTGGCTCCGGTGGGGTCCGCGCAGCGCGGCCCGCTGCTCCCTCCGCGCCCTCGTTGGGGCGCACGACTCCCAAATCCCATGCGTGATCTCTCCCGTGACCCGGTTCCTCAACCCGGCGACGTTATCAACCAGCCCGGTCAGCCGTTCGACGGCTTCACCGTGGTTTCTGTTTACACCCGCGCCCAAGCTATCGCCGATGGTGTCTTGATCGACGCAACGGCGGGCGACTTGGCCCCTGTCTCCGCCCAGCACTTCCCCGGCGTGCATGTCGCCATGACTGCCGCTGTGGGCGCACTCATCGAAAAGGCCGTGGCCCACCCCGACCACGGCAACGACTGGAAAGGCGTCTGGCATGACGTGCTCTGGATGTCGCGTGTCGCGCCGGTCAAATCGTTTCCGGGTGGCCGACTTTTCAAAGTCGTTATCACCGGCACGGGACGGAAGCGACTGCACACCCTCAAGGCGCTCGTTCATCCCGGCGACAAGGGGGAGCCGTGTTTTACGATTATGCTCCCCGAGGAGGATTAAACTACCGGCCCCGGTGCCTTGCGCCGGGGCCTTTTTACGCGCCCGACGATGACGACGGAACCCGCACGCGCGTTCGTGGGCGCCCGGCCCGCATGTCGCGGCGGATACCGTGACGGGTGCAAAAGCGGCGAATGTCCTTGGCGCTGATTTCGAGGCCGAGCGCGGCCAGGTGATTGCGCAGATCGCGCGTGCGGTAGGAATCGCACGGATGCCGCAGGATGTAGAAAAGGGCGTGGAGCTTCCACCAATCGGCGTAACCAAACGACGCGCGACGTTGGGCGGGGGTCTGGTATTTTTTCAGGAAGACGAGCGCCTTGTTGAGGTGCTTGAGCGGTCGCCGCCGACCGGTCGGCACGGTCAGCTCCAAAAGCTCGATTCCCGCCCACATGAGCGCGGGCGTGGCCTTGCCCGAAATCTGCCAGTCATGCGCCAACAGGAAGACGCCAAGATCGACCGTGCCCGCCTGATAGTGGCGCACGAGGGTGGCGACCTCATTCCAAGTCAGGCCGCCATAGCGGCGGGCCGGTATCTGCTCACGCAGCCGGCGCGCTTCCTCCCGGCGGGCGCGGGCATCGGGCGTGAGGTCTCGAAAACCGCCGGTGAATTTCGCGTCGAGCGTGGCGACGAGTTTGGCGAACCTCGCGCGCACTTTCGCGTCACGGGCGAAGTCCTCCCATAGCCAGTGCAACAATTCGGGGGACTGGCGGCAGAGGGCGACCAACAGCGCTACCGTGGCCGTCTCGTCGGTGTGCTCCGCGAGCCGGCGCAGCAGCGATTCATCTTTCGATGCGTCCGATGCTTTCATGGGTTTGATGATTAGAAACGCGGGAGGGAGAAAGGTTCGCTCCCGTCTCGGTTGAGAAAAGCCGTTGCAGGTGTTCGAAGAGCGCCCGCAGGTCTCGCCGATACGCCTCCGCCTGCTCCAACGTCGAGGCGTGACGCTGGCGAGAGCGGGTCTTGAGGGCGACGAGCAGCCGGTTCGCGAGC
>JBGSPJ010000365.1:0-2447 GCA_041738655.1 Rhodothermales bacterium | reverse complement strand
GAGGTCGAGCAGTTCGGCCCGATGGAGCGGCCAACGATCGTGGGTGATCGCGGCGTACACGAGCCGGCGGCGCCACTGCGAGTACAGCCCCCAGCGAGCGGTCAGGAAGTGTTCGACCGCCGACACTTCCTGCATCGGGATACGCGTACCGGCGCGTACGACCGAACGATGATGGGCTCCCTTCGGGCCCGGGCGTCGGCGGCTCGATTCGTAGGTGATCTTCGTGCCGCTGCGTGTGATCGACATGTCGGCCCAGAAGTACGGGAGGCCATAGGTGAGACGAGCCGTTGCGGTGGCAATCGGATCGCTCGCCTCGAGGGAAGCGAACCAGACACCCGGGGTGCCGTCCGGACCGACGACGTAGACCCGCACGTTGGTCTCGTGAAAATGGCCGACACGCGGGAACTGCCACCGTCCTGGCAGTCCGACGCGCATGTCGAATGGTACGAGTGCAACCCATGTGACGCCATCGAGTGTGTCGACCGTCAGGCCCTCGGGAAGCACGGCCTGCACCCGTGCGGGATCGATCTCGTAGTGGAGGAACGTGAGGTCCTCCCACCACATGTGCATCACTTCTCGTCGGATCTCGTGGGGGCAGAGCCCGCCGTCGGTCGTCATGATGGCGAGGGTAGATGGCCGGTGGCAGGAGACGGGCACCGGCCGGGCGTCGTGTGACCGGGCCGCTCCTGGTTTGCACGGTCGGTGCGCCGGCACGATGCTGGGGCGACCGTACGACAAGGGGACCAACCATGACCGACAACGTGAGCATCGATACAGGCAGCATCGATACTGGATCTGACGACCTACTGGCGCACGTCGACGGGCATGTGGGGCACGGCCTGCGCACCGTCGACCAGCACCGGTACGCCATGGGCGTGTGCCGTCGCAATCATCTGCTTCACCGGGTTGACGCTGCCCAGCGCGTTGGAGACCTGGGTCACGCCGACGATGCGGGTGCGCGCGTTGAACAGCGCGGCATACGCGTCCAGGCAGAGTTCTCCCGCGTCCGTCATCGGCACCACGCGGATCGTCGCGCCGGTCTCTGCGGCCAGCATCTGCCATGCCACGGATTCGCCCGGCATCAGCGCCCCCAAACACGGCCTCACCAAACTCGGCGGCGGCCCCGGCCTCATGCACGGCGCCTCCACCCACCCGCTTGTCGTCCAGCGCCTCATGGAGGTCGCCGAAAAAGAGGGCATCCCGCTCCAACACGAAGCCTCGACGGGCTTCAGCGGCACCGACACCGACCAGATCTTCGACACCCGCTCCGGCATCCCCAGCGCCCTCGTCTCCCTCCCCATGCGTTACATGCACTCCACGGTGGAAATGGTGGATACGGCCGACCTCGACGCCGTCGTCCGGCTCCTCACGGCGTTTGTGCACGCGCTGACGCCGGCGGATACGTTCAAGATTTCGATCTGAGGATCGAAGTCATGAACAGGGTAAAGTGCAAAACAGACTTCTTAAAAATTGCCTGAAACGATCAAGTTTTGAGGGTCCCCTCCTCTCTGAGGAGGGGATCATCTGCATTCTGATCGTTTATGTTTTAATCCTTCTTCATCCCCCGCCGTTTCCTCACAATACTCAGCGCCATCTCCAGGGCCTGCTCGGCGTTTAGGCGGGGGTCGACCTGGGTTTTGTAGGCGCGCTCGAGGTCGGCCTGGACGAGGCCGCGGGCGCCGCCGATGCACTCGGTGACGTCGTCGCCAGTGAGTTCGAGGTGGACGCCGCCGAGGGCGGAGCCGAGGCGGTGGTGGATGTCGAACGCCTGCTCGACCTCAGACAGGATATAGTCGAATGGCCGGGTTTTATAGCCAGACTCGGTGCGGACGGTGTTGCCGTGCATGGGGTCGACGATCCAGAGCGCCTTTTTGCCGGCCCGTTGCACGGCCTCCAGGAGCGGCGGCAGGCCGTCGGCGATCTGGTCTTTCCCGAACCGGGTGATGAGCGTCAGCCGGCCGGGGTCGTTCTCGGGGTTGAGGACGTCCATCAGATGGATGAGATCCTTAGGGCTCACCGCCTTCCCCACCTTCATCCCGATCGGATTTTCGATCCCGCGGGCATATTCAACGTGCGCGCTCTCGGGAAACGCCGTCCGCATCCCTATCCACGGCATGTGGGTCGACAGGTTGTACCAGCCCGGATTGTGGGGCACCAGGCGGGTCTGAGCCTCTTCGTACGGCAGAAACAGCGCCTCGTGGCTCGTAAAAAAGGATGCCCTATCGAGCGCTGCGCTCTTGGTATCCGCAAACGTCTCCATGAACGACACCGCCTCCTTGATCGCGCCCACGATCTCGCGGTACTCGGCCGCCCGGGGCGAGTTGCCGAGGAAGTCGAGATCCCAGTACTCCGGATGATGTAGATCGGCGAAGCCGCCCGTGACGAGGGCGCGGACGAAGTTGAGCGTCATGGCCGAGCGGCTGTGGGCGTCGAGCAGGCGCTCGGGC
>JBGSPJ010000514.1:0-14200 GCA_041738655.1 Rhodothermales bacterium | reverse complement strand
CGGCCGCGTGTTCGTCGCCCCGCGGGACGCCGGGAGCGATGCGGTCGACCAGTGTATCACAGAACGGGACGGCGCGTTCGACCCAGCCGGCAAACGCCGGCCCGAGTCCCCACGCTTCCGCAAGGCGAAGCACAATCCCTTTCAGCGTGGCTCCGTTGCGTTCGATCAACTCGCAGGGCAGCACCACCACCCCGCGGTCGGGGTCATAATCAAAGGCCCGCGCGCGTTCGAACAGGAACGCCGTCAGTTTACCTGGAAAGGAACGCGGCGCGGCGGGGCCGGGCCGGTCGTCGGGATCGTACGCGATGCCCACCTCCGTCGTGTTGGAAATCACCAGTTCGATGGCCGGGTTGTGGGCGCAGGCGAGCACCTCGGCCCAGTCCTCTGCGGCCGAAAGCGCCCGGCTCACCGAGGTGATTATTGTAAAGGATTCGACCGGAACGCCGTTCTCGAGCCCCTGGAGGCGAAGCGTGTAGAGCCCCCCTTGCTCGCCGAGTGTATCCGTGCGTCCGCTGCCCGTGGACCCGACCATCACGACACGGCCCCCGAAGACGCCGGCCCGATTCGCCGTATCGATGAAAGCGTCCGCGAAGGCCCGCAAGAAGCTGCCTGTCCCGAATTGAACGACTTTTTCGGGCAACTCGAGCAGCGAGGGATCGGGAAGAACGCTCACCGCATGTGAACGAAAGGTCGTATCGGTCAGCAACGTGGGATTCAGCGCGGGCAATGGCATTATTAAAATCCAAACACTCCCGGCAGCCACAGACTGATCGCCGGGATATAGGTTACGAGAAACAGCGCGACCAGCATGGCGATGAACAGCGGCAGGAGGGGTCGGATCACGCGCGCGATGGTCGTCTGCGCCACGCCAACCCCTACGAATAACACACTGCCCACCGGTGGGGTACAGAGACCGATGCAGAGGTTGAGCACCATGATGATCCCGAAATGAATCGGATCGATCCCCAGTTCTGTCGCGACGGGAAGGAAGATGGGGGTGAAGATGAGGACCGCCGGCGTCATGTCCATGAAGGTCCCGACAGCCAGCAGGATCAGATTGATGATCAGGAGGATGAGGATCTTGTTGTCCGTCAGCCCGATCAACGCAGCCGTCACGTTTTGTGGGATGTTCTCGAAGGCCATGATCCACGACATCCCGATCGATGTCCCGATCAACAACATGACGATCCCTGTCGTCGCGGCGCTATCCACGAAGATTTTCGGCAGGTCGCTCCAGCCGATCTCTCGGTAGGCCATCCCGAGCACCAGCGCATACAGCACGGCCACCGCCGCCGCCTCCGTGGCCGTGAAGACGCCGCCGATGATCCCCCCGATCACGATGATAATCAACAGGAGGCTGGGGATGGCTTCCAGCAGCCGGCGTCCGATCTCGGCGAGGCTGCTGCGCCCGGAGACCGGATACCGTTTGCGGACGGCGATCACTCCGGTGACGACCATCAAACTCAGGCCGACCAGCAACCCGGGCAGGTAGCCGGCCAGAAATAGCGCCGCGATGGAGACGCCGCCACTCGCCAACGAGTACACGATCAGCACATTACTCGGCGGGATGAGCATCCCGGTCGTGGCCGCCGTGATGTTCACCGCCGCGCCAAACTCCCGGTCGTAGCCCTCCTCTTGCATCCGCGGCCCCAGTACCCCGCCAATAGCGGATACCGCGGCCACGGCCGAACCCGAGATGGCGCCAAAAAGCATGGCCGCGACGATGTTGACATGCGCCAGGCCACCCGGAAGGGTGCCGAGGAGCGACTTCGCGAAATCAATCAGCCGGCGCGCGAGGCCGCCCCGGTTCATGAGCTGGCCGGCAAGGATAAAAAATGGGATGGCGAGCAGCGCGAAGCTGTTCAATCCCGTGGCCATGCGCTGCGCCATCGTCGTCAGCGACGGGTCCGTCTGGATGGCCATCAGCATCGTGGCGACGGTCGATAGTCCGATCGCGAAGGCGATCGGGACGCCCAGGCCGAGGAGCACCACAAAGCTCAGCGTGAGTACCAGCACTTCCGTCCATTCCATGGGGCCACCCGTCTCAGTCTACGTCCAGTGCCGCCCTTTCCCCGGGCGAGTCCGTTGCCAGAGGCGGCCGCCCGCCGAGCGCTCGCGAGGCGTTGATCATCGCCAGCACCGTGTAAAACGCGATCAACAACCCGCTGAGCGGAAGAACGATGTAGATATAGCCTAGCGGCATCCGTAGCGCGGCGGCTGTTTGCCCCAGATAGAGGGTGACCCAGACCAGGCGCGAGCCCCCGTACACCATGACCGATCCCACAAAAACCAGTACGAGGCTATGGATAAGGAGATCGAGATAGAGCCGGCGATTCCCATCGAGCCGGCCCGGGAGGATGTCAACGGCGAGGTGCATGTGCCGGCCCGAGGCATAGGCGGCGCCGAGCAGCCCGACCCAGATGAGCAGAAACCGGGCAAGCTCCTCCGTGAATGAGCTGGGAGCGCCGAGCACGTAACGGGAAAACACCTGCCAGAGCACATCCACCACCAGCAAGCCCATCAAGACGATGAGCAGGCCGGCCAGGGCGCGGTCGATGGTGGTTTTGAGTGCGAGCATGGGGGGCCGGCGCCGATTACGGGGTCTGTTGGATGCGTTGGATCAGGGCATACAGGTCCGGCTCGGCACGAAACGATTCATACACCGACTGGACGGAGGCGACAAAAGGGGCTTTATCAGGGTGGACGATCTCGACGCCGTTTTTAGCCAGCTCCTCCAGCGCGGCGTCTGAAGCCACCTGCCAGAGGGTTTTCTGATACTGGGCAGACTCATCGGCCGCTTCCTGCAGCCAGCCCTGCTCCTCGGGGGTAAGCGTATCCCATACGATGGTGCTGATGAGGAGCACGTCGGGAATGGTGGTGTGCTCGTCGAGCGAATAAAATTTACAGACCTCGTAGTGCCGGGCCGTCAGGAGCGACGGCGGGTTGTTTTCGGCGCCATCGACGACACCCTGCTGGAGCGCCGTATAGAGTTCGCCCCAGGAAATCGGAGTGGCGGCGCCGCCCATGGCCTGGAGCATGTCGACCTGGGTCTTGCTTTCCAGTGTGCGGATCTTCAGACCAACCAGATCCGCCGGCGAGCGGATCGGGGCGGTTTTGGTGTAAAAACTCCGGCTGCCGGCGTCGTAATAGGCCAGTCCGCGGAGCCAGTAGGCCTGGCTGGCCAGGAGCAATTCCTTTCCGATCTCCCCCTCCAGCACCCGAAAGTGGTGGTCGCGATCCCGAAACAGGTACGGGACGCTGAAGGCCTTATACTGAGGCGCGAAGCTTTCCAGCACCGCCGCCGTCACCTTTGTCATCCCCAGGCTGCCCAGTTGCAACAGTTCCAGCAGTTCGCGTTCGGTCCCGAGTTGCTGACTGGGGTATATGTCGATCCGCATCTGGCCGGCCGACTTCTCCGCTACACGCTCGGCCATGAAGGTCATGCCCTGGTGAACAGGGTGGGACGGATCCAATCCGTGCCCGAGTTTGACCACCGTCACCTCACTTTTCAACCCACACCCCATCCCGTCCATGAGGGCCAGGCAGACGACGAGCAAGATTGGAACGGGAAAACGCTTCATGTCGGGAGGATAACGGGTGGGGATGGACGTCGCAGTTTAGGCGCTGGCTCGTAGGGAGTCAAGGCTGACGGTTTAAGGTTTAAGGTTCGAGGTTTAAGGAGACTCAGCTCTGACAAACACGTCCCTTTAAGCTTACACCCCGAACCTTAAACCTACAGCCGGTACGTCTCTTTCGCCAGGTCGTATGCGAGGGCCCGGGCGATGGGACGGGCGTCGGCGAGGTCGATGACGTGGCGGGCGACGAGGTCCGCCAGGAAGTTGGCATCGACGCGGCGGCTGAGGTCGTGCCGGGCGGGGATGGAGGCGAAGGCGCGGGTGTCGTCGTTGAAGCCGGCGGTATTATAAAAGCCGGCGGTTTCGGTAACGAGCTGGCGGTAGCGGGTCATCCCCTCGATGCTATCGTAGAACCACCACGCTGGCCCGAGGCGCAGGGCCGGGTAGTGGCCGGCGAGGGGCGCCAGTTCGCGGGAATACGTCGCTTCATCGAGCGTGAACAGGACCACCGTCAGCCGCGGGTCGCCGCCGTAGGCGTTGAGAAGGGCGTGCAGGTTGCGGGTATACTCTGTGACGACGGGGATATCGCACCCTTTATCCGGCCCGAAGCGATCCGCGACCGCCTGGTGGTGATCGCGCAACGAGCCCGGATGGATCTGCATCACCAGGCCATCTTCGATGCTCATCCGCGCCATTTCCATGAGCATATGGGCCTGAAACTGGTAGGCATCGCTGGCGTCGGCGGCGCCGGCGAGGGCTTTCTGGAAGAGCCGGCCGGCATCGGCATCGGCGAGGCGGTGGGTATAGGGTTCGACGACCGCGTGATCGGTCGACACGGCCCCCATCTCCTTAAAAAACGCCCGGCGCGACTCCAGCGCCTGGATAAACGCGCCGTAGCCATCGATCGCTCCACCGCAGGCCGCCTCCAGCGCGGCCAGGTGGGATCGCCACTCGGTCGCCGCGATGCGCAGGACCGCATCCGGACGGAAGCACGGGATGACCCGGGCGTTCCAGGCCGACCGTCGGATGGCGGTGTGGTGACGCAGGTCGTCGGACGCGGCATCGGTGGTGGTGAGCACTTCGATGTTAAACCGGTCGAACATCGCGCGCGGTCGAAACTCCGGCGACCGGAGGCATTCGGCGATCTGGTCGTAGATATACATGGCCGATTCGCCATCGAGCCGGTGACGGACGCCGAAGACCTCGTAGAACTCGTGATTGAGCCACGCGCCCGTAGGAGTGCCGGCGAAGAGGTAAAATCGTTCAGCGAACCGTCGCCAGATGGCCCGGGAATCCGTTTCGACCGGCGTGCCGTCGCGGGTCGGGATGCCCAGGTCCTCCATCCTCACGCCCCGCGCGTAGAGCATGCGGAAGATGTAGTGGTCTGGCACGATAATGAGCGACGCCGGCTCGGGGAACGGCTCATCCTCCGCGAGGATGCGGGGATCGACATGGCCGTGGGGCCCGACGATCGGCAGGTGGCGGACGTCGTCGTACAGCGTGCGCGCAATGGCGCGGCGCGTGGGATCGGGATCAAAAAAGCGGTCTTCGTGCAGGACGAGGGGCGTCATGGGTAGCCTCGATGGGTGTGGGTGGGCAGACGGCCTGGGCGCCGCGACGGGGAATCTACGGATCTCCGCCGTTCCAGCAGAAAAAAAGCATTTAAGATCCTTTTGGGCCGGCCGATACACCCTCTACCCACCGCTGGTTTCACGACAGAACCGCCCCCCCGAGCATGAATACGCTCATTGAAGCAATCACCGCCTTCCTCGTACGGCCCTTGCGCCCCAATCCGGATCAGGTGCTGAACGAAGTGAACAGTGCACGCGCCTCCCTTGGCCTGCCCGACCTCAGTCAGCTGCCCGCCGGCGCGAAAGGAAATGCCGCGGCGTGCCCGTTGGCCGTAGCCCTCGGCGGCTTTGTCGGCGTCGATGGGATCTGCTTCGACGAACCGAACCAGGCCCGCCGGGTCGCCGGAGTATGGCACACGGGGGTTCACCAGGCCGGCGCGAGCCGCTATGTCGTGACCCTGCCCGCGCTGCTTCAGCATTTCGTGCGCGATTTCGACCTGGGCGCATACGGCCGCCTGGCCGTCTGATCTGTCTTCAGGGCGCTCACTCGTTCAACCACCGCAACGCCGCCTGAATGCCGGCATCGCGGGTCGGGTCGGTCTCCACGACGAACGCAACCTCTTCATCCACGGGAACGGTCTGTGGATACGGTGTCCCTTCTCGATCCGCAAATACGCCGGTTGAGATGACGAGAATCACCGAATCGGCGATCACTTCCCACCCGGTGTTGGTAGTAAGGCCACCTGTCGCCTCGCCAAAAAATCGGGTATTGGGCCGGCCTTTCAGCGCCACGGCCACTAGTTCGCCGGAGCTGACGGTATACCGGCTCGTGAGGATAGCCACTTTTTCTTCGGATGAGATGGCCGGCTCGTTCGGCAATTCCGCCAGCTGATACCCGAAGTAGGAAAACGCGCCGGCCCGCACCTCCGCACCGCCCATCGGCCGCCCTTCGAGATCGACGATCGAGGCGACCACCCCTTCGCCGAGCAGGGGTGCAACGCCTGTCAGCATAACATTCGAGTTACCACCTCCGTTGTAGCGCAAATCGACCACCCATCGATCCACGCCCGCCGCTTTCAGATCGACCAGCGCCTGCCGAATGCGCGCGGCTTCCGCCGCGTGCTCCACATTGGCGCCAACTCCAACGATTTTCAGATACCCTACGCCGCCCGACAGCGTTGCGTATGAAAACCGGGCGTCGGGTTGGTTCACGGCGTCCCATGTGGCGCTGTACGTTTCCCGATCGACCGCTTGCCGGCGCGGAATTTCCGGCCAATCCCCCCCAAACCAGGCCATATTCGAATAATCCGTGCTGCGCACCACCCTTCCGTGGTAGTCCCCGATGCCCGTGATGAGTTCGCTCAACGCCGGCCGCAATTCGGTCAGGTTCCGGGCCCCCGCCGCCTCCGCGTGTACCCGTTTGGCGACCAGGTCCCAGTCCACCCGCGAGGCATACATCGAAGTTTGCCTCGCCCGCGCGATCAGCGAATCCAGCATCGGAGCAAACGGCGTGGCGGCCTGCTGACCAAGAGCAACCCATGGAAAGCACCAGAACACCTGGAGAACGAGCGTGCGAGAGGTCATGTGAGCGGTTATCTCGTAAAAAACGGTGCGCGTGCAGCACTTCAACCCGTTACGGACAGACACGTTCTCGGGGAGATGGTCCGAGTGAACGTCACCGGGATCTTTCCTTTGTTGACTTGCTTTTAATGGACATGCCATACAGTTTTGGAAAACAGTTGAAGTAAAGCTTGAGATTGCAGATCTTGTTCTGCATCCGACGCTACTCGTTTCCATCCCATTACGCATTCCATCACGCCATGCCACGTATACATCTCCCCGCGGCTTACCGCACGTCCCCCGCTCCCGCTGGCTGGAATCGCCGGCATTTTCTGAAGGCCGCCGCCGGCGCCTCCGTCGCACTCGGCCTGTTCGGCTGCGACGTCACCGAGGAAGATCCGTTTGAAATCTACGAAGGACCGGAGATCACCGAAGCCGACTTCGTGACGTTCAACTCCGGGTACTACGATCTCGCGATCGATTCCAAAACCCAGTTTCCGCACAGCTCGGTGATGAGCGGCGTGCCGTCGGGATCTACCGATCCCATCGCCATCGCCTACCGGATCCAGCGCCTGATCGACGTGGACGACGCGACAGCGCTCGAAACCATCATCGACCACCTGCTGCTCGCGCAGGAGGATGGCGCGGCGTTCATCAAGTACCGCGGGTTGCTGCCGACGCTCGACTTCGCGAGCAACAGCGCCGGCTTCGAGAAAACCTCGGCCGACTTCGAGATTCAGCCCAATGCCTGCCTCTCGGCGCGCGTCGCCATGGCCGCCCAGGCCTATTCGGGGACGGCACTGGGCTCCAAGGCGCTCCAGTTCCTCCAGAACCAGGCCGAAGGGTACAACTTTTACTTTGTCCAGAACGAACTGCTGCTTTCCACGACCGGAAACGCTATCTCGACGGACATCGGCACGGGCCGGGTCGACCTCCTGTTCGAGGAGTTCTACGCCGAGATCGCGTTTGTACTGAGCTATTTCATCGGCCACTCGACCCTCCTGAACGACCCGGCCATCGGCCAGGAAGCCTGGAGTGTGTTGATCGACCCCGCCGGCATCCCGACGGATACGATGAAGGATGCTTTCACGGCGCTGATCACGCTGGCGGCGCCGCTGGCGAAAAACGGCAGCGGCTACCAGTACTTCCACCCGCTGCTCGCCCTGCCGACGACGGCCCTCAGCACGTCGATGCAGAACGGCCTCTACAATGCGCTTTACGCGTACCTCGACACCGCGCGATTCGGCAACCTGCCCGGCATCTACTCGGGTGGCCCGGACATTGACGGGACGTTCGAGGAAGAAAACGGCCTCAGCGCGCTGGCCTCAGGCAAGCGCTTCGAAGGCAGCCGGCAGGCGGTCGTCACCGTCGACGCCCTTGCCGCCGCGCTCCGCCTCTTCCCCGCGGACTCTCAGGATCGGCAGACGCTTCGCCGCTGGATCGGCGTCTACGACGGCGTGACCGGTGTGCGTGACACCGCCGGCCTCTTCGGCAGCATCAGCCGCAACGGCGACATCGTCCCCGCGATGTACGCCCGCCAGAACGGCGCCATGATCCTGTTCGACTCCACCGGCCCCGCCCACCTCGAAGCCTTCCTCGAAGCCGAAGGCCGCACGACTCTCAGTGAGATGTTCAGCGTGGTGGTCATCCTCAACGAAGGCGTCCCGGTCGAAAAAGTCGCCGCCCCCCTGCCCCTACCGCCGGCTCAGACGGCGTTGTTTACAGCGGTATAAGGATCTCGCTAGCGCTCGCGGTCATGAGCGGCCTTCGGCCGCGGTCATGAGATCTACGGTCATGACCGCGAGCGCAGCGAGCCTCCCGACCGCGAGCGCAGCGAGCCCCTCATCCCCGGATCGTTTCGCACATCCCCCGGTAGAAGTGTGGCGTTTTCTCCTATAGCCGATGGGCGACTTCCGCTACAGGAAGCATCGCCGATATATCCTATATTCTGGCATCTCAGATCGGAAGCGCTTTTCCAGGACAAAATCAACTATCTATAGATCATGGTTACCCGTCAATACATGAGCCTATCCCCGTACGGGATCGACGTCAATCAAGTCTACCATTGCGCTGCGCCGCCTTCGCTGTATGAACTGGCCCTGGAGCACGATGCCACGGCAGCGCTGGCTGATTCCGGCGCGTTGATCATCTCTTCCGGCAAAAAAACCGGCCGCAGCCCGAAGGACAAGCGGATCGTCGATCATCCCGACAGCCACGACAACATCTGGTGGGGGCCGGTGAATATCCCCGTGGACGAGCATACGTTCATGGTAAACCGGGAGCGGGCCACCGACTACCTGAACACGTGCGAGCGGCTTTATGTGGTGGATGGGTTCGCCGGCTGGGACCCGAAGTACCGGATCAAGGTCCGCGTCATCTGCTCGAGGGCCTACCACGCGCTGTTCATGCACAACATGCTCATCCGCCCGACGAAGGAGGAGCTGGCGAACTTTGGCGAGCCGGATTATGTGATCTTCAACGCCGGCGCCTTCCCGGCCAACCGGCTCACGCGGCATATGTCGTCCAAGACCTGCATCGAAATCAGCTTCGAGCGTCAGGAGATGGTGATCCTGGGCACCGAATACGCCGGCGAGATGAAAAAGGGCATCTTTACCGTGATGCACTACATCATGCCGAAGCAGGGTGTTTTTTCGATGCACTGCTCGGCCAACGAGGGAGACAACGGCCAGGTATCCCTCTTCTTCGGGCTTTCCGGGACCGGCAAAACAACCCTCTCGGCCGACGCGCGCCGGCGCCTGATCGGGGACGACGAGCACTGTTGGAGCGAGGATGGCATCTTCAACATCGAGGGCGGCTGTTACGCCAAGGCGATCGACCTCTCGGCCGAGAAGGAGCCGGAAATCTTTAACGCCATCCGGTTCGGGACGCTGCTCGAAAACGTCGTCTACGACCCGATCTCGCACGCCGTCGACTACAGCGACACCTCGCTCACGCAGAATACGCGCGCGGCGTACCCGATCGAGTTCATCCCCAACGCCAAGCTTCCCTGCGTCGCCGGCCATCCAAACAACATCATCTTCCTCACCTACGACGCGTTCGGGGTGCTGCCGCCCGTCAGCCGGCTCTCGCCGGCCCAGGCGATGTACCACTTCATCAGCGGCTACACGGCGAAAGTCGCCGGCACGGAGGATGGGGTAAACGAGCCGGAAGCGACGTTTTCGGCCTGTTTTGGCGCCGCGTTCCTCGTGTGGCATCCGGGCAAATACGCCGAGATGCTCGCGGAAAACATGGAGAAACACTTTGCCAACGCCTGGCTGATCAATACGGGTTTCACGGGCGGCGCCTACGGCGTGGGCCGGCGGATGAGCCTCAAGAACACCCGCGCCATCATCGACGCGATCCACGACGGCTCGCTCGCGCAAATCGCCACGACAGACGACCCGATTTTCGGTCTCGCGATCCCGAACAGCTGCCCGAACGTGCCCACCGAAATCCTCAATCCGAGGAATACCTGGGCGGACAAAGCGGCGTTCGACCGCACGGCCCGCAAGCTCGCCGGCCTCTTCGCAAAGAACTTCCAACAATACAAGGACGGATGCTCGGCGGAAGTAGTCGGGGCCGCGGAACACCTGGAGGGGGCGGTGGGGGTGTAGGGGGGGTAACCCTCAATGCCGCTCCCGGTAGTGGACCTTCAGCCAGTCCTCGCCGTAGTCGTTGCTCGGGTCGCGGACGATGGTGTGGACGTGATTCGCCGCGCCTTCGCCAACACCGCGTTCGCGCATGTATTCGATGAGGATGGAGGGGCCGTGGACACGGTAGTAATATCGTTTGGTGATATCATCCGAAGGGCCGATCCAGGTAAAATAGAGGGTATCGAGGCCGTCGGCTTCGATCTTGTCCATCTGGGTGTCGGCGGCGTCGAAATCGGCGTTGGCGACATATTCGCGGACGAGGTGCCACAGAAGGAGTTGCTGGTTGGGCGACAGGTCACTCGCCGGCAGGCCCTCGAAGGCTTTGATATCCCCCCGCCCGCCCGGGCCTTCCACGATGTCGCGCGGAATCTCATCACTCAAGATGGCCTTGTCCCGCTGCTCGGTGCTTAGCGATTGCACCATCTCGTAGCCGCGTTCGACCTCGTGGGAGAGGACCTTCCAGCCGGCCATCGGCCCGCTCGCCACCTCGTACGGCTCGGCCCCAAGGAACAGCGGCGTGAAAGCCACCTTACCCTCGGCGACGGTGAAGTTGGCGGACAGATGATGCCCCGAGAGCAGCCACGCCCAGTTTGTATCCGTGCCAGGGTTACCGAAGAAGGAGAACCAGTAGTTTTCGGACGTCCAGCTATCGACAAGGCTTTTCATCCGCTCGTTGTTCGGCATCTCGCCCTTTGCCTGCCGTTCAAGAGACTGGTCGTGCAGGATCTCGTCGAGCCACATGATTCCGGTCATCTTGGAGTAACCCTGGCTGCTTGTCGAGGCCTGGATGAGGCGGTGGAGCAGG
Organism: Rhodothermales bacterium; assembly: GCA_041738655.1. GTDB lineage: Bacteria > Bacteroidota > Rhodothermia > Rhodothermales > JAHQVL01 > JAWKNW01. The sequence goes on along the minus strand of JBGSPJ010000514.1, from coordinate 3,036 downwards.
ATGCGGGTCGGGGCGTCGAGGTCGCCGATGCGGACGCCCTTGCGGGCAACCATCGAGGCGGGCAGGTTGCTCCAGGTCGTCCGCGCCACTTCGTCGTCGATGGCGAACAGGGCTGTCTGGCGCGCTTCCGGCGACAGGGCCTCCAGCAAGTGACGGGCCGCCGTAGTCATCTGGACGGCCGAGGAGGTGGGATCCGGCGATTGGGCGCGGGCGCTTATTCCAGAGAACAAAACGAGTGCGGCGACGATAACCGCGCGAAAGACAAGGCGCATGCTGTTGGATGACTGGTTGAGATTTCCACGACCCATGGACGCCTCATGGTACGAAGCATTCCATAAAATCCCATCGGGAGGCTCGCCATGAAGCGAAGAATCGGACATCGACACGTGTCCAGAAAATCCACACGTAGCTTCCGCGACTCTCCCACTGGATGTTACCTCAGGATTAAATAGAAACCGTGACGAGCCGCCCACCCTATTAGCCTAAGTCCTTACATGTATTGACTTACGCATCCTACGTTCCGATAGACCTCGTGCTCCTGTTCAGCCCGCGCCGGCCGTTTGCGCCCTGGCGGCACTCTCGTTGAGTAGCACGCTACCATCACACCATCACTCAACCGAGAAGATCATGAAAACGCGCAAACTGAATATCGGCACCCTGACCCTCCTCTTCTTCTGCTTTACCCTGGTTACGACCGGGTGCCACGACTCGATCGTATCAAGCAACGAAGACGCCGCCGCCGACGCAACCAACCGCCAGGACGGCTCCGGCACCACAAATGGCAACGACTCCAACACCCCGGGCGACGACGACGGCACTTCAGACCAAGGCTCGGGTGACAACGGCGACGACAACAGCGGCGACGACTCCAACACCCCGGGAGACGATGACGGCACCGACGACCAGGGGTCAGGCGACAATGGGGATGGCAACTCCAATTCCGGTTCGGACGGCAGCGACGATGACGAGGCACGAATGGAAGCCGGCCTGGCCGCCGAAGCCGTGAATGCCCTCGCCTCTGGAAAAGCCAAATATGAGGTGGATGGCTCGCGCCAGAAGTTCAGCACCGAAGTCGAAGATGTGTCGGTAGATGGCAACGGACAGGTTATCGTGTACCGTGGCGCCGAGTTGATCTTTGAAGGCGCGATCAGGATCCAAAACGGAATCGGCGATCTGAACCGCGACACGGAGAATGGCAACACGATTCCCGCCATCCAGGCTGGCGACCGTGTGGAAGTGTCCAACTCGGACGGCGTGTTGATCTTGACCGGACGGTTTTAACCCGGGGCACGACGTCACCAGCCGGCCAGCGCATCCCGGAACCGTTCCATCCCGACATAGCGCGTGTGGTACGTCTGCCAGTCCTCCGGGAAGCGCTGGTACACCGGGTCATCGACGAGGCGGGTGGGTGAGCGATCATAGGCGGGGTCGCCATGCGAGGGTAGCGGGAGGACAGTCTGGCCGAAGACGGTGTTGTAGTCGCCATCCTTCACCCAGCCGTCGCCGATGAGGACAAAGTCGCGCTTCCAGCCGGCCGGCGGGGCGGGCTGTTCGGCGAACGCGAAGCGCATCTCGTCGCCGGCATTCATGATCACGTAGCGGTCGTCCACGCCGTCGAGCAGCTCGCGGACGTCGCCGAAACGGGTGTAGTACCCTTCCAGATCCCGCCAGCGTGGGCCGGTGCTTTCCAGATCGCCATACACCGGGGTTTCGGGGGAGGATCGATCGGGCATACGCAGGGCGGAGAAACCGCGGTACCGGAGGTCGGCCGCGACGGGGTCGAGCCGGCGGGTTTCGATCGCCGCCTCCGGCCGATGCGTCGCCCATTGGATCTGATCCCAGTAGATCTCGAGGTTGGTGCGGAGGCGAATTCGTTTCGGCTCATCAGAACCCAGTGCGTCCGTCAGATCGATGAGCACGGTTTTGGTCTTGCCGGCCGGGAAGCCGAGATTCTCACGCACGACGCGCCATCCCCCCTGCCCGTCCGGCGCTTCGAGGACGAGCCCCATCGGCCGAACATCCCCCTGACTGATCGCGATATTGATCGACGTGTCTGTCGGCCGCACCCAGCCGAACGCGACGAGCGACGCCGGCAGGCCGGTCGGAAACTCCTCCCCGAGATCGATCTCGATGGTGTGTTCGCGCGTGATCCCCTGGTAGGCGCCGGGGCCAAAAAAGTCGAGGTGCCGGCCATCGCGGTCGCGGATAGTCGCCGTGACGTCCTCGCCCCGGTCCGTGACGACGCTGGCCACCGGACGAGGCGCATCCATGACGCGGGGCGTCATCGCCGGCGCGGGGATGGCGAACCGCTCGTCGATAAAGACCTCCGTGTCGACCGGGTGGTCGACGACAAGCAGCGACACGTGGTCGAAGTAGTGCGTCTCCCACAACTCGGCCGTGATGCGCACGTCGTAGACCCCATCGCGCGGCGCGAGGGCCTCGCCGGGGATCTTGACCCAGTCCTCGGTGGTGACGACGCCGGCCGTCTCCTGGGCGTTGATCCGCAGCCCGAGCGGGGAGCGCCAGATAAAATCGGTCACAAACCGCATCTCCTCGCCGTCGAACGTAAACAGCCAGGGGCACGACCCCTTGAGGCGCTGCGGGGTAAAGATCGAGGCGTCGCCGGCGAGGTCGAACTCGCTCTGGATATCCCCGTTGGGCCAGATGACACGGACGACGTCCGACGCCGCATGTTCACCCAGGCCGAGGTGCACAATGGGGGACGTAATGGGGACTTTCTGGAAGAGCAGGCCGGCGCGGACTTCCACCTCGCCGCCGATCGTGAAGGCGTTGATCCGCTGATCGCCGAGCGCCTGGCCGGCGCGGGGGCGCAGGATCTGCCAGTGGTAGTCGCGGGTCCCGACGCCGGCGAATGACTGAAAAGCACCCTCCGACGAGATCCCCACGAGATCCATCAGCCCATCTCCTGTCACATCGGCCACCGCCTGGACGGCCGCGTCGACCGTCGCCGGCAGCGGTGTAAGGGCGCCAGGCGATTCCGCCAGCCAGACCCGCGATTCGGAGCCGGCGGAGGCG
>JBGSPJ010000506.1:0-2524 GCA_041738655.1 Rhodothermales bacterium | reverse complement strand
CCCCGCCGTGGGGCTGGGCGCTCGTCCGGCTCATCATCGTCCGAGACACCCCGCCGGGCTCCCGGTCGGGCCACCGGTCCGAAATCCGACACCCCGTCGTCGGAGTCGCCGCGCCGCACCGATGGGTATCGCCCCAAACGTAAACCCAGCGCGACGCCTTCCGATGGTTCGCGCCGCGCCGGAGGCAAACCGGTTCCGCAGAAGCCGGCACCGCCGGAAAACCCGCTCGAGCCCATCCGCCTGAATCGATATATCGCGCAGGCCGGCATCTGCTCGCGCCGCAAGGCCGACGAACTCATCCTCGAAGGACGCGTCTTGCTTAACGGGGTAGTTACCACCGAGATGGGTGTCCGCGTCAACCCAGGAGACACCGTGGAGGTCAACGGCATGCGGCTGACGCCGCGGGCGCTTGACTACTTCCTGCTCAACAAGCCGGGGAATGTCATCACGACCAACCAGGACGAGAAGGGGCGCTCCTCCGTCATGGATCTCCTGGACATCCCCGAAAAAGAAGCCCTCCACCTGTACCCCGTGGGCCGGCTCGACCGGCATACGCTCGGCGTGCTCCTCATCACGAACGATGGCGAACTGGCCCATCGGCTGATGCACCCGAGTTATGAGATCAACAAGCTCTACGTGGTGCGAACCGCGGAAGCCATCAAGCCGAACCAGCTCGAACAGCTCCTCACCGGCGTCATGCTGGACGACGGGCTCGCGCGAGTGGACGATGCGCGCTATGTCTCGCCCGACAGCAAACACGAAATCGGCATCCGCCTCCATGAGGGACGCAACCGCCAGATCCGGCGGATGCTCGAAATGATGGGCCATGAAGTCGAACACCTGGAGCGCGTCAACTACGCCGGCCTCACGGCCGAAGGCGTCCGCCGCGGCAAATGGCGCCGGCTCCTTCCGCATGAAGTCAAGAAACTGAAACGCCTCGTCAAACTGATATAACGACATGGATAACCGCCTCGAAATCGAAGGAGACGGCGCGCTCGCCGGCTCGAAAATCCGGGGATTCGGCCTGACGTACGACGACGTATTACTCGTGCCCGGCCGATCGGATATCATGCCGCGCGAAGCTAATACGCAGACCCAACTCACCCCGAAGATCCGGCTCAACGTGCCGCTCCTATCCGCGGCCATGGATACCGTCACCGAACACGAAATGGCCATCGCCATGGCGCGTGAAGGGGGGGTAGGGGTGCTGCACAAGAACATGACGATCGACGAACAGGCCGCCATGGTGCGCCGGGTCAAACGATCCGAGAGCGGCATGATCCTCGACCCGATCACCCTGCACCCCGAAGACACTGTCGCCAATGCGCGCAGCCTCATGGCGCGGTACTCCATCGGCGGCATCCCGGTGGTGGACGCCAACAACCGCCTCGTCGGCATCGCCACCAACCGCGACCTCCGCTTCGTCCACGAACCGGGCATCCTGCTGTCCGACGTGATGACGCGCGAGGGCCTGGTCACAGCCCCGGCCGGCACGACGCTCGAAGAAGCCGAAGCGCTCCTTCAGCAACACAAAATCGAGAAGCTCCCGGTCATCGACCGCGACGGGTACCTGAAAGGGCTCATCACCTTCAAGGATATCGAGAAGAAGCGCCAGTTTCCGTTTGCCTGCAAGGACGAACACGGCCGGCTCCGCGTCGGCGCCGCCGTCGGCGTCTCCAGCGGGGTGATGGAACGTGTCGCCGCGCTCAAGGAGGCCGGGGTCGACTTCGTCATCGTCGACACCGCCCACGGGCACTCGTTGCACGTCCTGAACACCGTTTCAGAGATCACGGCACGCTTCGGGGACCTTGAAGTCATCGCCGGCAACGTGGCGACGGCCGAGGCCACGCTCGACCTCATCGACCGCGGCGTCGCGGCCGTGAAGGTGGGCATCGGGCCGGGCTCGATCTGCACTACGCGGGTTGTCGCCGGCGTAGGCGTCCCGCAGCTAACGGCCATCATGGACTGCGCCCGCGTCGCCCGCCCTCGCGGCATCCCTGTCATTGCCGATGGCGGCATCAAGCAGACAGGGGACATCGCCAAGGCCATAGCCGCCGGCGCCAACAGTGTCATGATTGGCGGCCTCTTCGCGCGGGTGGAAGAAAGCCCCGGCGAGACCATCCTCTACGAGGGGCGAAAATACAAGAGCTACCGCGGCATGGGCTCCCTCAGCGCCATGCAAGACGGAAGCAAGGACCGGTATTTCCAGGATGTCGAGGACGACATCAAAAAGCTGGTCCCGGAGGGCATCGAGGGACGCGTCCCCTACGGCGGTATGCTCGGCGAGGTGGTCTACCAGATGGTGGGCGGCCTCCGTGCGGCGATGGGCTATTGCGGCTGCGGCACCCTGGTGGAGATGTATGAACGCGCTCAGATGATCCGTATCACGGCATCGGGTTTGCGTGAAAGCCATCCCCATGATGTTCTCATCACAAAAGAAGCCCCCAACTACAGCACGCGCGTTTGATAGATGGGGCAAAACGTACGAATTTCGAGGAATTTTCCGGTTTCGACCGGAGGCACC
>JBGSPJ010000505.1:0-5077 GCA_041738655.1 Rhodothermales bacterium | reverse complement strand
GGCCTCCGCGAAGTAGGCCGTCATGAGGCCGAGCAGTTCCTTTTTGGCGTGGCCGTAACCGTAACCGCCGGCCCGGTAGGCGCCGGCGACCCGCGCGGTGGTCTCGGCGTCGGCGAACAGCTTGATCAAGGCAAAGACGTTGTCTTTTTCCGGATCTTTCGGTTCCTCGAGCGGGGTCGAGTCCGTCACGATCCCCATGATCTTTCTTTTGAGTTCCGCCCCTTCGTCGAAGATCCCGATTGTGTTGCCGTAGCTCTTCGACATCTTTCGTCCGTCAACCCCGGGTACGACGGCCACGTCCTCCAGAATGAGCGGTTCAGGCACCGGGAAGAGGGGATCGTCTTCCGGGCAATAGGCCGCGTTGAAGCGGATGGCCATGTCGCGCGTCATCTCGATGTGCTGCTTCTGGTCCGCCCCGACGGGCACGAGCGAGCCGCCGTATATGAGGATGTCGGCCGCCTGGAGGACGGGGTAGTTCAGCAGGCCGGCGTTGGGCGAGAGGCCCTGGGCGATTTTGTCTTTGTAGGAGACGCCCTTCTCAAGCGCCGAGACGGGCGTGAGGTTGTAGAAGACCCAGGCGAGTTCCGTGACCTGCGGGACATCGCTTTGCACGAAGAGGTTCGCCTTCTCCGGGTCGAACCCGAGCGCCAGGTAGTCCAGCGCCACATCCATCGTATACCGCCGGAGCAAGTCGGCGTCGCGCACCGTGGTCAGGGCGTGGTAGTTGACGATAAAGTAAAAGGCTTCGTGCTGCGTGTGCAGCCGGATGTGCTGCCGCAGGGCGCCGAAATAATTACCGATATGCAGTGTGCCGGAGGGCTGGATGCCGGAGACGACGGTGATCGGCGTGGTAGAAGAAGGCATGGTGATGGGTTTAAGGTTCGAGGTTTAAGGGAAATCGTTGAACGTTTTAAACCTTAAACCTAGAGCAAGTCCCCGGCGGCGGCGCGGAGGGCTTCGTGGAGGGCTCGGGCTTTGTTTTCGGTTTCCTCGAATTCGCGGGCGGGGTCGCTGTCGGCGACGATGCCGGCGCCGGCCTGGATGTATACGTCCTGGCCCTGGACGACCATCGTCCGAATCGCGATGCAAGTGTCCATGTTTCCCGAAAAATCGATGTAGCCCACGGCGCCGGCGTAGACGCCGCGTTTCAGGGGTTCGAGTTGGTCGATAATCTCCATGGCCCGCACCTTGGGGGCGCCGCTGACGGTGCCGGCGGGGAAGCATGCGGCGAGGACATCGACCGGCGTCATGCCCGGCCGGACGCGGCCGGTGACCGACGACACGATGTGCATCACGTGCGAATAGCGTTCGATGTAGGCGTAGCGATCCACCTCGACGGACTGGAAGGCGCAGACCCGTCCGAGGTCGTTCCGCCCGAGGTCCACCAGCATCAGGTGTTCGGCGCGCTCCTTCGGGTCGGCCAGCAGTTCTTTTTCCAGACGGAGGTCGTCGGCGTGGGTTTTTCCGCGCGGGCGGGTGCCGGCGATGGGGAGCACCTCCGCCTTGTCCTGCTCGACCCGTACGAGCACTTCCGGCGAGGAGCCGACCAGCTTAAACGGTCCGAAATCCAGGAAAAATAGATAGGGGGATGGATTAATCTGGCGCAGGGCGCGGTACAGGTTGAAGGCGTCCCCTTCGGCCTGGAGCGTAAAGCGTTGGGAGAGAACGACCTGGAAGATGTCGCCTTCGAAGATGTAGCGTTTCGCTCGTTCGACGGCGGCCTCGAAGGCCGGCCGTTCGGTGGCCGAGCGCAGGGCGCCGCCTTTGAGCCGGATGGCGGCCGGCGGGGAGAAGGCGCCGTGGCGCAGGGTGTGTGCGAGCGATTCGATGCGCGTGCCGGCCTCGTCGTACGCGGCCTGGAGGTCGGTTTCGGGCTCGATAAAGGCGGCGGCCATGATCACCATCTGGTGCTTGACGTGGTCGAAAGCGACGACCGTGTCGTAGAAGCACCAGACGGCATCGGGCAGCCCGAGGTCGTCTTCGCCGGTGGCCGGCAGTTTTTCGATGAGGCGGACGGTGTCGTATCCCATGTAGCCGACGGCGGCACCGCCGGTGAGGCGCGGGAAGCCGGGGACCTTGATCTCTTTGTACTGCCCGAGAAGGTGGTTCAGCGCGTGGTAGACGTGGCCGGCGGGCGGCGGCGTGAGCCGATGGCTGTCGCGGAGCGCGTGAAAGGACACCTCGGCGCCGCGTGCCGTCAGGATGGCGAACGGGTTGATCCCGAGGAACGAGTACCGCGCGAGCTTTTCGCCGCCTTCGACGCTTTCGAAGAGGAACGCGTAGGCGTCGCGGGTGCGGAGCGTGAGGAAGGCCGAGACCGGCGTGAGGAGGTCGGCGCTCAGCCGGCGGATGACGGGCACGATCATCCCGCCGACGCCTCCGGCGCGTTGATCGGCGATGAGTTCGGTGAAGGAAGCGTAGTCCATCGTGAGGCTGAAATCGGATCGTATAAAAACAAAAAAACCCGCTAACTCTATCGAGCAGCGGGCCAACGCTGGAAAACTCCAAATCGCATCGTACTACAAACCGGTACGCGTGGCCGCTGCATGCAGGCGGCGCCACCAAAGGTCGTTCAGGTGTAGTTCGATATGGATGGTGCGATTCATGGCGGGAAGATACGCGCGCCGCGCCGGAGCGCGCAAGCCCCCGCCGAGGTTTTGTGGGATGGGGCAGGGTTAAGCCAGTTCGTGGGGTGGCGATATTGCGTTTGAACGTTTGCGCGTTGAACGTTGCACGTTTTTAACGAGAAACCGCACGAATGCGTCTCTTCCCTACGATCTTCCTCGTTTTTCTGGCCGCCGGCTGCGCGCCGCGGCCGTCACTCCTGGAGGAGGAGGACGTCGTCTCCATCGTGCACAGCCTTGTGACGGATTACACGTTAATCATTTACAGGCGAGCGGACGGGTTGGAGCGCCGGGAGCTACGGCGGGGCGGCGTGTGGGAGTTGACGATTGAGAGCCTTGGCGGTTCGCGGTACCTCTTGAAGGAGCGGGGCCGGGCGCCGGAGCGGATCGAGCCGGCGATGGTGGTCGTGATCCAGGCGCGGATAGAAGGCCTGTTGCAGGGCCGGTCCCTCGAGAAACCGGTGACGTCCCGGCCGGTCGCGCAGGTCTGACAATCCCCGCGCGAGAGCGGCGTGCCGGCGGAGCGCGGGCATTTTGCCGGCGTGGTGTCGGCTATGAACCTTGTCGGCCAGATGGGCGTTAAGGGGGCATTGTTTCGACATTCCCCACCCCAATCATCAGGTCTGGCGGGCTTCCGCCGTTTAATACCGTGTGACGGCTCGATCGCATCATGGCAAAACAAACGCGCAAGGAGAAAGAACAGGCGTCGCGTTCCGCGACCAACGCTTCAGCCAGCCCGTCGGGCTTTTTATCGGTATATCGGCCGCTGATCGATCGGCTGGTGTTTGGATTGAGCGTCTTCGGTGTCCTCGTGACGGTTCATCTCTGGATCCAGCAGGGACGGGGATTCGACCAGGGGTGCTGGGGGTTTAACCCGCCGCAGGGTGGGGAGCAGCTATTTAACTGCGAGGCGGTGGTCACAAGTGGCGCCGGCTCGATCATGGGCATCTCTAACGTCTACTGGGGGATGCTGTTTTATGGCGCGATGGCCGTGTTGGGCTTCCTGCTGATGCGGGCAAAACCAGAAGGCGTCGCGACCCTTAAACGGGCGCGCGCCGGCCTGATCGGGTTCGGATTCATCTACTCGATGTACCTGGTCAACTACCAGATCAACAGCATCGGCGAGTTGTGCGCGTTGTGCCTGACGTCGGCCGCCATCGCCACGGTGTTGTTCGGGACGACGATCTACGATCTCATTACGGGTGACAAGAGCGGCGCCCTGCGCGCGCCCGCGTCGACCCTGAAGGGCGAGCCGCGGTTTTACTCGGGGGCGCTCGGCATCCTCGCGGTGCTGTTGTTTGGCGACTTCGTGTATTTCAACAACCTGCCAGCGCCGCCGCCTCCGCCCACCGAGCCCATTATTGTCGATGCCCCTCCCATCACCGAGCCGCCGGCGTGTCTCTACGACAACCGGCTTCAGCCGTACGCCAACTACCTGAGCCTCATCTCCGATAACGACCCGATGGTGGGCAATCGGGAGTCCGATGTCGTGATCATCGAGTATTTCGACCCGAACTGCCCGCACTGCCAGGATCTTCATCCGCTCATGAAGCAGATGGTGGCCACACACAGCGACAGTGTGCGGTTCTATTTCATCCCGTTCCCCATCCGCGACTACTCGATGCCGCAGATCGAGGCGATGTACGCCGCGCACGAGCAGGGCAAGTTCACCGAGATGGTGGATGCCCAGATGGCGATGCGGCGGACGGCGGGTATCACCGTTGCCGAGCTACGCGAGATCGCCGAGCGGATCGGGATGGATGTCGAGCGGATGAACGCCCAGATGCGCGCCGGCACCTTCCGCAAGCGCATCATCGACCAGCGCGCCAAGGCGCAGGACACCGGGATGTCGAGCGTGCCGACGGTGGTCATCAACGGCCGTTTTATCGGGTCGCGCTCGCCCGGCTGCTTCGCCCAGTTCATCAACGAGGCCGTGCCGGCGTCGTAAATAACCGCCTGGACTAATACCTCGTTTTAACCGGCCGATACCCTCACCGGACGCCGCACGGCCCTGCCGGCGCGGTCCCGGTTGTCGCCTCCGGCGGCATCGACCCCGATCACAAGTCTTTTATCCCCATGGACCTAACCACCCAGGAGCACGCCGTGCAGACCCCTACCCTCACGCAGGACGCCATCAACACCATTCGTTTTCTGGCAGTAGACGCCGTGCAGAAAGCCGACAGCGGCCACCCCGGACTCCCGATGGGCGCCGCGCCGATGGCGTACGTGCTCTGGCAAGAGGCGCTCAAGCACAACCCCGCAAACCCGAAATGGGTGGACCGCGACCGGTTCGTCCTCTCCGCCGGCCACGGCTCGATGCTGCTCTACGCCCTGCTACACCTGACCGGCTACGAGTTGCCGCTCGATGAGCTCAAGCAGTTCCGCCAGCTCCACAGCAAGACGCCGGGGCACCCCGAAAACTTCCAGACCGTGGGCGTCGAGACGACCACGGG
>JBGSPJ010000488.1:0-1963 GCA_041738655.1 Rhodothermales bacterium | reverse complement strand
GCCCAGTACCGCGCCGACGGCGCCGGCGCGCACGGCCCGGGCGTTGGCGGTGTACCGCAGCGAGGAGGACGAAAAAACGGGGACGCCATGGGCTTTTGCCGCCTCGAAGATCCTGATCGCGTCCGCCAGCGTGCCGGCGATGGGTTTATCAATAAACAACGGCTTGCCGGCCTGGATCACCGGAAGCGCCTGCTCGTAGTGCGGCCGGCCGTCGTTCGTCTCGAGCAGCACGACATCCACCCGTTTCAGTAACTCCTCGATCGAATCCACGATCTCGACCCCCATCTCCCGCATCGCCTGCGTGTACTCCGGCACCCGGCGCACGCTCGATTCGATATCCGCGCTGCCCTTTGGATAGGCTGCCACGACGCGGTAGCCGGCGACATCCTCGGCGGCAGTGGAATCGTTCAACACCTGCGTGAAGGCCACGCTGTGGGAGGTGTCGAGCCCGATCATGCCGACGCGGACGCTGGCCGGCCTGGCACTGTTGGGTTGGGCCGCCAGCGCCGGCGCGAGGAGAAGGCTGAGGAGGAGGGGAAGGGTTTTCACGACGGTGATGCCATTTATGAGGTTACGTTGCGCGTTTCCACGTTAAACGTTTGGTGCTTTTTAGTGTAAGGCGTGACTTCAATGGGCAACGCCTAACGCGCAACGAGTCAACGCGTAACGCCAGTTCAACCTTGAACTCCGAACCTTAGACCCATTTAAAACACGTAACCAATATTCAACTGCGTCGTGTACGGCCCGCCGATGGTTTGCCCCATGAAGGCCAGCTGTACGGGCCCGATGGGCGAGAGCAGGCCGAGGGTAACGCCGTAGCCGAAGCGGAAGTCCTTCGCGGCCACCTTCCAGCGCCATTCCTCGGCGAGGCGTGCACCGTTCCAATCTACCGAAAGAAACCAGTTGCCCACCACATGCACCTGCGTGCCCACGGAAAACCCGTGGATGCTGTTGCCGGAGAGTTCTTGAATCTGGTAACCCAGCAGCTGAAACTGGCGCGTATCGAGGTTACGAAATACGTTGGCGCCGCCGGCATAATACCGGTAATGGAGCGGGATCCGGCGTCCTTTTACGTGGCCGAAGGTGAGTCGGGACGTAAAGGTAGCGCCGGGTGCAAGGGGCCGACGCAGCTGTGCATCGAGGAGAAACTGCGTGAACGACTGGCGCGCGATGCCGGCGGGGGCGACCTCGGCTCGCGCGTGCAGGAGGACGCCCGATGTCGGGAAAGCTGTCCGATCGAACGAGTCGAGGTAATAACGCGCATGCCCCATCAGCAGGCCGCCGTGGTCATCGAGAAAATCGCCGTCGCCGACATCCTGGCCGTAGTCGTACAGCTCCCACCGGGCGCCGATGGCGCCGAGGCTGTTTGAGAAGACTGTGCCACTAAAATCGACCGACGCCTCGGCGACACGTACTTTAATCGACGAGAGACGGACGCCGGCCCCGAACAGGTCGAGCGGCTCCCGCGTCATCCGGCCCGCGAGCCGCATTTCGGCGCGGGGGCGCGTGGCAAGCGGGATGCGGTAATGGGCCGTACCCTGGAGGGTCTCGCCGAACCGCAGATCCCCCTGGATTTCCGTTCCGGGCCCACCGATACGGCCGCGGGAAACCGCGCTGAACAGAAGCGAAGCCTTGTATTCGGAGTCGTATCGCACCCCGACACGCAGCCGTTCGTGTGGCTGCACCCGTGTCGTGATCGAGATGATGTGCGTGTTGGGTGCACTTCCGGGCAGCAGCCGATAGAGGACGTTTTCGAAGATATCCGCGTAGAAGGTACGGTTCAGCGCCAGCTCCAATTCGGCATACCGGATCCACTCCGGCGCCTTGATGCCAAGGCTGAGCTCAAGCTGGCGCAGGTAGGGTTGCACGAGGCCTTCCACCTGGACGGCTTCGATAAACAGCGAATCGGGGAGCTGGATGGGCGGCCGGGCGGGCGCCTCGCCGTTCTGGGCCGCCGCGAGGG
>JBGSPJ010000441.1:0-7562 GCA_041738655.1 Rhodothermales bacterium | reverse complement strand
GGGGATCCAGCTGAATTGCAACCCTGCTGGATCCCGCATCAAGTGCGGGATGACAATGCGTTTTGTGGTGCGAATGCTGCCGTATTATCATGTCGTTGCATTTCCTTGACGCCCATGCGACCCCGATCGGGGATCCAGCCGGATTGCAATTCTGCTGGGCCCCGGATCAAGTCCGGGGTGACAATGCGTTTTGTACGTTGATTATGGCATGTTCGAACGTCCCATAACCGTCAATCACGAAAACTCAGACGTTTCTTAATCCGCCACGTTTTCTTGTCCTCGAACACTGCCGTGTAACCTTATATGCTCCAATCGATGGATCTCCAATCCTGGAAAGACCGCGTCTACGACCGCCTTTGGGGGCTACGGCTTCGGATGGAAACACTGGGTGCCAAGACAGCTACAGGCGCTTTGTCCGCACTCGCGTTCTGGCCGATGATCGAAGCCGCTCAGAAAGGCGATTTCCAGGCGCTTATTGCCTTCGGGAAACTCACGGCAGACCTCGGCACGGATGTGCTGGGCCAGAAACTGCAGGAATGGCAACAGCGCGCCACCGGGGAGTCGGAGACAACGGCACTGATCGAAACTGAATCCGCTGCCGACCCGGCCCTTACCGCGGCCTTCGCCTCGTTGCTCGATAAACTGGATGTCCTCGCCGTCGCCCTCGAACGCCAGAACGATGACCGCGCCTGGCTCGAAGAAACCCTCCGTCGGGAAAATCCCACGGCTGATGGCCTTCGTTGGGTCGACACTCTGATCCAACAACAAGTAAACCGAAATACAGGGTTGGTGATCGGCAAATTCGAAGGCAACTACTACGCTGGTACGCCAGCCATTGATAGCAGCAACCCGGAAACCCCAGACCCATGCCGCGCCTATCTGGACGGATTACACAGGGGTTGTCTTGCGTTACCCCTTGCCACTTTCGGGCGAACGCGTTCCGGACAGCGGGTTACGCTCGACCGGGTATATATCGACCTCAACGTGGACCAGTGGGTGAAAAAAGATGGGTCACCATACCAGCACTTGGAGGTGTTTGAACTCAATGAAGCCCGCCGGCTTACCCTCCGGGAGGCGGTGGAAACCAACAAACAGCTGGTCATCCGGGGCGATCCGGGTTCGGGGAAAAGTACCTTCCTGAAACATTATCTGGCCGAGCAAGCGGCGACGTATGACGCCGGCGCTGAGGCAGGGGGCCTTTTGCCGGTGCTGATTACCCTGCGCGAATTGGTCCTCCGGTTGCGCGACCGTGACTTGCCGACCGATTGGCAACTCCGCGAAGAGCAACTCGCGGAGACGGTCCGTGACTACGCGGTCCATGCGGTTCGGGAACGGTACGATGCCGCTGACTTTTGTGATTCGTTCAAGACCCTCATGAAATCGGGCCGGTGCCTCATCGCGTTTGATGGCATCGATGAAGTGGCCGTCGAGGAACGGGCAATCGTGCGAGATGCCATCCAGGCCGTGATCTCGACATTCAAGCCGGCGCGAGTCATCGTCACCTGCAGGACCCGTTCTTATTACGGGGATTCGATCCTGGAGGGATTTGTGACCCAGACGATCATCCCACTTGAACCCGAACAGATCGAGACGTTCTGCCGGCAATGGTACCAGGCGCTCGGTGAGATCGGGCAGTATCCCCCGTCCGAAGCCCGGACCCGGGGCGACGAGATGGCCGAAGCCACACAAAACCCGACCGTTCTGGAGATCGCGAGTAACCCTATGTTGCTTACCACCCTGGCGGTGGTACACGAACAGGATAACAAACTCCCTCAACGCCGTATTCTCCTCTACGACCGTGCCATCGATGTTTTGCTGACGGGGTGGCAGGGTGCAAAAGAGACGCTCGAAGCGACGCTCAAAGGATCGTGGCCGGCGCGGATGCCGGCGCCAAGCCCCGAGGCCGTTGACCGGCTGGCCGCCTTTATCGAGGATAAGACGCGCGTGCGCCCGCTTCTGGAGGAACTGGCTTTTTATGCGCACAATTCGGAGTCGGATCGCTCCAAGAAACGGACGGCGGATATCGATTCCATGGCCGCGGCGAACATGGTGGGCAAGGCCCTGGGGAGTGTCGATCTTGGGCTCGTATTTCTCCGCTACGTCGAGGACCGGGCGGGTCTACTGGTCGCTAACGGCGACGCTTCCGACCGGCCGGCTTCCTACAGCTTCGCCCACCGTACCTTTCAGGAGTACCTGGCCGGCTGCCACCTGCTGAATCGCAGGGAAGATCAGATCGTGAATGGGCTTGCAGTACTTGCAACGGAAGGGGAATACTGGAGCCTCGCCGTGCGCCTGGCCGGCGAAGAGATCATGTATAAGCGGACGGATGTCCACCGACTGGTCGACCTGGCCGCGGCCCTGTGTCCCTGGGAGGTAAAGACTGCCACGGGGAACCGGCTTGTTTTGTGGTCCTCGCAGCTCGCCGAAATCATCCCCGAAGAAAGAATCCGTGAAATCCCGGGCAACGATCTGAAGGAAAGTGGCACCGAGTTTCTGGATCGGCTTCGGGGCCTCATGGCCCGGCATCTCGGCGACTTTTTGCCCGCCACTGAACGTGCGGAGATGGGTCGAGTGCTGGCACGGCTGGGAGATCCTCGAACTGAAATCACGACCGTACATGCGATGCCGTTCTGCTTCGTGCCGAAGGGCCCTTTCATGATGGGAGATAAGGCGCGCCAGATCGATGTTCCGTACAACTACTGGATCGCCCAGTATCCAGTGACCCAGGCCCAATTTGCCGCGTTTGTTCAGGATCGCGGATACCAGCGCGAGGGTTTCTGGACAAAGGAAGGATGGGAAAGGCGAATCGCTGAGGATTGGAAAGACCCATCGGACTATGGCGATTCCTTCATGTTACCCAATCACCCGGTCGTCGGGGTCTCCTTGTATGAGGCTTCGGCCTTCTGCGCCTGGATGAATGATCGCCTGGGGTCCACGTTGCCCAACGGGTGGCGTTTCGCGCTCCCCAACGACCCCGAATGGGAAAAAGCGGCACGAGGTGGTCTTGAAATACCTTCGGTGGCTTTGATAACGGCTGCACAGGTGGTGCCGCATACCATACCAGGCATGCGTTTGACACCCAACCCAGCACCAGCCCGCCCATATGCCTGGGAAGATAACCATGCGGACCCCGATCGCATGAATTTTCGGGATACCGAGATCGCGGCTACAAGCGCCGCTGGATGTTTTCCCGGGGGCGTGAGCCCGAATGGCGTTCAGGAGATGAACGGTAATGTCTGGGAATGGTCGCGGAGTCTCTGGGACCTAGATTATGAGCTCATTCCTCCGCCAGAGTGGCCCGTCGAGGAGGTGCGGCTCGCCGCTTCGCGGCGTCGCGTGTGGCGCGGTGGTTCTTTCGGCAGCCTCGATCGGCTCTGCCGCTGCGCGAACCGCAACTTCAACTACCCGGACAGCCGCGACGGCAGGTTGGGTTTTCGTTTGGCGTTGCTTCCTTTTCCTGACCTCTGATTCTCTGATCTCTGAAGGCGGCTGATGGCTGGAATGGGGCGCGGATGTTCCGCCTGGGGATGCTACTTTGGGATTGCTTATCACTGCTGTTAACAAACAGCCAACTACAACGACATTGTCATCCCGGGCCCCGACCCGGGATCCAGCCGAATTGCAATCCTGCTGGATCCCGCATCAAGTGCGGGATGACAACCTGCCTTTCTTAATCGATTCGGAATTTTGTTAACACCCCTGATTGCTTAGCTGGCATCACAACGATGTGGATGTCGCTGAACGGACACGCCATGGCGTGTCCGTACGGGATGGGTGCCGTTTTTGTGCGACGCGCGGTGATTAGGTAGGGGCGCACGGCCGTGCGCCCCTACGACGCCGCTACAAACGCCGCACCCCGCACATATTCAACGCCGACGACAATCTGGGTACCCACCCCCCTATCGCCGGGCCACCGGCTCCTCGGAATCCCGTTTCCCGAACAATCGCTCCCACAGCCGGCGCCACGACGAAAACTGGGTCTGGTACGACAGCCCCGCCCCGCGGGTGCTGGTCAGGGCGTTTTCGGCGAGCACGTCGCCCTCGCGGCGGAGGAAGACTTCCACCGACACGCTGGGGTTGAGGCGGACTTCCACCGTGAACTCGCCCTCGAGGCCACTCTGGTTCTGGGTTTGCTCGTTTTGATAGACGCCCTGGCCGCGAATGACGAGGCGCTCGTCGAGCAGGTAGAGGGCCACGCCGGCCGTCACGCCGGGGTCCTGAAGGCTCTCGCCCTGGAGGCCGAGGTTGAAGTCGACATTGGGGAGCGCCTCGTTCAAAAACCGGTTGAGCTGGCTCGCCACGAGCTGCGACACGCTGCTGAAGGCCAGCTGCTCGCCCGAGCTGGTGAGCGCGCTCCCGCCGCCGGCTACGTTTTCGGTGGTGAGCAGGAAGGAGTTGGTGAGGAGCACGCTCGTCGCGAAATCTGTAGAGCGCTCGGGCTGGTTGAAGATGGCCTCGACGGCGGCGTGGTTGCCGCTGTAGTTGCGATCGCTATGGTCGGTCTCGAGCCGCAGCGCCACCTCGGGGGTGGAGACGCGGCCAGTGACGTCGAGCTTGATGATGAGGGGGATAAAGGTTGTCCCGCTGAGCGCCTCTCCGGGCAGGCCGGCCGGCGACGCGCGGGTTTTGTACGAGGCCGGGATGTGGATCGCGGCGTCGATGGGGTCGCCGTCCCAGGTCAGAGTGCCGCCGCTGTCGATGAGAAACCGCCGGGCAAAGACCTCGCCGGCGGTGAACAGGTAGTCGCCGGAGTCGATGTTGAGCGTCCCGTACGTCGTCAACTCGCCCTCCCGGCGTTGGAGCTGGATGCGGCCGCTGCCGACGGCGTTCATCACATCCCCCAGGAGCGGATCAAAGACGAGGTGGATGGTGGATCCGGACGGGGCGAAGATGTTCAGATCCATCGACAACCCGTCGATGAACCGCCGTTCGCCGACGGGGCGCTTAGAAAAAAGGTTCGGGCGGTAGGTCAGCCGGCGGTAATCCGGCACGGCGCCGGTGGAGTCGGCGTAGATGAGGAAGCCGACATCCGACAACTCCTCGTCTTCGGTGATCGGGATATAGAGTTCGCTGCTGGCGGTGGTGACGGCGTCGTTCGAGACCAGGAAGGCGTTGGACGTCGGCCCGGTGAGCGTGGCGTTGCCCGAAGCCCATATCTGGCCGTAAAAAGGCAGATCCTCGCCGGTCGTCCGGTTCATGATGAGGAATTCGTCGAGCACACCCCGGAGGTCGAAGGAGAAATACCGGTACTCGTTAAATAGGAACGACCCCTCGATGCGGGCCGAGCCGCCGGTCTGGTCGCGGACGGTAGCGTCACTCAGGTGGATGCCCCGCCTGTCGACGGTGATGGGCGTCGCGGCGTCGCGCAGGGCGAGGTTGAACCGGGGGATGTCCAGCGCCCCGTCGTGCAGCGCGAGTTGCGCGTCGAAGAGCGGGTAGGAAAAGTCGCCGGTGATGCTTCCGTTGCCGGCCACGTAGCCGTTTACGTTGCGCAGCAGTTCGGGGAAGATGAACTCGAAGAAGAAAACATCGGCCCGCTCGAGGTTCACATCGAGGTCGAACGACCCGGCATCCAGAAAACCCGTCCGCTGGCGGTTGTAGACGGGCAGCCGGCTCGTGCCGGCGATCTGCAGGGCATTTTCTTCGTAGATGGGGGTCACGGCCGCATCGGGGAGCATCATCCGGCGCGCATTCTGGGGCACGGGGGCGAGGTCGATCGTGAGGCCGACATCCGGCAGGCCGGGCAAAAAGCGGCTGGTGAGGGTGAGGTTGCCCAGCACCCGGTTGTCAAGCGAGAGGTGGTCGATCGACAACGCGCCCGTGATTTCGGGCTGGAGGTCGTGCGAGGTGAAGGCGAGCCGGCCGCTCACGAGGCCACCCATCGGGATGTTCATATTCGCGAACTCCGAAAACGGGCGGATGCCGATGTGGTCGACATGGATGAAGGTGGTGTCGGCGCTGCGGGTAGAGAGCACACCGCTCGTGCGGATGCGCTGGGTGCCGCCGGCGAGGGTGGACGGGCTTTCGAGCACGAATTCGGGGAGGACGATGGCGTCGCTGTACACGTCGATCGGGCCGGAGGAAACGGTGGTCCAGGCAGAGGAGCCGACGGACAGCGCGAGGTCCTGCAGGGTGAACCGGTTGCGGTCCGGCAACAGGTCCAGCCGGGCCGACACCCGCTGGGAGCCGGATCGTGGACCGCTCTGAGTGAGGAGCGTGAAGCGTCCGCTCCGCCGGCTGAGGGTGATGGCCATGGAGGGGTGCCGGAAGTAGTGGCCGGCAAACAGGAGGGAGTCGGCCGCGAGCGATGCCTGCATCTCCAGGTTGTCCATCAGCGGCGTGTCGAGGTGGCCGGTGAGCTGGAATTCGATATGGGGGGACTGGCTTTTGGTCAGCGCGGTCTCGAGCGAGTCGCCGGAGAAGATGCCGGCCATCCCCAACACGTCTGGGCCGACATCGATGCGCGACTCGCCGTGGAGGTCGGTGTCGAGCTCGGCGAAGGTCGGCGGGAAGGCGCCGATAAGGAGGTCGGACCGGTGGAGCGCGAGACGGATGTCGACATGGAGGATCGAATCCACCCCGGCCTCGGCGATCCGCTGTCGGGCGCGGTTTCGGAGCTGTTCGATGTAGAGCTCGTCGATGGTTTCGGCGAACGCCCGCTCGGTGAGGACATCCTCCGCCTCGTTGGAGGTCAGGATGTGCATCCGGGGCTTGGAGCGCTCTTTCTCGAACGAGCGCGCGAGGCTTTCGCCCCAGAGCCGGCCGAGCGCCGCGAGCGGCGCCGCGAACACGTCGCCTTCGGCCGTGAGGGTGAGGGCGTCGCCATCGAGTTCAAGCCGGCGTTGTCCATCGCCCCATTCCTGGAGGGTGAGGGCGCTCTTGTTGGCCAGGATGGGGCGCGGCTCGTTGTCGCCATAGGCCACGGAGGACGAGTCGAAGGCGATCTGGACGCGGCCGAGGAGGTCGTTCCAGCCGAGGCCCTCGCCGCGCAGCCCGAGGCGGGCGTTGAGATCGGTGCGGAGCGAGTCGTTGCCGAAAACCGCGCCGAGGTCGAGCCTGCGAAGGGACACGTCGCCGTGAAACGCCGGCGTAGCGGCCCCCAGGTCCAACCGCCCCTCGGCCTCGATCCGGCCGGCGCCGGCGCGGTTGGCGAAGAGCGCACCATCCCACAGTCCATTGCCGGCGGCGATATACACATCGAGCGTGTCGATCGCATGCGTATTGATCGTTGAGGGGCCAAGCGTGAGCCGCAGTTCGCCGCCGGCGAGAGGGAGGGTCGCTCCATCGCCGTAGAGCAGCAACGCACCGTTCAGATCGGTCGCCGGCGCCTTTTCGAAGGCGATGGAGAGATCGAGGGAGTCGGCCACGAGGTCGGCCCGGTAGGTGAAGGTCTGCCGGGCATCGCGGGAGAGGTCGATCGAGCCGGCGAGGTGGCCCACAGGGCTTTGCGCGTCGAGCGCAAGGGCGACCGAGAACGGCGGGGCGGAGTCGGCGGCGGGGTGGAAGACGCCGCGTACGTCCATCCGTTCGATTTCGATCATGCCGAGCGCCTGGAGCGAGGC
>JBGSPJ010000414.1:0-2514 GCA_041738655.1 Rhodothermales bacterium | reverse complement strand
CCGACCGCGCCGGCGGTCGCGCCACCGATGAGGTCATCCAGGCCCTCGTCGCCCTCGCCGACCGGCCCGACCTCCGCGCCCTCTACGGCATGCGGGCCCGTGATGCGTTTCTGGGGGAATACGACCACGACATCGTCTGCCAGGCCTGGGCGGATTTTATGGAAGAGGGGGTAGCGGAGGGGGTGTTGAAATAAGGGGCCTTGAGGCTCTACACCGGCTTGTTCTGTGACTAAAGGAGGGAGTCGAGCATACGCTGAAAATCAGCGACTGTGATCGTTCGCACTTGAGGGAAATTGATACGTTCCAATACGCGAAAATGCCTGTCGTTTGTAACGATAAAATCGGCGTTTGCCGCGATAGCACAGTCCACAAACTTATTGTCGTCAGGGTCATCGCTGATCAATTGCCAACGGTAAAACGGTGTTATCAGCGTGACGTTAGGAAGGAGCAGTAAGAAGTCGAGCCGGGCATCCGCACTTCTTAGTCCATACCGCAAGGCGACTTGTTCCTGGTATTCCGCCAGGATTTCATTGGTCAGCACGAGCTCATACTCCCCGCCGATCAAGCGTTCAAAGACCCAATGATAGGAGTAGCTGGCGGCCAACGAAACGAGCAGCACATTGGTGTCGAGGACAACACTAAACTCACTGCGCATCATCGTTCAGCCAGTGGTCCAGATCGTGCTGCGTGATACCCTGGTCTTTCGTCGCCTTGGTGATTCGGGCCGTGAGTCGATTTGCAAAAATTTTGGCCAGCGATGTCTTCACCTGGCGTAATTCTTCTTCGGTCGGTTCAAAGGCATAGGCCTTCAGGATCTCCAATTGGAGTGGCGAGAGCGGAGTTGAGGCATCCATGTGCGATATGGATTGGTGTACTGGTTACGACTCTGCTTAGAGCGAGTCAGGCTCTTTTTTGATCCGAGCTCCTCATCGCCCCATATACCTCCAGCCCTCTCCGGCCGATACTACCCCTACCTCCTTCGCCCATCCCCCATGCCGTTCGCCCCCCGATACCGCATCCGCCTCTGGGCGTTTCTTGCCGGCCTGATCGCCGCTAACACGGCGCTGGCGCAAATCCCTCAGGTCCACCCCTATCAGATCACGCTGCGGACGTACCTCGGCACGCTCGATGAGGCCGATTTTGATGTGGATCTCCAGCCCATCGTCTACGATCCTTCCTTTTTTACAACAGTCGATGACCTGCACCGCACCTGGATTTTAATGGAAGATCGGGGACGTAAGATGCCGGCGAATACCGGTCTCCGGGTCGATGCCGGCCACTTCACACTCGCCTCCATCGAACGAGACGGAAACGTGTACATGCAGATCGGCCGCAACAGCGGCTTCTTCGATCCCCTCGAAACGGCCTGGTGGGTGGCGTGGGACTACCCCGGCAACCCGTATTTCCAGCACCCGGCCGGCATCAACCGCGCCTTCGCCGCGGCAGCGGTCGACCTCATCCTGACCGAACACAACCTCGAAACGTCCTCCGCCAACAGGCGCAGCGACTACATCGGCGGCTACCTCGCCCGCCTTGCGTACGTGTATTACGTGGTGAAGCCATCCCTTCCGCCCGACATCCAGGCTGCGTACGAAGACGGCCTCCGCCGAATCTTCGACCGGCTGACGGGCCTCTACCCCTCGGGCAACGGCGGGGCGGACATGGAGACCTTCCAGCTCGCCGGCCTGTGGTACGCCGCCGAGGCCATCGACGACGAAGCCCTCCGGTCGCGCGCCCTGAACCACTCCCGCTACGTCCTGAACGTCATCATGGGCGACGGCCACTTCCACGAACACGGCGACGACGGAATCGACCTCTCCTACGAGGGCATCGCGCAGCGCTTCATCGCGTGGGCAGCCCTGCTATACAACGACGCCACAATCGACGGGTATCTGGAGCGATCCGCACGCCTCAAGGCCCATCAAACCCTCCCCGAACCCGACGGCGGGTTTACCAGCCCCTCCCATTTTAACACCGGCACCGTCTGGGGCTCGGTCACCGACCAGTGGCACACCTACGCCCGCGACCACGCCGTCGCCATGACAACCGACGAAGCCAAATACCTCGTCTGGACCGGCCGTACGCTGGGCACGACCTATTTTCAGGGGCTACCGGACGAGGCGCAGATGCGCGCCGACATCGCCCTCGCCATTTCCCAGCGCAACGCCGACACCGACGGCAGCCTGAGCTGGACGTGGAACGTGGCGTCAACCTCGGCCCCGCAGGCCTGGGCGCCGCAGCACTGGCTAAATGGGATCGTGCCGGCGGCCGACCTGTACCCCGCCGGCTTTTACGACCAGCTCAGCGCCCTTTCTGCCTCCGGGAGCGTCCTGATGAAGCCTCCTATGCTCCGCGAGTCCGGCTTTATCGAAGTGTTCGGGGAGGATTTTGTCGTCGCCCGGTTCGCGACCTACGGCGCGATCGTCCACACCGGAACGACCGTCGCCACGTGGGCGAACGGCGTCCCCGGGCTATCGGGCGGCGCGCTGTCGGCGTTCTGGACGGAAGGAGGCG